>SKZO01000092.1 GCA_007127335.1 Spirochaetales bacterium | reverse complement strand
CGCTCATGATCGTCCTCACGGTCGTGCCGGTGCTCGTGCTGACCGTGGTCGCCACGCGAAACACGCGCGCATCCGTGGAGCAGGAGATCGTCAACGCGAACCGCACGCGGGTCGACTGGGCAGGTCACTATCTCGAGGAGCTCCTGCAGAGCCTCGACGGCCTGTTCTACTCGCTGCGTATCGACGCGGAGTTCGAGCGTGCCCTCGGTGAGCTTGAATCTCCGGACGCCCTGCCCCCGGCGGCGGCGCGCCGGGACCTCGCCTCACTCCTGAGCGGCGCCTACTTTGCCAACTCCAGGGTCATTGCAGAGCTTTCGCTCTATGTCCACTCAACCGGGGAGCAGATGCTCGTGGACAACGTGACGAGCGGGACGATCACGCCTCACGAACCGGACTCCGGGCCGTGGCGCGCCGTTGGCCGAACGCCTGTGTCGTTGCGGCTGCTTGCCGTAGCGGACGACATCTACGCCATCCATACGATCAACCGGTTCGGCGATCAGTCGCTGCGAGGCGCCTTCGCGGCCCGGGTGGACCGCAGGATGGCCGGCCGCCTCACAGGGATCCTCGCCGCTGCGGAAGGCGACGAGGTGTACCTGCTGAACGACGAGGGGGAGGCGGTCATCTCCTCGTCGCCGGGAGTTCCGGCGCAGATTGTGGCGGTGATCGAAGCCCTGCCTCCGGTCACGAACGAGACGGCCGTGTGGAACGGCGAAGACTATATCGGCTTCGCCCGGCGCCTTGATCGCGGACGCCTCTCCGTCGCGAAGACCGTCCCGCTCGAGCTCGTGACCAGGAGCGCCCGTGCCACAATGACCGTCGGTCTTCTGACCGGCATGCTCCTCGCGGCGCTGTCGGTGATTCTCTCGGTGGTCTTCTCACTGCGCATAAGCCGCCCCATTTCCGAGCTCGCGAAGAGCATGCAGGAGGCGTCAATTCCGGACTTCAACCGCCTCACCCCGCATGGGCACGACGAGGTTCGCCTCCTCGAAGACGGGTACCACGCCCTGACCGCGCGGATGAAAGCGCTCGCCCAGAAGGAGTACGAGCAGGAGATCGAGCTCAAGGACGCGCGTCTGACGGCGCTCCAGGCGCAGATCAACCCCCACTTCCTGAACAACACGCTCAACCTGCTCGGTGGCATGGCGCTCGCCAGGGGGGCAACGGAGGTCTACCGCCTTGCCCGCGCCGTGAGCGACATGTTTCGTTACGCAGTCGGCACCGACGGAGACGTAGTGAGCCTCGAACACGAGCTCGCTCACGTGCGCAACTACCTGCTGATTCAGGAGAATCGTTTCGCCGGCCGGTGCACGATCGAAATCGGTCTCGATCCTGAGGTGGCCGCGACCCCCATCCCGCGGTTTACCCTGCAGCCGCTTCTGGAGAACGCCTTCGAGCACGGCCTGCAGCAAAAACCCGGCGCCTGGCGCGTCTCGGTCAGCTGCCGCGCCCGGCGGCTCGGGACGATGGTCGCGGTGCGCGACAACGGCGTGGGGATGGACGCGGGCGCACTCGCCGGTCTGAAGGCGCGCCTCGCGGAGGAAGGCACGGCCAGGGGCTCGGCCCGCATAGGCCTGCCCAACATCAACGCACGCCTTCGGCTCCACTTCGGCGACCGGACGCGGGTTCGTGTGCGGAGCACCGCCGGGCGAGGCACCGTCGTGCTCTTCGTTCTGCCGCCCGCAGGCATGCAGTCCCACGGGAGGGACCCATGAGTGCACCGTATGGAGTCGTTATCCTGGACGACGAGCCCTGGTCACGCGAGGTCGTCAAGTCGCTCGGACGCTGGGAGGAACTCGGGCTGCAGGTCGTGGGAGAGGCCGACGACGGACCCTCGGGACTGCAGCTGATCGGTGCGCTCCGGCCGCAGATCGTGATCACTGACATGCGCATGCCCGGTATGGACGGCATCGAGCTCCTTCAGCGCATCGCAGCAGACCACCCGCAGGTCCGGATCGTGGTGATGAGCGGCTACGACGAGTTCGCCTATCTGCGCCAGGCGCTCCAGTCGCACGCGGAGGACTACCTCCTGAAGCCCATAGACCCGGATGAGCTCAACAGGACGCTCGAGCGCTGCGTGAGTACGATCGCCCATCCGCAGCCCGGACGGCCCGTCTCCATGCAGACCCCGCTTGCCTTCTCGGACCCTGAGCTCCTTGACGAGTACGTCTCACACCGCCAACGGGTGTTCGCGAACCTGCTCGAGCTCGACGCGCTCGGCGTTGAGCGGACGCTTACGGACCTCGAGCGGCTCATCGCGACGCGAACGGGTGAGCAGGTCGGTCCCGACGTGGGCGACCGGGTGATGCACGACTTCATCGTGCTGCTCGAGGAGTTCGTCGTGCGTAACGGCGTTCCGGTTGACCCGGATCTCCTGCGCTCCGGCAGCATCGCCGGTCCCGCATCCGAACGCGCCCCCTTCCAGGCTGTCGCGCGGCTCTACCGTCGCGCGATCGAGCAGATAGCGGAGAGCCGCCGCGACCGCGGCCAGCTCGACCTGGGGGAGGTCCGCGCGCACATCGATCACTACTTCGCGGATCCGCTCTCGCTGCAGAGCGTCGCAAGTCTCTTTCTCGTGAGCAGGGAGCACCTCAGCCGTGTCTTTCGGAAGGCCTTCGGCACCACCGTGAACGACTACATCACGGATCGACGCATGCACAGGGCGCTCGAGCTCCTGCGCGCCGGAGACTTCGAGATCAAGGAGATCGCCTGGATGGTCGGCTATCAGGACCTGGCCTACTTCTACCGGGTCTTCAAGAAGCACTTCGGCTACCCTCCCGGTCAGGCCCGCTAGATGCGCCCGGCCCCTGGATGCGACCGGATCAACACTCTTCAAGACCGAACGCTAACATCGGCGAAAGACCGCGTGCCCCGCGTGGTGTAAACCTGAGGGTATCACGGACCAAGGAGGACCACGTGAAGACACTACGGATCACAGCCGTTGCCCTGTTTATCCTCGTGATAACAACAGGCGCATTCGCAACTGGCCGCCAGGAGACAGCGGAGACCGGACCGCGCCAGGCCGAGCTGCGCGTGTTCATGAGCTTTCCCCGCTTCCAGGAGCAATTCGAGGACTACTATGAACAGTTTTCCCGGAAGATCCTGCAGGAGCAGGGCATCGACGTTCAAGTGAGACTCGAGATGCCGCAGGCCGAGCAGGCGAACCAGATCCTGAAGGCCCGTCTCGCCTCAAACGACGCCCCGGATGTCTACACCCTGCACGCCATCGCCGACATCCCCACCTTCTACCGCGCGGGCTACCTTGCTGATCTCTCGGACGAGCCCTTCGTTGCGAACCTCTTCGACGGCGTTCGCACCACCGTCACCTACGACGGCAGAGTGGTTGCGCTCCCGCTCGAGAGCCTCTCGTGGGGCTATCTCTACAACCGCGACATATTCGCTGATCTCGGCCTCGAGCCGCCCCGCACGATCACAGAGATGGAGGCCGTAATCGCCGCGCTTGATGATGCGAACGTGACTCCCTTCCTTCTCGCCTTCCAGGAGTCCTGGATTCCGCAGCTCATGATGGCGCTGTCCCTCGGCGGCGTGGTGAACTCCCAGGCCCCGGACTTCGTCGAGCGGATGAACGAGGGCCGCGGCTCCTACGCGGACGTCGCCCAGGTGTTCGAGATCATTGATCTCATCATGGCCAACGGCAGCGACCGGCCGTTCGAAGTCGGCAGCGCATCCGGGTCGGCGGACTTCGCCAATGGCGTCGCCGCGATGTGGGTCCAGGGGCCCTGGATGGCTGAATCAATTCTTTCAGCCAACCCTCAGATGAGCTTCGGCGTCGCGCCTCTGCCCGTCAGCAACGATCCGTCCGCGGCGATGATCAATCTCGCCACTTCAACGTCGCTCGCCGTCACTCCCCAGTCCCGGGAGAAGTCCCTCGCGCTCGACCTCCTGAGCTACGTGCTCGACCCGGCGGACTCTCCGCCGCTGTTCGAGTCGCTCAAGTTCAACCCGGTTGCACCCTTCCATGACTACGAGGTCTTCCCCTGGATCCAGGAGGCGATGACCTGGGTAGCAGACGGGCATGCCTATCTGGACCTGTCGCTGCCCGGCGCCGTCACCGACGAAACGGCAAAGCTCCTGCAGAGCTACTACGTCGGCGACGTGACCCGCGAACAGATCATCACCCGCCTCGACCGAACCTGGCAGCGCGCCCTCGTCGCCGCCCAGTAAACCCCGTGGCCGGGGGAAACCCCTCGCTCACCTGGTGAAGACGGGCCGCCCGGCGAGCCAACCCCACTGAACCGCCCCGAGACGGGGCGGTTCTTGTCTGTGCACCGAAGGTGGACGCCGGCAGGCGCGCCTGATATTCTGCTCCCGTGCTGACTCCAGGCAAGTCTTCCGATCCGACCGATGCGCTCGGCGCCTGGGATATTGGTGGCTTCTCGCTCGAGT
>SKZO01000412.1 GCA_007127335.1 Spirochaetales bacterium | reverse complement strand
GGAGCCCATTCAGGACGGGGAGTGGAGACGCTATGGCAGGAAGACCATGCCGTCCGATCCGGATGCGTATCTCCTGTTCCAGGATCCGCCCGAGTCGATTCCCGACATACCCGGCTACAAGACCGACGCCAACACCAAGCGCTACTTTTCGTTCCACTGGTACGAGGATCGCTACGAGTCGGTGTAGGGGCAGTGTCCAGCCATAGCCCGGCCGTCGAGTCGATCGCGATCGGCTCAATGGCTCCGTCCTGGTCGTAGGAGACATGACTGAGCCGGAAGTCGCGGTAGTACCTGTCACCCGAGAAACGCATCTCGTAGCAGGTGTAGTACCACTGGTGCTTCCACACGAAGAGCGAGATGTGGCGTCCCTCGAGCGCCTCGTTCGACAGCGGCCTCGGTCACGACCCTCCAGGCGGGCGGTCGTGAACCGCCGCGGTTTCTGCCTACGATCCGATCGTGCCGAGCTTCGCGTCGCTCAGGTACCCGTAGCGGTTGACCCATACGCACCCTCCGTCGACACGACCCATGGCTGCGGCGACGGCGGTTCGAAATCGTCGGCTGAAATCGTCATCCGGCCCATAGCCGTGCACGATCGGCGCGACAGGGACCGTGGACTCAAGGCGGGCCTGGGTGATTTTGCGACGCTGCGCCGCATCGGCCACCGGATGTGGCTCATCAGGCTCGGGATACCGGACGGAATCCGCGTCGAGCGGTCTGGCAAGCGTGTCGCCCACGTCGAAGAACAGGAGGAGAGTCTCCGCGAGAAGCGCCGGATCGAGGCCGGGCGTGTTGACGAGTATGTCGTCCATCCAGAACCGGACGATCTGAAGCCAGTGCATCGTGTAGAGTTTCACGGCGACCCACGGGGCGATCTGGTGCAGGTCCGCGAAGGGCAGGCCGGTGAGAAGCGAGAAGGGAGGCGGGAATGCGTTAGGCGCGAGAGCCACCGAGTGAGCCCCTGCGTCGTTCATGGTCGTGCGCAGGAATCTCAGGTAGTCGATCGCGAGTCGGCGTTTTGCGTGCAGCCACTCGTCGAGCGCCGGCCACCGCCGGCAGAGGTGCTCGAAAGGAGCCCCGCCGGCGCACGCTTCTATCCACTCATGCAGAACGTGGTCCGAAAGGCCGGACCGCACCCAGTTCCGCAGCTCGCCTATCTCGTGCTCGAGCGTCTTCCCAATAGCGGCGGCAGGGTGAAAGTCCGCGAAGGTCTCATCTATCGTGTAGCAGGGATACTCCGGCCAATCCACACGGATACAATCGACGTCCGGGTAGGCGCGCAGGAGATCGGTGAGGAAGGCTCGGTAGTACGATCGCACAGCCGGCGAGGCGAGGCTCGCCGTTCTCGCCATAGGGTGGTCGGCAAGTCCGCCTCCCGGCAACCGCGGGCGATCCCCATCGCGAAGGCCGGGGGGTGCTGCCGCGCCGATCTGGAACGAGACCTCAAGCCCTCGGTCATGCGCCAGATCGATGAATCGCCGGACCATGCCCCCGACCGACTTCGTAAGCTCGCCCGCCTGCCGCGGGCGGTAGGCCGACTCGTCGTACAGGCGGGCGTCAGGCTCGTAGCTCGGCTCGGCCCGGACCCATAGCCTGGTGCGACCCCATAGCGGGCGGTCGAAGGCGCGGGGGCTGCTCCCTCCGTCGGACGGCGGCTGAAAGCTCCCTCTGCCCTTGCGTGCCGGTTCCGTGACGGTAGGATTGAGTGTCACTGCAGTTGCGCGGGTATACTCCACGAGATTCGCGACGACCGCCTCCGGGCTCTCGCTCAGGATGAAGTCGCTCAGACATGTTATGCCAATGCGTGTCTGGCTGTCCATCCTGCCTCCGGGTCGATTTCGGTTGCCTGCTTGCCTGTCCCGAGCGACACGCCCTCTTCGTACCACGGCCAGCCCTTCCGGTCAATGAGTTCGCGGCGCCACTCCACATCCGGCTCCGTGATATGATCGGTGTGGGCCATCGAACCCAAGGAAGGATTCCATGCACAACGACATTCCCACCCGTCCGCTCGGTCGCGCTCGAACGAACGACCTTCGCCGGCTACGTATAGTGCAGCTGCGCCGTTACCGTGCACGCCTCGTCCGGCACGAGGCGCAGCCAGTGCGCGCTCAGGCCTTCCGGGAAGACGTGGACCGCGTAGCGGTCGGTTTCGATCGTCGTGTAACGCTCGAAGGCGCCGTGGCCCATGAAGTCGAGCTCCACGTGAAAGCGCGCCGCGCGGCCGGCGTCGTGGCGGATGTGGAGGCACTTCTTGTCGAAGCCGGTCATCAGGTAGGGATCGCTCGGCACGCCGGCGGTGGCCGGAGCTTCCCACCAGGGACCGCCCCATCCTGCGGGCTTGCCGAACTGCCACAGGTCGTCGGTCTTGCCCATCCAGATCCCGCTCTGCGGTTCGGCCGTCGTGGGTGAGGCGCCGCTCGACGGTGAGGCGTTGTCCGCGCCCATCACGAGCATCCCGCGGTAGCTGCAGAAGTCGCCGAGCACCCAGAGGTGCGTGCTGATCGGGCGGACCCCCCAGATGCGGTTGCCGTACGCCCATGGGGAGAGCTCGTAGAAGAGGCCGTGGTGGTCCATCAGGAAGCGCTCGTGCTCGGTCTCGCGGATGCGCGGCCACTCGGTCTGCCATTTGTGATCGAAGCAGTGGCTCGCCTTCGGCAGGCGATAGGTGGTCCACTCTTCGTTCGCCGCCGTGAAGACCTTCATGATAGCCGACGCCTGGTCCCAGCCGGTCGCGAAGATCGTGCCGCCAAAGTCGTGCCGTCCGCTGATGCAGGTGAACGGCTTCTCCTCGAGCACCGTCCACGTCGTCCCGTCCCATTCGGCCAGGCGGCCCTGGCTGCGGCCGCCGGTCCAGTCGGGCTCGTGGTACTCGTTGCTGCAGACGACGAGCCGGCCAAAGCTCGAATAGCACTCCTTGAAGTGCGTCATCATCTCGCCCTCGGTCCCGAGCTCGTCCTGCAGGTCGGCGATCTGCGTGCACGCGAGTGTATTGACGTCGAGCTCGAAGAGCTCGCCCTCCATGCAGAGCACGTAGACCAGATGCTCCGGGTCGCTCATGTGGCGCGTCGTGCCGCACACGCGAAGCGGCGCGAGCTCGGGCACGGTACGGATGTGGTGCCGGGCGTCGATCACATGCGGACCAATGATCATCTGGTTCGACGCGAAGTGCACGAAGCGGTTGGTGTACGTGCCGTCGACGCCGCGCGCCTCGGGCACGACCTCCATCGAGAGGTCTTCGTGGATCACGCGCAGGCTCACCCCCGAGCCGCTGCGCGCCTTGTGCGAGTTGTAGTTCTGCACGTAGAGCCTTCCCGCCCACGGCATGAGCGCCCCCACGCCGATCTCGGTCCGCGGCGGGCCCAGATCACCGATCTGCGCGAGTGACGGTACGACGCCGCTGAATGATTGTGTGCTCATATACTCTCCTCCGCCCGCCGACCCAGATTCGCGATCTCCCGCGCGGCGTCGGCCGGCAACTCGCCGGCGAGGGTCGCCTCCACGAGCTGCTCGATCTCGCGCGGTCGCGCGCATCCGACGAGCACCACTGAGGCGTCTCCCTGCGCGAGGGCAAACCTCATCGCCATCTCCACGAGAGGTATACCGGATTCGTCCTGGATGCGGTAGAGGCGATCGAACCGGTCGCGCAGGTCGGCGTCCATCCACTCAGGAGGCGAGGTAAGCCATTCGGGATGGGGCGCGACGAGCCTGCCGCCGTAGAAGATCGCCCCGAGGATGAGGACGACATCCTTGCTGCGGGCAAGCGGTATCGCGTCGGCCTCTGCGGAGCGGACGATGAGATCGTAACTGTAGGCGACGAGGAAGGTGTCCACATCGACGTCGGCAAGGATCCGCGTCATCTGGTGCGAAACGTTGCCGGTGATGCCGATGTAGCGGCACAGCCCTTGCTCCCTGGCCCACCGCAGCACCCGAATGGCCGGCGCGTCGGCGAACTCGTACGCGGTGCCGGCACTGATCTGAGCCGTCCGGCTCTCCGCGTGATCGTCCCACCAGCTCGCCCAGTTCGCTTCGTGCACCTGCAGGACATCCACCGAATCGCGACGCAGGCGCTTGAGGTTATCCTCGATCTGATGCTTGATCTCGTCCTCAGAGCGGAATCCGGCCGGCGTCTCGAAGTAGCCTACCTTGGTCGCCACCATGATGTCGTCAGGGGCGTCGGCGAGCCCCTCGCCCATCATCAGCTGCGACTCGTTGGCGCAGTAGCCGGGCGAGGTATCGAAATACTTCACCCCGAGCTCGAGCGCGCGGCGTACCGTCGCCACACCGTCCCGGTACGAGCTGTTGGCAAGGACCGCGCCGCCAAGGCCGAGCGCGGTGGTACGGTCAGCAGTGGAACCAAAGGGCCGGATCGGGAGCGATGTATTCATGCCTGAATGATACCAGATCTCCGCCGGCGTGGCTT
>SKZO01000135.1 GCA_007127335.1 Spirochaetales bacterium | reverse complement strand
TGCAATCTCAACCACTACTTCACGCAGCCGGCGGAGAAGGCGAACGAATACCTTCGCGAAGGGATGATCGGCGAGCTCGGCTACTGCGTCCATCGCATGGGCTTCCCCGGCGGCGAGGCAAGCTACGTCCCCTCGGATGCGCCGCGGTCCAAGGAGTTTCCGTACTTCCACGTGAAGGCCTTTCTCCACCACCCCTTCAGCATCATGCGCCACTTCTGCGGCGACATCACCCACGTCCAGGCGTTCATGGACCGACCCGGGTTCCGCCGCAACTCCGGCGAGCTCATGGTGAGCGTGAACAGCATCCACGTGAAGTTCGCGAACGGTGCGGTGGGGTACCTCCTGAGCCAGCGAGGCGACTACACCTTCGGGCTCGGCGGCTGGTGGAGCGTGGAGGTTGCGGGGAGCAAGGGGACCTTCTGCATTGAGAACTGCGTGGAGAAGGTCAGCTACTGGCCGGCGCCCAACCCGGAGGACGCCGCGCAGCCGCAGAACCTGGGGCTTGGGCAGGCACCAGATCCCGTCGTGACCGAGAGCGGAATCACCGACTTCGGCACCACCTTCCCCAACCGGATCCACGCCTTCCTGGAGGACGTGACCAACGGCGTCCCGCGTGAAAAACTCCGCGCCTCCGGCCGTGATGCCCTCGCGGCGCTCGAGTACACCTTCGCGGCGATCGAATCGTACGAGGAGGGCGGCGTGCTCGTGCGGCCGGCGCCGCTGCCGACGCTCAAGGGAGATCCGCTCGCGCAGTAGGGGATGCTGATGCCGTGCATTTCCGTCTCCGGTCTCGAGAAGACGTACCGGATCTCGCTCCGCGGAAGCGGCCTTGGCGGCGCGCTCAAAGGGCTCGTCAAGCGCGAGTACCGTGAGATCCGGGCGCTTCACGACCTTTCGTTCACGGTGGAAGCCGGAGAGATCCTTGGGTACATAGGGCCGAACGGCGCGGGGAAGTCCACGACGATCAAGATCATGAGCGGGATCATGAAGCCGGACGCAGGCGAGTGCCTGGTGGCCGGGATGGTCCCCTGGCAGAACCGCATTGCGCACGTCCGGCGGATCGGCGTCGTGTTCGGCCAACGCACCCAGCTGTGGTGGGACCTGCCTGCGCTCGAATCGTTCCGGCTTCTGCAGAAGATGTACGGGGTAGCCGACGCTGAGTTCGACCGGAACCTCGACGAGCTCGACGATCTGCTTGGCCTCTCACCGCTCCTGCCCATCCCGGTCCGTCAGCTCTCGCTTGGACAGCGGATGCGCTGCGAGCTCGCGGCTTCGCTCCTGCACTCGCCGGCGATACTCTTCCTGGACGAGCCGACGATCGGGCTCGACGCCGAGGCGAAGATCGCGGTTCGCCACTTCGTCCGCGAGTACAACCGCCGCCGCGGAGTGACGGTGATCCTCACCACCCACGACATGGACGACATAGAGGAGCTCTCGCATCGCATTCTCGTGCTGAGAGACGGCGAGCTCATCTACCGCGGCGATGTGGAGGGCCTTCGTGCCGCCACGGGCGCGAAACGACAGCTGACGATTGACACGGTCGGCGACGGAGAGGTGCCGCGGCCTGCGGACGTGGAGATGCAGGAGAGCGGCGGCAAGCTGAGCTGCCTCTACGACCCGAGAGTGACGGACATCAACGAGATCATCGCATCGGTCACCACGACGCGAAGAATCGTCGATCTGATGTCGACCTGGGAACCGATCGAGGAGATCGTCGCTCGGTTGTACCGGGAGCATGCGCGGTGAGTCCCTACTGGGCGCTCTTCCGGACCGAGTTCCAACAGTACCTGCAGTACCGGATAGCCGCCGTTGCGGGCGCGCTGACGAACATCGCCTTTGGCTTCTTCAGGCTCTTCCTCCTCACGGCGTTCTACCGGGCCGCAGACGCCGTCCAGCCCATGGCGCTCCCCGATCTCTACAGCTACCTCTGGATGGGACAAGTTCTCTTTAGCGTTATGCCTATCACCGGCCTCTTTGGGCCTGACGCAGAGGAGATACGCTCAGGGGCCGTTGCCTACCGCCTCACGCGACCGGTCTCGCTCTACGGCTTCTACTTCGCCCGCGTGCTCGGGCAGAAGGTCACCGCGCTCTGCACGCGATCGGCGATCCAGCTCGCGGTGATCTTTCTCGTCCTTCCGCTCGTGGGCCTCTCGCGCTACGGCATGAGGCCGCCTGATGTCGCGATGCTACCTTTTCTCGTCCCGAGCCTCCTCCTCGCGATGCTGCTGAGCGCGGCGATGCACACCTTCGTATACATGACCGGGTTCTGGACGATATCGACGAGGGGGTCAACGAGCATCTCGTACGCGGTGATCTCGCTCTTCTCAGGGCTGCTCGTTCCGCTCGTGTTCTTCCCGCCAGGGCTGAGGGCAGTCGCGGACATTCTGCCGTTCCGCGGCATCTACGACACCACGGCGATGATCTACAACGGTGCATCGTCGGTCTCCCAGGCCCTGGGCGGGCTCGTGCACCAGGGGGCCTGGTTCGCCGGGATCGTCCTGCTCGGGCTCGCGCTCGCCCGGCGGGGCACGCTGCGTCTCGAGATAGCCGGAGGCTGAGCCAGTGATGCATACGGTCTCGGTTTACCTCGCGCTCATATCAGCGTCCGTTCGGTCGCAGCTCCGGTACAAAGCGTCGGTCTTCCTCGATATATCCGGGTACTTCCTCGTGTTCTGGTCCGAGTTCGCGGCTATCTGGATTCTGTTCCGGCACTTCGGCTCGCTCGACGGCTGGACGCTGGAGGAAGTACTCATCTGCTACGGCCTGGCACATCTGGCCTACACCTGCTCCGAGTTCCTCGTCCGCGGATTCGAGTTCCTCGCGATGCTCACGCGCACCGGCGACTACGACCGGTACCTCCTTCGTCCGGTGAACACCGTGGTCCAGCTCGCCGGTTATGAGTTCGCGCTCCACCGGTTCGGTCGGCTGCTCCAGGCGCTCGTGGTCTTTGGCGCGGGTCTCGTGCTCCTTGGTGAGCGCGTGACGGCAACCGGCGCCATTCTCCTCCTGTGGAGTCTGACCGGGGGCGCTGCGCTCTTCTGCGGGCTCTACATCCTGCAGGGATCGGTGGGCATGAAGGTGCTCCAGAACATCGAGGCGTTCAACATCCTCACGAACGGCGGTCCGGAGATGGCGCAGTTCCCCATGTCGATCTACCCACGCCCCATGCGCCTGCTGTTCACCTTCGTGGTCCCGCTCGCCGGGGTCGTCTACTATCCGGCGGTGAGCTTCCTCGCGAGGTCCGCGGAGGCGCCGCTCTGGATCGGGTGGGTAAGCCCCGCCGGCGGTATCGCCTTCGCGGCCGTCGCGCTCCTCGTCTTCCGTGCGGTCGAACGCGGATACGTGTCCACGGGGAGCTGAGAGGCACCGCCTGCGGTCTGAGGCCGACGTGAATCCCGCGGGCCAATGCGTTATAGTGGCATGTGATGACCTCGCACCAATTCGGCAACGACCCGGAGAAGATTGATCGGTACCGGGCCTTCTGGGACAGGTCGCCGGTTGACCGGCCGCTCGTCGGGTTCACACGGGTGGGCTGGTTTCCCCTCTCGGCGTTCGCTGCAGCGGCGCAATGGCAAGGCAAGCGGTACCTCGAGCCGGAAGACCTCGAGCCTGACCGTCTCGTCGCCGATCACATCCGCATGATCGAGGAAGGAAACGACATCGACGATGACCTCATCCGCGGGGTAGGTCCCATGCAGGTCGCCGTTCCCTTCGTTCCGGGTATCGTCGGGTGCCGCGCCCGCGTGCTCCCGGAGAACGTGATGGGCGAAGAGGAGCATCGCGGCTGGAGCGAGCTGCTCGAGCTCGAGCTCGACCGCGACAACCGGTGGTACCGGAAGTATCTGGAGCTGGCGGAGGCCCTGGCTGCGGAGGCGGACGGCCGGTTCCCGGTGAGCCACGGCGCCGAGATAGGCCCCACGGATATGCACGCCGTCCTGCGTGGACACGCGCAGAGCATCGTCGATCTCGTTGAGGAACCGGAGAAGTCCGCCGAGTTGCTCGACCGCTGCGGGCGCATCTTCCGCGACCTGACGGCCGACGTATGGCGCCGGCTACCGCGCTTCCACGGCGGGTACTTTGACGCGCAGTACAGCCTGTGGGCGCCGGGCAGCATCGTGCGGATGCAGGAGGACGCGACGGCGGTCTACTCCCCCGACCTGTATCGCAGACTGGTACAGCCGGTTGACCGGATGATCGCGCGCAGCTTCGAGTGCAGCTTCATGCACCTGCACTCAACGTCCATGTTCCTGCTCGACGCGTTCCTCGAAATAGACGAGATCCGCTGCTACGAGGTGAACAACGACGCGAGCGGGCCTCCACTTCTTCAGATGGTGCCGCACTTCCGGAAGATCCAGGCGCACGGCAAACCGCTCCTGATCCGCGGGAGCTTTGCGCCGGAGGAGATCGAGCTGCTCACT
>SKZO01000228.1 GCA_007127335.1 Spirochaetales bacterium | reverse complement strand
GGCGACCCCGGTGCGGTTACCACCGAGAAGATCCCCTGGGTCGACGTCAGAACGCGGTAGTCGGCGCCGTTTTCCCAGGAGCGGATCGCGTTCACCAGGTCGGTCACCGTCGCGTCGATCGTGTCCGCCTGGAGCGCCGCCTCGCGGTACGATTGGTCGCGGAAGAGCTCGAGACGAACCTCGAGCCCCTCGTCGGCATAGAACCCCTCCGCCTCGGCGACGATGAGCGGCACCGAGTCGACCGCGGGCATCATCCCGATCACGAGCGGCCGCAGCGCGCCCGGCTCCTGCGCGTTCGAGGAGGTCCCCGCATCCGGGCTCCCGCCCGCGACCAGTGCGAGCGCCGGGAGGCAGATCAGGCATACCAGCGTGAGCAGGCGAGCAATGTCTCTTCTCATGTTCCCTCGACGCTCTGCATCTAGCCCTGTGGACCGCGTGGTGTCAAGGACGGTCGGCGGCGGCGTTCTGATCGTCGATCCGGTGATCGGAGCGATGCTTCATATGGTCCTTGACCGCGAGGATCGTCAGGACTGCGCACGGAATCATGAGGAGGAGCGAGATGAGGCGGTAGTTGCCCGTGAGGTTGAAGAAGACGCTGTAGATATACGGGCCGACGGCGCTGCCGAGCACCGACCATTTCATCGACGCGCCGGAGATCGCTCCAAGATGGGCGAGTCCGAAGAGCCGCGGCCAGGCGAGGTTCGCGTTTACCGTCAGGAAGCCCTGCATCAGCCCGTGTCCGAGAATCAAAAGCAGCATCGAGCCGGGAACCCCGACAAGCGCGATCGTGAGCAGAAAGAAGACGATCGCGAGCCCCTGGAGCACCGGGAACACACGGATAGGGACGTAGTCGCTCGCCCAGCTCGTCACGAACTTCACCGCGATGCTTACGACGGAGGCGGGTAGAAACACCGACACCGCCGCCGTCCGGCTCATCCCGCCGGTCTCGAATACCGATACGACGTGGAATGTGAACGCCGTACCGATCGCGGAAGAGGAGGTCAGCACCAGGATGAGGACCCAGTAGATGAGTGTTCTCCGTGCCTCTTCGAGGCTGTGGTCCTCGCCGGTCGACGCGCCGATCGGGCGAAGGTTCCGGGCCCACCGCGGGAGGAATCTCGTGCGGGGTGCATCCGCCTTCACGTGCACGTTTCCGTCCGGCTTCAGTCCGACCGACCTCGGGTTGTCGCGGTAGAAGACCGCAGCAAACATCGCGAAGCCAAGAACCGCCAATCCGATCATCGTCCAGGCCGCGCGCCACGAGGAGGCCTGGATGAGCGCCTCGAATATGCGGGGCGAGTACGAGAAGCCAAGCGTCACGGACAGACCGAGCAGCGCGGTTACGAGTCCGCGGCGCCTGTCGAACCATTTGAGTATCATGTTCCGCGAGCTGAGCATGAGCATGCCCTGCCCGAAGAAGCGCAGGAGGAAGAAGCCGAAGGTGACCGCGGCGAAGGCGGGCCATACCGCGCCGCCGGTCAGAAGGGCGATTCCCTGCGATGCGCGGTCGACCTGCGTCATCCCCAGGACGCTGAGTCCGAGCCCGATTGCGGCCGCGGATCCAACGACGCGGGCCCCCCTGCGGTCAAGGACCCGTCCGGCGCGTGCGAGCAGCAACCCGCTCGTGGTCGTTCCGATCATGTACGCCGTGCTCAGCGCGACCCGGCTGATCCCCAGGACATCGATGAGGAAGTCGTTGAAAACCGACACGCCGATCGTCTGCCCCGGGGCGGTCATGAGCGTACCGAGTCCGCCGGCGAAGAGGATCATCCAGCCGTAGAAGAACGGCCAGTTGGCCGGTTCCGGGAGACGCGAACGATTGCTTGCCATCAGGCGAGTATACTCCCTCAGGCTCAGCATGCCACCTCGTTCAGACGCGATCAAAGAGCAGCATACCGAGGCGGTGGCTTCGCAGATGCCCCCGCTTCACATACCGCCGCGATTGCGGCACCATGGGCGATCATGAGTACCCCGAACCCCGAGCCCGCACCGCAGCGCCGTTGGCCCTTCCTCGCGGCCGCCTTCATCGCGATGGCGGTGGTGAGTCCCTACGAGTACGCCTGGAGCTCGATCAGCCCTATCATCTCGGATGCGCGCGACTGGAGCGCATCGAGCATTGGGCTCATCTTCACGCTCTTCGTCGTCTTCCAGTCCGGCGCCTCGTTCCCCACCGGGCTGCTGCGCGACCGGTACGGACCGCGCGCGCTGACGGTGGCAGGCGGGGTGCTCGCGGGGCTGGGAATGTACGCGCTCGCCGCGGGTCCGCTGGTGCTGGCGGTCGTCGGGTTCGGGGTCGTGGGCAGTTTCGGCGTCGGGATCGTCTACAGTAACGCGATCAACACGGGCAACAAGTGGTACCCGGACAAGCGCGGGCTTGCCGCCGGTCTGATCGCCGGTGCCTTCTCCTGGGGGTCGATTCCGTTTGTGATCTGGATCCGCGGTTCTGCCGACGCGGGCAACTACCAGTCTATCCTCATCGCGATGGGCGTTATCGTGGGTGTGCTGATCATTGCGAGCGCGCTGGTCATGCGCGACCCGCCGCACGGGTGGCGGCCCGGGGCGCCCGGGGCCCCCGGTGTGGCGCCGCCGGGCTCGGCCGCGGCGAAGGACGCCGCGGCGGTGGGCCGCGAGTTCACCGTGCGCGAGGCGGTCTCGACCTGGCAGTTCTGGGTCATCTACCTCGCCTTCGTCCTGGTCAGCGGGGCGGGGCTTATGACGATTGCCAAGATCGTCTCGTTCGCCTCGGCCACCGGTCATACGGCGCTCGTGGGGACGACCGCCGCGGTGGGGCTCGCGGTGACGAACGGTGTTGGGCGCCCGGTGCTCGGCAGACTCGCAGACCGGATCGGGTACGAGGTCACAATGACCGTGAGCTTCACGCTCGCCGGGCTCTTTCTGCTGCTCATGATCGCGACCGGTTCGGCGGTCGTGTTCGTGGGCGCCGCGCTCGCCGCGCTCTTCTTCTGGGGGCCGCTCTTCTCGCTGTTTCCCGCGATCACCGGGTACTACTACGGAAGGCACCACGCCGCCGCGACCTACGGCGTCCTCTATTCGGCGAAGATGGTAGGCGGGCTCTGGGGCGGTTGGGCGTCGGCCCTCGTGATGGAGAGGCTGGGGTTCCAGGCGGCGTTCGCCATCGGCGCCGCGATGGCGATTCTCTCCGCGCTCCTCGTACTTGTGGTCCGGCGTCGGCCTCCGGCGTAGGGAACCGTACGGTCTCAGGAGCCGGAATCGGTTACCCTACGACGTGCTCGAGCCGCTCTGCGAGCCCGACAAGCGCTTCGTCGCGGCCGTATGCCGCGGCGAGCTGCAGCCCCAGCGGCAGCCCGGTGCGGCTCCGCCCGGCAGGCAGCGTCACGGTGGGAACCCCCGCGTAGGTCCACGGCAGGTTGAGAAGCGGCGAACCGGTCGTCTCAATGCCCTGGGGTGCAGCCGTCATCGAGCTCGGCGAGAGGATGCCGCATGCCTTCTCACTCTCGAGCAGTTCGCCGATCCGTTCACGCAGCTCGAGCCGCCCGGCCCGGGCTCGTTCGAGCTCCGCGTCGCTCACCGTCCGGCCAAGATCGATCAGCTCGCGGCTCTGCGGGGCGTAGAGATCGCCGTACGCGGCGACCCAGGTCTCGTGGACGTCGGCAAACTCGCGCGCGACCATGCGTCTATGTGTGTCGTTGAGCGGCTCGATCTCCTCGAAGAACGCGATCCGCCGCAGGTGAAAGCCGGCCTCCGCGATCACCCGGGCTGCAGTCTCGACCGCCGAGCGCGCCTCCTCGTCCGCCTGCGCGGTGTACGCGTCGTCGAGCAGGAGCACGGTACTCGCGGCGGTGCCCGGGTCCGGGACGTTGGGGGTCCACTCGTCCCACATCACCGCGGCGGCGGCGCGGGCGGACGGCACGTCCGCGGCGAGGATGCCGGCGTGGTCGGCCGAGACGGAGAAGGGGATGATCCCGCTCGTTGGGACGCGTCCGTAGCTCGGCTTGAGGCCCACCACGCCGCAGAAGGCCGCGGGCCGGTTGATGGAGCCGATCGTCTGCGTGCCGAGCGCGAAGGCGCAGAAGCCGGCCGAGACCGCGGCGGCCGAGCCGCTGCTCGAACCGCCCGGGGTATGCGCGGGGTTCCAGGGGTTGCGCGTCGGTCCGGGAGCGAAGTAGGCGAACTCGGTCGTGACCGTCTTGCCGATCACGATCGCGCCTGCCTCGCGCAGCCGCGTCACCGCGGCGGCCTCTTCGCCGGCGAAGAGCGCGTGCGGAAGCCTTGACCCGGCGCGGGTCTCAAAGCGGTCCACGCGGAAGATGTCCTTGACGCCGAAGGGGACGCCGAAGAGCGGTGGCCGGTCCGCCGGGTCGGGGTAGCGGTCGAGCAGAGACTCGAGCTCCGAGAGAACGCGCTCGCGCCGGCCGGGCTCCGCGATGAGCGCATGGATCTCC
>SKZO01000230.1 GCA_007127335.1 Spirochaetales bacterium | reverse complement strand
AGCCTGGGCGACAGATATATCTGCCCGTCGGTAATGGAGATGAGATTGGTGGGGATGTACGCCGAGATGTTCTCCTCCTCCGTTTCAACAACGGGAAGCGCGGTGAGCGACCCGCCGCCGTGCTCCGCGTCCATCTGTGTTGCGCGCTCGAGTAGCCGGGAATGGACGTAGAAGATGTCCCCCGGATACGCTTCGCGCGCCGGCGGGCGACGCAGAAGAAGACTGAGCTCACGGTAGCAGCGGGCGTGGCGAGTGAGATCGTCGTATACGATGACCACGTCTCTGCCCTGGTCCACGAAGAACTCCCCAATACTGGTTGCGGAGTAGGGCGCCACGACGTTGGCTCCGGGCGGGTCATCCTCGGTCGCAACGACGACGACCGATCTGTCGCGCACCCCGTGTACGTCGAGATCGTGTACGACCTGGGACACGGCGGACGTTCGCTGCCCGATTGCGCAGTAGATACAGATCACGTCGCCGTCGGCCTGGTTGATGAACGTGTCTACGGCGATCGCGGTTTTCCCCGTCTGCCGATCACCCACGATGAGCTCGCGCTGGCCGCGACCAATCGGCACGAGCGCGTCCACGACCTGTATGCCGGTCTGAAGCGGACGGTTCACCGGATCACGATCCATGATGCCCGGGCTCGGCTGTTCGATCCGACGCGAGTGCTCGCTGCGGATATCACCGCGGTCGTCGAGTGGACGGCCGAGCGGGTCGATCACCCGGCCGAGCATCGCGTCGCCTACCGGTACGCTCACCACACGGCCTGTCCGCCGCACCCGCTCGCCGGCGGACACGAGTTCGCTGCGGTCGATCATCATAACCGCGACGTCCTCTTCGAGCAGGGAGAACGCGGTACCGCGCGCGCCTGACTCGAACTCGAGTATCTCGCGACTGGCCACCCCGGGGAGACCGTCAACTCGAGCTACCCCGTCGCCAACGTAGGTCACCCTCCCCACCTCGGAGACGACAAGTCGCCCGGCCTTCGCATCGACTTCGTGCGATACCCGCTCAGCCGATTCGCGAGACGCCGAGATGAGCTGATCGATGTTCACGTCCTTTTCGCTGCTCATCGCCTATCCCGTTTCGAGCAGGCCGGTGACGGCCGCCTCCACGTCCGCGACGCGATCGGCTGCGGACCACGATATCTCGTGATCGCCGAGTCTCATGCGCAAGCCGCAGATCAGCCCGTCGGCCCGTGAGAAGTCAACCGACTCCGGCTCAGCGAACTCGAGTCTGGTCCGGATCCGGGAACGCTCATCTTCGTCGAGATCTCTTGACGTAGCGATCTCAACGACGGCCCCTCGAAGCATCTCCGCGGGATCACGCTCGTCGGAAAGCTCCTCGATCAGGCGGTCGACCATCGCCGTCTCGAGGCCGGCGCCGGCTAGCCCCTGGAGGATCGACCGCGCGCTCGTGATCGCCGTCTGTGTCACCTCTTCCCGCACAGCCCGAACGAGCTTCTGCTGGTCGTCACGGAGCGAGTCCATCCATTCCTCACGCTTGCGCTGGACTTCCTGTCGAGCCTCTTCGAGTAGCGACTTCCGCTCGCGATCGACCTGCGAACGCGCTTCGTCGAGTATCTCCTCGCGCTTCTGCTCAATGTCCTGCATTCGTTGCGCATACTCATCGCGAAGCTCGTCGGCCTCCGCCTTCGTCTGCTCCGCTTCGTCCCAGGTATTCGTCAGCCGTGTCTCGCGCGCGTCCATCGCAGCGACGACGCGCTTGAAGAGGAAGATCCTCAGAAGCAGAAGCAGCACCAGGAAATTGAACAGAGACGCCACAAAGGTAAACAGGTCAAACTGCATGCGGGACTCCCGTCGCTACCCGATGACGTGCGTCCAGAACGGATTCACGAATATCAGGATGATCGAGATAACGAAGGCATAGATCGCGGTCGACTCGATCATCGCGAGGCCTATGAAGAGGGTTCGGCTGATCCTGTTCGCCTCATCGGGCTGCTGCGCCATCGACGCGAGCGCCTGCGCGAGGGCGCGGCCCTCGCCAAGCGCCGGGGCGATCGCCCCGATCGCGATCGTCAGACCGGACACGGCTATGGAGACGGCTCCAATGACTGTGACACTATCCATTCTCAACTCCTTCCTTTGGTTTCTTCTTTCGACTGCGGATGGCGGATCCAATGTAGACCGTTGCCAGAGCAGCGAAGATGTACGCGTGGATCTGACCGATCAGGAGCCCAAAGGCCTCCATCACGAGGGGGACGAGTATTGGCGCGATACTCAGGAGCACCGCGACGATCATCGTCCCGCTCATCATGTTGCCGAACAGGCGAACTGCGAGCGAGAGCGTGCGAGAGAGCTCACTCATGATGTTGAACGGCAGCATGAGTGGCGTGGGTTCCACGTAGTTTCTGAGATATCCGGTGACGCCCTGTTCCCATACGCCGAATACCGGGACCGCGAAGAACACGGCAATCGCGAGCGCCGCGGTAAGCGAGAACGATCCGGTCGGCGGCTCGTAGAACGGCAGGACCATCAGCAGGTTGGACAGCGCGATGAACAGGAACAGCGTCCCGATGAAACTCAGATACTTCAGGTCGTCTCGACGGAGCATCTCCTTCATCTGGCCTCGCACGGTGCCAACGACGGCCTCGAGCAGGTTCTGCCATCGGGATATTGATCTGCCGGAAGAGAGATTGCGGGTCGCAAGGATGGAGACCGTCACGAGTATCAGCATGACGAACCACGTGAAGACGATCGTCCCGTTGAGCGTAATGAACCCGTACTCCCAGAACACCAGCTCGTCAGGTGTTGCTCTCATGCATCCTCCACACGGTCGGTTCTCCGGACACGGCGGACGAGTGCGAGACGTACGCCAATCATCGCCAGCAGATAGGCGAGCAGCGGGAGGGTGTCTCCGCGTGTCGCCACGAACCAGGCCCCGCCGGCTGCGACCGCCACGCGAAGGAGAAAGCTCCCCGCGAAGATCACCCCCGCCCACGATCGTGAGAGCAGCCGTGTCGTCGCGTACAGCCCGCCAAAGAACACAAGGCCTGCGACGAGGCCCAGACCGAGCCCAAGCAACAGCGTATGCGCGTCAGGATTCATCACGCTCATCCTCCTCGATCTTTCTGCTTTCGTGCCTCACCCAGTACCAGGCATTGAGCGCTCCCACGGCAGCTCCTGCGAACACCGCCATGAGAGACCAGGCGTAGGGAGACTCGTAGGTCGAGTCGACCCATATCCCGATCGCCAGAACGAGAAGCATGGGGATCGCGAACGACCACCCGACCAGCCCCAGCATACCCAGCCCGAACCAGGAACGTTCCCGGCGCCTCCTCGCATGCATTCGGCGCCGCTCCTTTCGCCTGAGCTCGTTCTCCATCTCGCGCTCGCGGTCACTCACGGTGCTGCTCCTGCTCGAAGAGCGATCGCGCGAGCTCGAACTCCAGTCGGACGAGCGCCATCCGGTTCTTCCGCTCACGCGCCTCTCGCTGCCGGCGCCTCTGCGCGAGCGTCTCATGGATGATCCCGAGCTCACCGTCGACAACCGCCCGCGGCGTTGATATTGTCACCCGGTCGTCGATCTTCACCAGCGTGCCGCCGTCGATCCCCAGGTACCGCTCCTCGCCCTCGTCGTAGCGCACGCGGACGAGTCCGCTCACGAGCTCCGCGGCGCAGTCTATGTGCCGCGGGAGGAGCGTCAGATGGCCGGCCTGCGACTCAACCTCTATCAGGACGAGGTCCCGGACCCGGTGAATCTCTGAAGGCATGAACACTTCCAGGGTCACGACGCCTCCTCCCTGGCCCCCCGGTCGCGTTCTACTTCATCCACGCCACCGAGCATGTAGAGCGCTCGCTCGTTGAGATCCGCAAACTCGTCGGAGAGGATGCGCTCGCAGCCGTCGAGCGCGTCCTCGAGGGGCACGAGCCGTCCCTCCTGACCGGTAAACTGCTCGGTGACGAAGAACGGCTGCGTGAGATATCGCTCGAGGCGACGGGCACGATTCACGACACGCTTGTCGTCGGGAGAGAGCTCCTCCATTCCGAGCATCGCGATGATGTCCTTCAGGCTCTCGTACTCCGAGAGCGTCCGGCGGATTTCGCGCGCGATACGATAGTGCCGTACACCTGCAATCGTAGGGGTGAGCATCTTCGATTGAGACTGAAGGGGATCAATCGCGGGGTAGAGTCCCTGGCTCGCCCGCTTGCGCGAGAGCACGATGCTCGCCGACAGATGCCCGAAGGTGTGCACCGCCGCGGGATCCGTGAAGTCGTCTGCCGGGACGTAGACCGCCTGGACCGAGGTGATGGACCCCGCGCTCGTGTTCGTGATCCGCTCCTCGAACTCGGCGAGCTCGGACCCGAGGGTCGGCTGATACCCCACTCGCGACGGGATCCGGCCGAGGAGTCCCGAGACTTCCGCGCCGGCCTGGATGAAGCGGAAGACGTTGTCAACGAGCAGAAGCACATCCTGCCGCCGGCTGTCGCGAAGGTACTCGGCGATCGTGAGTGCCGTATGCCCCACGCGGAAACGGGCCCCCGGTGGCTCGTTCATCTGCCCGAAGACCAGCACGGCGTTCTCAAGAACCCCGACGTCGCGTATCTCGCGATAGAGCTCTTCGCCTTCGCGGCTGCGCTCGCCGATCCCGCAGAAGACGCTTCGGCCTTCGTGGAACTGTGCGACGTTGTTGATGAGCTCCATGATCAGCACCGTCTTGCCGACGCCGGCTCCACCGAACAGCCCGGCCTTCCCGCCGCTCTCGATCGGTGTCAGCACGTCAATCGCCTTGATGCCGGTTTCGTAGATCTTGCGCCGTGTCTCCTGCCCGGTGATGGGAACCGGACGGCCGTAGATAGGGCTGGAACGTCCTTCGAGCGCTTCGCCCTTGTCAAGCGGGTTCGCAAACAGATCGATCATCCGCCCGAGGATCGAGTCCGAAAGGGGAATCGCGGTTGCCGATCCCGAATCCACCATCGCCACCCCCCGCTGCAGGCCTTCGGTCGGGGTCATCGCTACACAGCGTACGGTGCGCTCGCTCGTGTGCTGAAGCACCTCCACGATGACCGGCGGGTCACGATCTTCCGTACGGATCTGGTTTCTGATTGCGGGAAGGTGGTCGTCGAACCGCAGCTCTACGACGTTATCTTTGACGGCGATGACGGTACCGGTCGATGCTGACACGCTGCCTCCAACTACGCCGAGGCGAAGTCGCCGGGAGCGATCGTCTCTCCCTGCTCGAGGGCCGTTGCGAGGGCGACAAGCTTCTCAGCGCGCCCGTGTGCAGCGACTGCGATCAGGCGGTCCGACCGGAAATAGCCGGCGATGAACTCGCCTGCGCCCGGCGATCCGTCGATGCGCACGGAGTCATGGCCGCCGGGAAACCCGTAGTAACTTCAGCGACGTTCCGTATTGTCGCGTCCAGAAGAATGGAAGTCGTCGGTACGGCTCGTCAGATCCCATCATCGCGCGGGCAACGTGACGCCCCTGCTCCTGCGCGTGAACCCAGTGCTCAACGCGGTGCTCGTCATGGAGACCCGGGTAGACCGCGATGTCACCGGCAGCGTACACATCGGCGACGGTCGTGGACAGCCGCCCGTCGACTCGAACCCCCCGGCTGTGATTGCCGTCGGTCAGACCGGTGTTCTCGAGGTAGTCGACGCGTGGTTCGACGCCTACTCCGTAGACCACTACATCCGCCGGCAGAACCGGGCCGTCGTCGAGTCGGACCTCCCGCAGGGCGCCCTCACCGACGAACTCCCGCGGACGTTGTTTCATCTCGAACGTTACCCCCTGATCTTCGTGAACGGACCGCATCCACGCACCGACCTCGGGACCGAGCACTTGCTCGAGCGGCTCGGTCACCGGATCGACGACGCAGACCGACAGGCCGCGCTGCTTCAGCTGCGCGGCGACCTCCATCCCGACGAAGCCGGCTCCCACGACGACGGCTTCCTTCGCGTCCTTGCTCGCAGCGATGATCGCTTCAGCGTCCCGGTGCGACCGGAGCGTGAAGACACCGCTGAGCTCTGCGCCTGGTATGTCGAGTCGTCGCGGAACGCCCCCGGTTGCGAGGAGGATCATGTTGGCGCTCATGGTCTGACCGTCGCCGGTCGTAACCGCGCGGTCGGTGGGATTGAGCTGCTCGACTCGCGTGCCGGTGACGACACGAATCCCGAGCGACTCATAGAAGGCCGGCGGCCGCAGCGGCAGGTACTTCGCCGGCGCGTCGCCTGAAAGGAGCCCCTTGGACAGCATCGGACGATCGTAGGGCGGCTCTTCGTCCGCAGTGATCATGGTGATCTGTCCGGAGAAGCCCTCTCTGCGCAGCGTCTCAGCGCAGGCCGACCCGGCGGCGCCCGACCCGACGATCAGCACGCGCCGCTCGTCGTCGCCGCTCGGCATGGAGATCGAAGGGTCGTGCCGGTCTCCAATGAAGACTGAGCCGTTTTCCTCCTTGACATCATAGACCGGCAGGTCGTCGAGCGCGGGAGTCCGGTCGAGGGTTCCACCATCGACCGAGAATGTCGCGTTGTGGTAGGGGCAGACGACGCGCCCGTCGTGGTAGACGCCGTCACCGAGTGGCCCTCCGTAATGTGGACAGGAACTCCCGATCGCCAACGGCTTCCCGTTGCGACGTGTCAGGAAGACCGCTTCGTCCTCATCGAGCTCGATGACGACCCGGGTGTGCTCGTTCAGATCAGACGACTGTGCGACCCTTCTCCACTGTGACATGGTGCCTCCTGTCCAGTAATGAGCAGTTTCCATGCCAATGTGTAATCCGTACCCGACCGGTGCGGCTTGCGGACGGCTCCGGTTCACCGTAGTATGGAGGAAGCAGGATGTAGGAATCGGAGGAACCCCTGGAATCCCCAGTTTTCCACAGCATGATCGGCTCGAGTAAGCCGATGCAGAAAGTCTACCGGAGTATCCGGCGCGTCTCTCGACTCGACATCCCCGTGCTGATCACCGGTGAAAGCGGCAGCGGGAAAGAGCTCGTTGCGCACGCCATCCATAATGAGAGCCCGCGGCGGTCCGGGCCGTTCCACGCGGTGAACACTGGAGCGCTGACACCGGACCTCATCGCAAGCGAGCTTTTCGGCCACGAGAAAGGGGCGTTCACCGGAGCGACCGCCTCAAAGAAGGGGGTTTTCGAGATTGCTGACGGAGGAACGCTCTTTCTCGACGAAATCGGCACGATGGGACTCGACAACCAGGTGGACCTCCTTCGCGTCATCGAGTCTCAGACATTCACGCGGGTAGGCGGCACCACGCCCATACGCTCCAACGTTCGGATACTCGCTGCCGCCAACGCGGATCTGCGTGAGATGGTCCGCGAGCAAAGATTCCGGGCCGATCTCTACTACCGGCTCAGCGTCTTTCCCCTCCCCCTGCCACCGCTGCGCAAACGGAGAACCGACATCCCGATTCTCGCCGAGTTCTTTCGGCAGCAATACGCATCGCGTTACAACCACGAGGTGCGCGGTTTCGATGAGCGCGCGATCCGCCAGCTGCGCTCCTACGGATGGCCCGGAAACGTCCGGGAACTCTCGAACGTAGTGCTTCGCCTGGTCGTGAGCGCGACCGATCCAATGATCACCGAAGTTGACGTCGCTGAGGCGCTCTATCAGACAGCCGTGCTGGTCGATGACGAGCCGGCATCGACCGACCATGAGATTCCTCTGCCGACCGCGCCGTCGGAAACGGCTCGTGAGTCGGCACCCGAAGCCGCTCGGGTCATGGCAGGACGGACGATCGAGGAGGTGGAGCGGGAGCTCATCGAGGCAACCCTGCGCCGCACGGGCGGAAACCGCACGAAAGCCGCGCGACTGCTGGGAATCAGCAGGAAGTCGCTGTACAACAAGGTGAGGTCGTACGAGATCGACGAGTAGCGGGAGCCGCGGGTAAACCGTACCCACTTGGCATGGTCTCTGCATGGGCATGTGCGGAGGCTGTATGCGGTATGACAAGGCGCTGAAAGCGCGTACCGATCACCCGAATCTGTCGCGTAGCGCACAGGGACGCTACATACGATCGAGCAGACTCCGCGGGACATGCGTACGGGTCCATGACGCGGTACTCGAGCTGGGCTCGCTCTTCCTTGACAATGACGACTGGGCCGTCAGGTTCTTCGGTCTGACCCCGCGCCATGCGACTCGTGGCGGACGCCGTCCGGACGGAGACGCCCTGGCTGGATCTCCGCTCCAGATCGCGAGCATCGACTCGCACCGACGTCGGATCATCCTCAGGGAGGATTGTTGCACCCTCGCCCCCCTGCAGCAGGCGCTTCGCGGCGGCGTCTTCCCGGCAGGGTACACGGCAGAGCTCGCCCGGCAGTGCAACCTGCCACCCTTCTGGAACGGAACGGGAACGTGGGGCGACCACGAAACACCGCAGGCCTGCGACGGCCGGACAGACGGAACCAGGGAAGACAAGGGTGAGACGGGCGACCCGCCGGCGCTTGTCGAGGACGGTACGTTGATGGACCGCCGTGTGATGTGTCCCGACGGCCGGCTCGGCGACATCTGCGATCTGGTGGTCGACGTCGAACACTGGAAAACACGCTATCTGATCGTCCGGCTGTTCTCCGACGACGAAGAGGAGGAGCGCCTGCTCTCTCCGTTCTGGATCTCCATCCAGGCCGACGGCTCGACCATCCGTGTGCCAATGACGAAGGCCACGGTACTCAACGCGCCATGCTTCGACCCGGATGATCTGACCCGATTCGACGAAAGCGTGCTCGCGCAGTACTACGGATTTCTCGTCGAGTCCTGAGGAGACAATGGTGAACACGGTAATCAGAGGCTCAACTGCGATCATGCTACCAATGGTGCTCGTTACGGTGATGCTCGCACTGGTCGGATGCGCACCGGAACCCGAGCTGAGCGACGGGCGCTACGGGGCCTTCTACGCCATCCCGGACGAGTTCGGCTGGAACGATGAGGTGACGATCATAGTCGAAGGTGGCGAGCTGGTGGATACTGGTCATCTGCGGCGCAGCGCCTTCGGTGACGTCGTTCGCAATGGCGAAATCGACCACGCGATGGTACTCGACGAGCAAACGCGATCGGCGGCCGTTCACGCCGCCCTTCTCGATCGCGTATACCGCGCCTCGCTCGACGGAGAGGAAGGATATCACCGCGTGGACCGTTCGGTCGTGTACCGGCAGAAGGCGTTCGAGCCGGACCCGGACGGAACGGTCCTGAGGTTCTCAATGCGGCTCTCAACACAGAACGGTGTGATCGGCGTCGAGGACCCCGTCTTCCACTCGATTGACGCGGAACAGGCCCACGAGCTCGATATCTTCGGCGAGATCGGCCTCACTGCCGGCGAGCTCGCTGACTCCATCGCGGGCGTCTATCCGGTGGACGAGATGAGAGACCTCACGCGTCAGCTCGCGGAGCTGGGAGGGGGACGCGAGATCGACACGCTACGGCACCTGATCATCCGCACGATAGCGCTCACGCGCATCAAGGAACCGGAGGATCCCGCGGCGGTGCTGGACTCGCACGAAGCTCAGGCAGACGCGGCGCATAACGAAGAGGCGGCGGTAGTCTCAGCGCATTTCCTGGCGACAGAAGCCGGCGTCGAGGTTCTGAAGGCCGGCGGCAATGCGGCCGATGCCGCGGTCGCGGTGGCCGCTGCGCTCTCGGTGGTGGAGCCCTGGTTCTCGAGTGTGCTCGGTGGGGGGACCTGGGCGATCTACTACGACCACGAAGCAGGGGCGGTGCACAGCCTCGACGGCGTAGGACCGGTGCCCGCGATGAACACGGCCGAGTTCTTCGCGCCGCGAGCCGGCCAGGAGGGGCTCCACCAGGCGATCGTGCCCGGCGCGTGGGGTGGATGGATCGAATGGCTCAAGAGATTCGGAAGTCTGCCTCTGGGACTCATCCTCGAACCCGCGATCCGCCTCGCGGACGAGGGCTTTCCGGCGAGTCCTGAGCTCGTGAACTGGCTCACGATAGAGCTCGACGAGATACGCGAACGACCCCACACGCGAGAGATCTACCTCAGCAACGGAGAGCTCCCCAACGTCGACGAGTCGCTTCGGATCCCGACCCTCGCCGAGACCTTCCGCCGGCTGACAGACGTCTATGAGCGCAACGTTGGAGACTACGGGCATAGAGGAGCACTCGCCGCGGCGGGCGACTACTACTACCGCGGGCCGTTGGCCGAGCGCGTCGTCGACTACTCGGATGAGCACGACGGCACCTTTGCCTTGTCCGACTTCTCAGGGTTCTACGGGCAGCTCGTGGAGCCAATCGTGACGACATATAACGGGATCGAGGTGTATCAGAATCCGCCCAACAGCCAGGGCATCACGATGCTGATCGCGCTGAACATCCTCCGGGAGTACGACTTCTCCGTCTTCCCTGGGCCGGACGATCCGGACGTCGTTCACCTCATCACCGAAGCGCTCAAACTGGCGCACATCGACAAGTACTACCACGTGGGCGATCCCGAGTGGGTCGACGTGCCTGTCGCGGAACTGTTGTCGACCGAGCATGCACGCGAGCGGAGCGAGCAGATCAGGATGGACAGCGTCCTGACGTGGCCGGTGGAGAACCTCCTGCCGGTGGATCCGGCGCACGCGCACACAACCACCTTTCAGATCGTGGACGCCGAGGGGAACGCCGCCTCGACGACGACGAGCCTTGGCGCGCAGTTCCTCGTGGTCGGGGACACCGGGATCCATATCAACAACCGCATGCGGATGCTCACGGTTGACGAGGGCGACCCGAACCGGGTCGAACCGGGAAAGAAGGTTCGCCACACCAGCAACCCGTATATGGCGCTCCGTGACGGGCAGCCGTTCATCCTGGGAGGGAACACCGGCGTCGACACACAGCCCCAGGGTCAGGTCCAGCAGTTCATCTGGACCGTGGAGTTTGGCCTGTCGCCGCAGGAGGCGGTGAGCCGACCACGGTTCGTCACGCGCGCCTTCCCGGAGGCGCAGTACCCGTGGGAGGCGATGAATGATCTGGGGATGGAGGAGGGAACCCCGCAGGAACTGATTGACGCGCTCGTAGAACGCGGCCACGTGGTGAACTCGTCCGGAATCTTCGGGAATGCGAATATGATCGTGGTTGATCCGGAGGACGGCGGCGTCGATCTCGGGGCCGACCCGCGCGGCGGGGTCAATGAAGGCGTCCTGCTGCCCCGATGAGAGAACTCTCCCCCAACGGCGAGGATCGCGGTGAGGGTACGAGCAGTGCGCTGCCAGGAAGTGGATGTCTATGAGGAATCATCTCCGCACGTCGCGAGTCGCCTGTCTGTTCGCATCGCTGCTCGCGGCAGGTCTGGGCCTGCTCATCGCATGCCCTGAACCGGAAACCCCTGATCCCGGGTTCGCGCCGTTGAGTCCGCCGGAAACGCGGGAGGAACCGCCCGTGCCCCGAGCAGTTCCCCGGGCACCACACGAAAACGTCGAAGTCGAGTTGCGTCCGGGCCTGCGCCGGGCGGGGACGAGTGGAGTCGCGCATCGCGTACCGGGGCCTGACCGTCCGGATGAGCGGAGGACCGGTACCTTCGCGGTCGCTTCCCGTGATCCGCTGGCGACCAACGTCGCGCACGAGGTTCTGCTTCGCGGCGGGACGGCGGCGGACGCGGCATTTGCGCTCGGTGTCGCGATCAGCGTGAGCGAGCCGCACTTCTCGCATGCGCTGGGGGGAGGCACCTGGGCACTGTACTACAACTCCAGCCGCGACGAAGTGCGCGCGCTTGACGGCGTCGGCACGTCGGGGAGCCGCGTCGAGCTCGAGTTCTTCCAGGATCCGGAACGCAACGTACCCTACGGATCGCACCGGGTTATCGTGCCGGGAGCGTGGGATGCCTGGGCGATCATGCTCCGGGACGAGGGCGAGTTGCACATGGATGAGCTCATGGAACCGGCGATACGCATGGCGCGAGACGGCGTCCCGGCAAGCCGCAGCATGGTCAGCTTCATCCGCCAGGAGGAAACGAACATCGCCGCGCACGAGCCAACCGCGCGGGTGTTCCTCCGAGACGGGGAACCGCCGCGTGTAGGCGAGCTCGTGGTGCAGCACGATCTGGCGAACTCGCTCCGGGGTCTCGCGGATGTGTACCGTAGAGCGTACAACCACCACGAGGGCAGCCCCACAGACCGACGTCTTGCAGGGATAGAGGCCGCGAGAGACCACTACTATCGCGGTCCGATCGCCGCAGCGCTCAGCCGGTTTCTCGAAGAAGACGGAGGTTTTGTCACCAGCGAGGACTTCGCACGATTCGCGGCGCAGTGGCGTGAGCCCATCTACACGACGTACCGGGACACCCTTGTCTACGGCAGCCCGCCGAACAGCCAGGGCGCCTCAATGCTGATCGCGCTCAACCTGCTCGAGCGGATGGATCTCTCAGGTGGCCCGGACGATCCGCTCACGGTGCACCGCATGGTCGAGGCGACGAAGCTGGGAAAGATCGACACGTGGCACTACGTCGCAGAACCGGAATCAATGCCGCTGCACGTCGACGCCTTGCTGGCAAAGGAGTACGCCACGTACCGGGCTTGGCGGATCCGCGACGAATCGGTCATCACGTGGCCGGAGGCGGGCGGTATGAACCTGACCGAGAACGCCAGCACGACGACGTTCGCCGTCGTCGACGCGGACGGGAATGCGACCGCCGTCACAACGTCGACCGGCGCCCAGTTTCTTGTTGGCGGGGATACCGGGATCCTGCTCAACCAACGAATGGCCATCATGGAGCTCGCCGAGGCGAACCCGAACGTCATCGCGCCGAACAAGAAGCCGCGTCACACGGTGAACCCGTACATGGCGTTTCGAGAAGGACGGTTCCTGATGGCCGGCGGCAACACGGGTTTCGACACCCAGCCTCAGGGACAGGTTCAACAGTTCATCAATGTCGTCGAGTTCGGGATGACCCCTCAGGAAGCGGTCAGTCACCGTCGGTTCGTCACCCATGCGTTTCCGGCGAGTCACCATCCACACCGAGCAACGAACGAGCTCTTTCTCGAAGCAGGCACCCCGAGCTCAATCGCCGAAGGTCTTCGCGAGCGCGGGCACATCATCGGACGAAGCGGGATCATTGGCAACGCCAACATCATCCACTGGAACCAGGGAACCGGGCGTCTCGAGTTCGGGGTCGATCCGCGCGGTGAGAACTCCGGTGTCATTGACACGCCGCGCCGGAACCGGTCGCAGCCGGCAGACTGAGCCTCTGCGTCGTCTTCCTCTGTCGTCAGGACGCGAACCACTTCCTTATCCGACCCGCGATCGTACGGTCACGGAGGAACTGTGCGATCAGCGGCTGCGACTGAGAGTATCCAAGCTCAACTGCCTCCACGCCGCGCCAGAACTCCCATAGCTCGATCTCGTTGACATCGAGGTTGATGAACAGATGCGGTCGCGTCCGTGCGACCTCCAGACGCTCGGCCTCAGCGGTGAATGTGTTGAATGTCCGCGCGAGCAGGAAGGGAAGTCCAGGCGGCTCATCGTCCTCGTCCTCGTCCTCTTCTTCTCCGGCCGAATCGCGATCGCCGGAGAATCTATCCTTGACCCGCTGCCACAGATTCCGGTCCGGGTCTTTGTCCGGTCCGTGATCCCGCTCGATCTCCCCCTGGGTCCACTCCGCGTTGAACCACTGAGATCCGGTGAGTCCCACGCCGATCCGGATCGTGGGTCGAAACTGGTCGAGCGCGCGCAGCGGGAGGTTGAGCCGCACCCCTCCGTCAACGAGATACGAGCCGTTGGCGGCGAACGGCTCAAAGATCCCCGGTATGGAGATACTCGCGCGAATCGCATCTACGAGTGGCCCCCGGTCGAAAAGGTGCCCGCGTCCGCTGTTTATATCAACGGCTACCGCGATGAACGGAATCCTGAGGTCCTCGATCCTGACGTCGCCCACGAGATCCCGCAGGAAGCGCGAGACGGCCTTGCCGGCGACAAGGCTGCCCTTCGCCCAGGTCAGATCGAGGAGCTTCGAGAACTCCCAGCCGTCGAGCTCGGAGACAACTCGCTCCATGTCCGCTACCGAGAGGCCGGCCGCGTAGAGTCCTCCCACCAGCGCCCCTGCGCTCGTTCCGACTATACAGGCAGGCCTGATCCCGACCTCCTCGAGCGCCTTCAGCACACCAATGTGCGCGAGCCCCTTGGCGGCCCCGCCGGCGAGCGCGACTCCCGGTCTCGCAAAGCGTCTTCCCATGGAACTCCTCTCGACTCGATCATGTACCCGGGACGGCATTCGGCGTCAAGCCCACACGGCGAAATCTGTCGCAATCCACTTGTCAATGAGTTCTGATAGTACTATATTAAAAAAGTGATATATATAGCGCGGGGGCTGCAGTGGCTATTGTAGGAATGGGCATGGCGATCGTGGTTGGTCTCCTCCTTGGCCTGATCGGCGGAGGGGGCTCCATCCTCACCGTTCCGGTGCTGGTCTACCTGCTCAGAATCCCGGCGGTCCAGGCAACCGCCTACAGTCTCTTCGTCGTGGGTCTCGCCGCCCTCGTCGGGGCAATCGGCTACGTGCGCTCCGGAGAGATCGACGCGCGGATCGCGGCGTTCTTCGCGCTCCCGTCACTCGTCGCGGTCTTCGTCACACGGCGCTTCGTGATCCCGGCCGTTCCGGATGTGTTGTTTCGCGCAGGGACCCTGATCGTGACAAAAGACATGGCGATCCTTGTCCTGTTCGCGGTCACCATGCTGCTCGCCGCCGTCTCGATGATTCGCGGCTGCAAACGGTGCATCACCCGTTCCGGCGACGGCGAACCCGGTGATCACCAACGATTGTCGGTGACTGCCGTGGTCCTCGAAGGACTCGTCGTCGGAACGCTCACGGGACTCGTCGGAGCCGGCGGCGGGTTTCTGATCATACCGGCACTCGTGCTCGTAGCAGGTCTCCCAATGAAACAGGCGGTGGGAACGTCCCTGCTGATCATCGCAGCGAAGTCTCTGACGGGGTTTGTAGGCGATCTGGGAGCATCGACGACGATCGACTGGCGTATTTTGCTCATGTTCTCGGCGATCACCGTCGCGGGCATTATCTTGGGCGTGCTCATCTCAAAACAGGTCGCCGAGAAACGGTTGCGTCCGGCGTTCGGCTGGCTCGTACTCGTGATGGGCACCGCAATCATTGTGCAGGAAATCACGGGCATCGCGCCTGCGATGCCGTAGGAGGAAGAGATGCAGCATCACGATTTCGACACGGAGACCTTCGAACGGAAGCTCGCGCAGGAGGACTCCGCGATCCTCGTTGACGTGCGGACTCCGGAGGAGTACGAAGCCGGGCACATACCGGGAGCGGTCAACATCAATATGTACGACCCGGAGTTCTACCGTCGTGTGGAAGAGCTCGACCGGAGCCGCCCGGTCTATCTGTACTGCCGAAGCGGCAGCCGCAGT
>SKZO01000166.1 GCA_007127335.1 Spirochaetales bacterium | reverse complement strand
TGTGCCCATAGCTCAGCTGGATAGAGCGTCAGGTTGCGGACCTGAAGGCCGGTGGTTCGAGTCCACTTGGGCACGCGAGAGCGACCGATCAGCGATGATCGGTCGCTCTTTTTTTCTCTCTGTGGTATTCTCACGCGAGCTGTATGACTCGTCGCGAAAACACCCTGCGCACCATCCGGTTCGAGCGTCCTGAAACCATTCCCATGCGCTTTGTCCTGAATGCCGCGTGCTGGCACCACTATGACCAGGATTCGCTGCAGGACCTCATGGAGGCGCACCCGATGCTTTTTCCGGAGTTCGAGCGCCAGGAGGTGGTCGAGCCCTCCTATCTGCTCAACCAGCGCAAGGACGCGCCATATACCGACCCATGGGGCTGCACCTGGGAGACCTCGGACGACGGAATAACCGGGGCGGTGACCGGTCATCCGCTGTCCGACTGGAGCGCCTTTGGCAACTACCGCGCGCCGGGCCCCGACGAGACCGACGGCACCTACCCGGTCGACTGGACGCGTGTGGAACGGACGGTTGCCGAGGCGAAGGCGCGCGGAGAGCTCGTGGTCGGGGGGTTGCCCCACGGCCACACATTCCTTCGGCTCCAGGACATTCGGGGATACGAGAACCTGCTGTACGACATGACCGATCGCGAGCCAAAGCTGAGCGAGCTCATCGCGATGGTCGAAGAGTTCAATGCCGGCTATGTGCACCGATGGCTCGCGCTCGATCCGGATATCATGAGCTACCCCGAGGACCTCGGGATGCAGCTGGGCCCAATGATCTCGCCTGCCGCGTTTCGTGAGTACGTCAAGCCGGTCTACCAGAGGCTGATGCACCCGGCGCGGGAGCAGGGGTGCATCGTCCACATGCATTCCGACGGCGACATCCGGGCGCTCGTGGACGACCTCATAGGCGGCGGCGTTGAGGTGATCAACCTGCAGGACCTGGTGAACGGTATCGACTGGATTGCCGATCGATTCGGTGGGAAGACATGTGTCGACCTCGACGTTGACCGGCAGCAGATCACGGTACACGGTACGCCGGCCGAGATCGACAAGCTCATTCGCTATGAAGTGGAGACAATCGCCACGCGTGAGGGTGGGCTCATGATGATCTACGGGATGTATCCCGGGGTGCCGCTCGGGAATGCCGCCGCCGTGATGGACGCGATGGAGCGGTACGCCGCATACTACGCGTAGGACCGCTCAATCGTCCGTCATGCGGGTCTGCCTACAGGGTCATTCCGGCAGCTCGCAGGTCCACAGCCCGGTCCTGCTGGCCTTGATGCCCGTGATCGGTTCGGCGAAGAGCGCGGGCTTGCTCAGAATCCAGTGCTTGTACCCTGATTGTGCCCATTCAGAGGAGGAGTTTTCGACCACGTCAACGAGGTCGACCTTACCAATGATGGCCTTCACGTGGAAGAATGGCTGCGCAGGGTCTTTTCGATAGGCGGCGTAGGCGTCGGCCAGCAGTGCGTATTCAGCTACGGCCCGTTCCGACTGCCTCTCTTCATCCTTCAGCGTGACCCGAACGCCTGCGTCCGGTATCCCGATGTATCGTCCCGCGCGGTCGAGCTCCTGAATTCGCTCGAGCATGTCGTTAAACTCCTGGATGACCGGTACGGGGTATTCGGACATGTCGGGCATGCCGCTGTACCCGCGTCGTCCGGTAGAGTGTATGTATATCGAGCCGCGATAGTCCGTGTCGAAACCGCGATTCTCGACGTCGGCGATCCCGGCACAGATCAGGTACGATCGCGGATTGGGTACTGAAAGACAGGTCACGTGCATGGGTACCCTCCTCGAGGAGATCCGCGCCCAGTGTACACTGCCTTGAGGATGACGGGAAGCGCTTCAGGCGACGGCTGATCGAGGCGGCCGGTCCTGCTATGATGACGAGGAGGCGGGTCCCGTGCAGATGATCCCGATCCGGGTGGAGTGCTATTCCGGGTACAAGGCCGACGAACAACCGCGCGCAGTTCATCTCGCCGGCGAGCGGCTTGCGGTCGACGATGTCGTGGACCGTTGGTACCAGGGCGGCACTGCGCCGGGAGAGCCGGCTGCGGCGTACTACAAGCTGCGCGTCGGTCTCCGTACGCTCGTAGTCAAGCACGACAGGCAACAACATGCCTGGTTCCTCATGGCGGAGTCACCGCGACTCGGTCCGCGACCTACCGACTGCGAACACTGATCACGATGAGGAACGGCTCGGAGGCCTGTCTGGACACGTGAACGGCGTGCTCTCCAAAACATATCGTGTCCTCGGTCAGCGGTGAGACCCAGATCCGAAGTTCGTCACGCGCCGGCTCATCGTGGTGAACGATCATCGTTCCGTCGTCGAGTCGCTCCAGATGCTCGCCGCTGCTCCAGGGCAGGCCGGGGCCGAACGAACGGAAGGTTGTGTGTACCGGCTCGAGGCCTCCGTCGTCCGTTATCCGAAAGCGACCGGTAACCCTCGAGTTGCTCACCGAATGCGTGTAGCTGAGGTCGAGAACGTCGCCGGGATCGGCTTTCGCCGCGAGGATCCTGGTACCACTGCCAGGAGCAATCACGACAAGCTCGTGAACGACAGTCTCACGCCCCCGCTGCCCGGGTCCCCAGAGGCCCACGAGTGCGACGGCAAGCAGCGTCGGACCGCTGACGACGAGCACCAACTTCCCCCGGCGTCTGCCCGGTCTCAGGTTTTCGCCTCCGCCTCAATGACGCCGGGGGGGCCGGGCGTCGCTTCCGGAGTCGCTCGTTTTGCGACCATACGCTGGTGCAGGTAGATACCGGCAAAGGCCACGACGCTTGCCGCGTCCGTGATCAGGCTCGGCCACACCATCGCAACGGCGACTGCGAGCAGAACGGCCGTTTCCCAGAGCGAGAGTCTCGTGATGAGCCACCGCTGGATGACCGCAGAGAAACAGAAGATGCCGAAGAGCGAAGTGGCTCCCACGAGGATCGCCTCGTACCACGTCGTATCGATCAGCAGGAACTGCGTGTTGTACACGAACATGAACGGCAGGAAGAACGCTCCCAGGTCGAACTTGAACCCAAGGAGTCCCGTCTTTATGGGGTTGGACCGGGCGATCGCCGCGGCCGCGTAGGCCGCGACCCCCACAGGCGGTGTGTCGTCGGCGAGAATCGCGTAGTAGAGAATGAACAGGTGCACGGCCACCACGGGAAGGTTCGGCTCCACCGTCAGGATCGCCGGCGCCACGAGCGTTGCCATGACCGCGTACTTGGCCGTTGTAGGCAGTCCGAGCCCGAGCAGGATGGACAGGAGTGCCGCTCCAAAGAGCAGGACGAAGAGGTTGTCTCCCGCCACGACCGAGAAGAGGAGGGTCATCCCCATCCCCAGACCGGTCAGCGTCACCACTCCCACGATGATCCCGGCACAGGCGCACGCCACCGCGATCCCCGACATGCTCTTCGCCGCGCTGTCGAGTCCGCCAATGAAGTCGTCCCAGAACCCTCGTGCCTGAATCAGAATCGAGGAGGCAATGGTCGACGCTCCGCTCCTGACGTCCGCGACGAGCCGCACCCCGCGCTTCACCGCGATGATCCCCAGGACGACGAGAATCGCGATGAACCCGGCCGTGAACGGCGTGAGACGCACGATGAGCAGGTAGTATACGAGCACGCCCACCGGGATCCAGTAGAAGATACCGCTGAAGAACGTCCGCATGAACGGCGGAATCTCGGCCTTCGGCATCGGCTTCATTCCGGTCTTGGCCGCCTGGAGGTGGACCATGCCCAGCAGCCCCGCGTAGCTGATGACCGCCGGCAGAACGGCCGCTGCCGCTATCTGCCAGTACGGGATGCCGGTGAACTCCGCCATGATAAAGGCCGCCGCTCCCATGATGGGCGGCAGGAACTGCCCGTTCGTCGACGACGCGGTCTCCACCGCACCCGCCGCCTCCGGGGTGAAGCCGGTATTCTTCATGGTAGGGATCGTGATGGAACCGGTCACTACGGTATTGGCCACCGAGCTCCCTGAGATGCTGCCCATGAAGCCGCTCGCAAGGACCGACGCCTTGGCCGGTCCGCCGCGGAATCTGCCGAGGATCGAGAACGCGACGCGCACGATATAGGTAGCCGCGCCGGACGCCTGGAAGAACGAACCGAAGAGTACGAACGCGAACACGAAGGTTGATGAGACACCAATGGGTATCCCAAAGATCCCCGAGTTCGTGAGGTAGAGCTCGTTGATGACGCGTACGACTCGATAGCCCCGATGCCCAATCAGATGGGGCAGGTACTGGCCGACGAAGGGATAGATCAGAAAGACAATCGTCACGATTGGAAGCGCGAGCCCGAATGCCCGGCGCGCCGCCGCGAGCACGAGGATCGTCGCGATCGTACCCATCCACACGTCAAGCGGAAGCGGTGCTCCCACGCGGTTCACCAGGTCGCGGTAGAAGACGAACACGTAGATGATCGTTACGAAGCCGAGAACCGCGAGGACCACGTCGTACCACGGCACCGCATCGTAGCCGTCGGTCCTCTTCCGGTTGCGCGGGTAGTAGAGGAAGCAAAGCGCAAGCCCGCCGGCCAGGTGCGCCGAGCGTTGGAGAGTTGAGGTCAACAGACCAAACCCGAGCGTGTAGAAGTGAAAGAGCGACCACGCGAGACCCGCGAGGAGCATGATCGTTCCCAGGACACCGCGCGGCGCGCGGACCTGCCCTTCGTCGCTTAACCTGGTGAGGTCCATCGTGCCTGTGTCAACAGCGTCCTGTCCGCTCACATTTTCTCGCCCGAGTGCCGGGGATGCAGGGATGCCTGCATCCGACACTCATCAAGGGGTCTGGTTGAGAGGGCCGACGCCTTACCGAATTCCCTGCTCGCGGAAGAAACGTTCCGCGCCGGGGTGCAACGGGATCGGCATGCCGTCGAGTGCGGTCTCGAGCGTGACCATCCGTCCCGCCTGATGCGCGGAGTGGATGACGCTGAGGTTCCCGAAAATGCCCTCGACGAAATGGTAGATCACCTCTTCCGGGATGTCCTCGCGGGCGACGACCATTGAGACGACCGCTATCGTGCGTGCCTCGCCTACCTGGTTGTAGGTATCGGCCGGGATCGTCGCGCGGGCGTAGAAATCCTCCATCGCCTGCAGCCGGTCAGCGTACTCACCGTCAATGCTGACGACCGTGATTCTCTGAGCCACCGCGAGATCAGCGATCACCGATGCGCCGATTCCCACCGTGAAGAACGCGGCGTCCACGCGGCCGTCGCGCAGGTAGTCCGCGGCCTCTCCCGCCTCCAGTCGCTCAGCCGCCGCGAGGTCCCCTTCGCTCAGACCCGCTGCCTCGAGTACCTGGAGCGCATTTACCTCGGCACCGCTTCCGAGCGGTCCGACCGCGACGCGCTTCCCGGCGAGATCCGACGGCGTCCGTATCCCTGCGTCCGCTCGCGCGACAAGCTGGACCGGCTCCGGATAGAGTGTGAACAGGCCCCGCATATTGGTGACGGGGTTTCGCTGGAAGTCCTCGCGCAGCAGACCATTGTACGCGTAGTAGGCGACGTCATTCTGGACGATCGCCAGATCCAGGTCGCCGCTGCCGATCAGGTTGCTGTTGACGACCGACGCTCCCGAGGACTCGACCGTCAGGCTCAAGCCGTCTATATGCGCGTGCGCGACGCGCGACATCGAGCCTGCGAGCGGGTAGTAGACCCCGGTTACCCAGCCGGCCCCCATGTTGAGTCTCTGCGGGCCGGTATCTGCCTCGCCCTGTCCGCGTGCCATAAGTCCGGTGGTCCCGAGGACCACCAGCAGGCATCCGATTCCCACAGTCATGAGTCGTTTTTTCATGGTACTCCCTTTCCCTGCCTTTATCGTGTCCAGAGGCAGGGCAAGACAAGTATACGTTGTATGTGTATGCACAGCAAGTGCATGTTTTTGCGTCGCACGTCATTCGTGCGGCGATCGTTGACCCCGCGAGGGACACGCGGTACGCTCCGGTCAGGATGCTATCATTCCCAAGGACACGGCTGTTGGTGCTCGCGGCGTTCCTGCCGGTTCTGGCACTCGGGCCAATGTGCCGTCTCGCGGCGGACGACGTTTCTGATGGGCCGGTCTCGCTTCAGGAGGCGGTTGGCCTCTACTACCAGGGAGAATTCGAGGACGCGCTCGAGATGCTGCGCGAGGTGGTTGCAGCGAACCCGCACGACGAAGCCGCCCGACGAAACCTGGTTCGTCTCCTTCGCGAGGCCGGCGAGCTCGGCGAGGCGGCCGGGCACCTCACGACGCTCGTCGGAGACGAGCACGGCGATCCTCGTCTTCTCGTCGAGCTCGCCCGGGTCTCCTATCTCTCCGGGATCCACCTCTCCGGCGAGGATCGTGAAGACCTCAGCGACCGAGACCGAGCCGACCGGTTGTACTGGCAGGCGCTCTCGCTTGTCGAGTCGGGCGACCATGCGAAGGCCGAGGCGATGCTCCAGGCATCGCTCGACCTCGAACCGCACCGACCGTACGCCTGGTTCGAGCTGGGCCGGCTCAGCCTCGAGGCCGGAGAGTATTCGCTGGCCGAGGAGCGGTTGAACGCGGCCCTGCGACAGGAGCCGAGTCTCACCGCGGCTTTCCACCCGCTCGCGCTCGCGATGGTCGGCAGCGGCAGGCTTGCACCGGCGCACGGTCTGCTCGGACGAGCGAGCGCGAGCCTGCCGTGGAACGACGCGGTGCGCAAGACCCTGCAGGATCTGGAAGATCAGCACCCGGAGCTCGTCGCGGCCGGTGAGGCCCAGCGAATCGCGCGCCGCGAGGTGACTACTCCGCCGGTGGCCCGCCCGCTTCCCGGCGACCGCGAAGCGATTCCCACCGTGCGCGTGGGCCTTGCCGAGGGGTTGCGCGAGATCCACGTGAAGACCGGCGGGGCCTTCCGCCTGCTCGCTACCTCTGCGCCTGCAAGCACTGTGGAGGCCGTGGTGGTAGAAGGAGAAGCCGACGCCTTACTGACCGTCACCTTCAACGACGGCGAGGTACTGATCGTCGACGAGGCCGGTTCGAGTCTCGTTCGAGGGCCTGCACCAATCCGGCTCGTCTACGATGCCCCCACCTCCACGACCGCGCTCTTTGATATGGAGTACGGAACCGGCTACTTCTTCGCCGGGCGCGCGGATCGCTTCTACCGGGGTGACATCGAGTTTTTGCCCCGGACCAACGGGATTACCGTCGTGAACGAGCTCAACGTGGAGGAGTATCTGTACTCGACCGTCCCTTCGGAGATGCCGGCGAGCTGGCCCGCCGCGGCTCTCGAGGCGCAGGCGATCGCCGCGCGGACGTACACCTTCGCGAACATGGGCAGGCATGCCTCGCGAGGCTTCGACCTCTTTGCGTCTGTTGCGTCGGCCTCCTATCAGGGATTCGGTAACGAACATCGGGCGACTGACGACGCGGTGAACGCCACACGCGGTCTCGTGCTGATGGCCGGGGAGCGCCTCGTCAACACCGTCTACTCGGCGAACTCCGGCGGCTACACGGAGAGCAGCGAGAGCGTCTGGGGGTTTCCGTCGACTCTCGTGGCCGTCCCCGACCGGATGCTCGAAGAACGGTCCCATCCGTTTTCGCCGGAGCAGCTCGCGCATTGGGTGGAAAGCCGCCCGGTGACGCACAGCTCGCACCCCCGGTACTCCGGGCGTGCAGCCTACCGGTGGACGCTCCACGTCCCGGTCGCGGAGATCGCATCGCGTCTGGGAGGTGCCGCCGAGCTGGGCCGGATTGTGTCGATCACGACCCGCGGCCGCGGGATCAGCGGCCGGGTGGAGGAAGTGCTCGTCCGGGGAACCGCCGGGGAGACGACCGTGCGCAGGGACGCGATCCGCAACCGCCTTGGGGGCCTTCGCAGCAACCTCTTCATCGTGGAGCCGAAGCTCGGACCCGACGGGTACCCGGAAGGCTTCATCTTCAGCGGAGCCGGGTGGGGACATGGCGTAGGAATGGATCAGAGCGGCGCCGCCGGGATGGCCGCCGCCGGCTACGACTTCAGCGAGATCCTTGCGCACTACTATCGCGGGGCTGAGCTCGTGCAGCGGTACTGACCCCATGCGGGACTTGCCGCCCGGGGACGATACCTGCGAAGATCACGGCGAGACGGAGAAACATGACTGCTCCCCAAACCCCACGCACGATTCTCCTCGTCGAAGATGAGCGGCTCGTGGCAATCACCGAGCGACGCGCGCTCGAGCGGTACGGGTACGCAGTGGTGATCGCCGCAAGCGGGGACGAGGCCGTGGAGGCTGTCCTCAACCGGCCTGAGATCGATCTCGTGCTGATGGACATCAACCTGGGTGATGGCATGGACGGGACCGAGGCTGCCCGGCAGATTCTGGCCAGGCGGGATCTGCCGCTCGTCTTTCGCTCCTCGCACACCGAACCGGATGTCGTCGAGCGCACCGAGCGGATCACCTCGTACGGCTATGTCGTCAAGCACACCGGTGATGCGGTGCTCGATCTCTCAGTCAAGATGGCCTTTCGCCTCTTTGAAGCGAAGCGGCGCGAATCGGAGTCGGAGGTCGCGCTCGAGGCGGGCCGGATTCGCACGCAGGCCCTGATGGACGCGATCCCGGACCTGATGTTTCTCTTTGACCGCGAGGGCTACTTCGTCGACTACAGACCGGCCGACGGCCACGGACTTCTCGTACCACCGGAGACCTTCCTGAAGCAGCACGTCTCCGATGCACTTCCAGCGTATCTCGCGGAGCTGACGATGGATCGCCTTGACAGAGTCTTTCGGGAGCGGGCGCCGCAGATCTACACCTACACGATCGGGACTGGTGAGAGCGAACGGTATTTCGAGAGCCGGCTCGTGCCGTGCGGGCCGGATCTCGCCCTGTCCATCGTGCGCGAGACGACCGAGCAGGAGCGTACGCGGTGCGCGATGGCCCGGCAGTCGAACATGCTGCGTGCGCTCGTCGATATAGCGTCGGCGTACATCGACATTTCTTCGTCAGACGTGGACCAGGTGATCGCCCATTCGCTCGGTCGGATGGGGGTCTGCGTCAATGCGGACCGGGCGTACCTCTTCGCGTACGACGAGGTTCGGATGGTGGCAACGAACACGCACGAGTGGTGCGCGTCGGACATAGAGCCGTGGCGGGAGAGCCTGCAGGCAGTGCCGGTGGAGATGCTTGCCGGGATCTACGATGCGCATCGCAGGGGTGAGCCGTATATCGTGCATGATGTTCTGGAGTTGCCGGATGAGAACCTTGCCAGAGACCTGTGCCGGCAGAGTGTTCAGAGCCTTGCGACCGTCCCCCTCATGAATGGCGGAGTCTGCACGGGATTCGTCGGGTTCGACTTCGTTCGCGCCCGACGCCTTCCCTCGGACGCAGAGACAGGACTTCTCACCGTCTTCGCACAGATGGTCGTGAACGCGATTGGCCGGCGGGAGGCTGAGCGGCGGGTCGACGCGCTACTCAGCGAGAAAGACCTTCTCCTGCGCGAGGCGCACCACCGCGTGAAGAATAACCTGGGTATCGTTCGAAGCCTGCTCGCACTCGAAGCGGAACTGGCGACCGACTCTGTTGATGAGTCGGCCCGCTCGATCCTCCGCGAGGCGGCCGACCGGGTGGGCGGAATGGCCGCGCTGTACGATCGCCTCTACGCGGCACCGGAGCTCAGCGACCTTGACATCCGTGACTTCCTCCCTCCGGTCGTCACGGAGATAGTCCGACTTTACGATCCGGCGGGAGCCATTCGCGTCGTCATGGACGTGGAAGCCTGCCCGCTCACGGTGAGTCAGCTCTCTCCCCTGGGCATCATCATCAACGAGCTCATCACCAACTCCATGAAACACGCCTTTCCCCGGCGTGATGGTGGTCTCATTTCGATCACCGCCGTGAGACACGGCGGTGCCGTTGCGGTAACGTATGAAAACGAGGGGCAGGGTGCCGGTGCCGCGCCTCGAGCCGACTCCGGTGAGACCTTTGGCCTGCAGCTTCTCCGTGCGCTTGCGGAGCAGCTCGGTGGTTCCATCACGAGCGAGCTGTCGCCGGGATCACGCTACCGGCTCGTCTTCCCGGTTGGGACTTCAGACGACTGAGGTATCAGACGGATGAACCGGTCAGGTCGTCGTTCAGGGTTCCGGGTTCGAAGCTCCTGCGCTATTCGACCTTTCTGTGCAGATACCTCGCGTGCGCTCCGGTATGCTTGGGTCATGGCGAAAGGCCACACACACCCAAAGCTCGATGCTCCGACGGAACGGCACATCTTCGGTGAGCTCGGGTTCGCGTCGCTCGACGAGTACCGGCGGTGGTGCACCTCGAATCACCTCCAGACGAGCGTGCGCAAGTCGGAGCTGCAGCGACGCCAGGAACACGAGCTCTTCCAGCGGCAGAGTGCAGACCGTGCCCTGGCACAGGCCAGGCGGTCCCACAACCCGTCTCATGCGATCGCGCGGATCTTTTCGGGCGAGATCGATGAGGCGACGGTCGTTGACGAGCCGTTGAGGATCATCGCGCAGGCGTGCAGGAAGCAGCATGCGGATGACGGGCTGCGCGAGTACCTGATCCAGGTAGATTCGGTGAGCAAGCTCCTCGCCTCAAAGGAGAGCACCATCGCGGTCCTCAATCTCTACCGGTATCAGCGCGAGTGGCTTCGCAGTCCTTCCGAGTGGCGGCCGCGCACCCACAACAGAGAAAGACAGGTCGCGAGTCTCGCCTCGCATCTTCTCTGTGAGTACGAGCCACCGGCCTTCATGGTCGGCGTCTGGTACCGCAAGAACCGGACGCGGCAGCGCTGGTACATCCATCTGGGGAAGGGCGGGAGCATCCGCACCGCTGCCGGGCTGCCCGCTCCGCTCACGAAGCGCATGGCGCACTGGTTTACCGAGGCTCCGGACCACTACGATCCGCGTGCAGCCATACGGTACGGGCAGGTCCGCGCGCTCGGGGGTGACCGGAGGGTCTCGGACGCGATACTCGGCACCCGCATGGGACTCGACTTCCGCGACAACCAGTTTGGTCTGGAGCTCATCCGGTTCTTCACGCGCAACCCGATGCTCGACACGGCGCACTATCAGCCCATCGTCGACTATATCTGGAACCAGAAGTACGAGAGCCAGGCCGTCTTCGTGGAGCACGGGCTTGTGGAGGAACGGGAGCCGCCTCAGCCCGGCCTGTCGATGGGGGGCCGGACACCCGGCACGCTCCTGCGGCAGGTGGAGGAGTGGCATGAACGACTCGGGCGGACCGCAAGGGGCGGACTCCTCCAGTGGCCCAGGCTGGGGATACCGGACTTTGAGCTGGTGGAGGGCAAGCGCGAATCACGCAATATGCGTGTCTGGCGGATCATCGAGCTACTGAGCTCGCGCGAGCTGGAAGAAGAGGGCCGGGCTCTGGGGCACTGCGTGGCGACCTACGCCTCATCGTGCCGGAAGCGCGTCTCGTCAATCTGGTCCGTGCGCCGCGAGACTGCGACCGGCGTGACCCGACTGCTCACCGTGGAGCTCGACGTCAAGCGCCGGGAGATTGTCCAGATTCGGGGACTCCGCAACCGCCTGCCGGACGCCGGCGAGATGACCGTCCTGAACCGCTGGGCCCGTCAGGCGGGACTGACCGTCGCCGCGTGGGTAGAGTCCGGGCCGTGAGCCCTGCCTACGCCGGTTCGATCCGTTCGCGAAACTCCGGGATCGTTGCGGTCAGTCCGACTTTCTCCCCCAGGTAGTCGCGAAGCGACTCCATCGCGGAAAGCTCGCCGTGGTTCAGGAAGACCTGACGAGGCTTCGTGCCCATCCCGGAGAGCCAGCGCACCATCTCATTGCGGTCCGCGTGGCCGGAAAAGCCGTTGATCCGGCTCACGCGCGCGCGCACCTTTCGCATCGCTCCAAAGAGGCGCACCTCTTTCGCGCCGTCCACGAGCTGCCGGCCGAGCGTGCCGTTCGCCTGGTACCCTACGAACAGGATCGTGCTCTCCGGCCGATCGATGTTCGTTGCCAGATGATGTTTGATCCGTCCGCCGGTGCACATCCCGGATCCGGCGATCACGATTGCCGTCCCGCGGATGTGGTTGATCGACTTCGACTCGTGGACGCTCGAGACGAGCTTCAGGCCCGGGAACTGGAAGGGCGACTCCCCGCGGCGCACAAGCTCGCTCATGTCGTCGTCAAAGAGATCCGGGTGACGCTCGAAGACCTCGAGGGTCCGTGCGGCCATGGGGCTGTCGAGGAAGGCGAGGAGATGTGGCACCCGGTCGGCCCGCAGCAGAACGTTCAGGTAGTAGAGCACCTCCTGGGCGCGCTCGAGCGCGAAGCTCGGTATGAGCAGGTTGCCGCCCGCCTCTCGCGTGGTGTTGACCTCGTTCGCGAGTAGCTCTTCGATGTTGTGATCGCTGTGCTCCCGGTCGCCGTAGGTTGATTCGAGGACGATGTAGTCTGCATGGTCGAACAGGTGCGGGTCGCGGATGATGGGCCTGTCCCATCGCCCAAGGTCGCCCGAGAAGAGCACGCTCCTGCGGTCTCCATCCGTGCCGCCTTCAAGGAGGACCGACGCAGCACCAAAGATGTGGCCTGCCTCGCGAAAGGTGGCGCGCACTCCGTCGGCCAGGTCAACCGTCGCGTCGAACGGCTGGCGGGCGAACAGCGGCAGGGTCGCCTCCGCATCGTCAGTCGTGTAGAGCGGTTTCTCCGGGTGCTTCCCCGAGCGCCCCTCAGCCTCGTGTCGGCGTCGCTTTGTTGCCGCGTCCTCCTCCTGGATCCGGGCGGAGTCGAGCAGGATGATCTTCGCAAGCTCGGCGGTCGCCGCGCTGCAGTGAATGCGCCCGCGGAAACCCGCCCTGACCAGGCGCGGCAGAAGCCCGCAGTGGTCGAGGTGGGCGTGGGTCAGCACCACCGCATCCAGCTCTTCCGGGTTGAAGGCAAACGGCTCCCAATTGCGGCCGCGGAGCTTCCACTCCTGCACGAGACCGCAGTCGACGAGCACCTTCGCCCCGTTCGTCTCGAGCAGCGTTGATGATCCGGTGACCGTTCGTGCGGCCCCGAGAAAGGTCAGCGTCATGGCGGAAAGCGTACGCGAACCGTTGCCCGGTGTCAAAGCGTCGGCCCGATGGTCGATATTCAAAGGACGCCACATCCGGGGCGGTGTATACTGCCCGTGATGGACGATCGTGATCTCGTCGCGGCCATGGTTACGCACATCGAGACTCACCTGAGGGAATCGCTGTCCGCCGATGCGCTGGCCGAGCGGGCCGGGTACTCGGTGAACCAGTTTCGCAGGAAGTTCTTCGCCGTTACCGGCGAGACACCGGGCGCCTACGTACGGAGGCGCCGCCTGACGGAGGCTGCGAAGCAGATCCTCGCCGGCCGACGCGTTGTGGACGTGTCGCTCGAGTACGGCTACAGCTCCCAGGATAACTTCACGACTGCGTTCCGGTCGTGGTTCGGGCTCACACCGAGCGCACTCGCCGCGATCGACGAGAAGTACAGGCGGTTCATCACGAGGATGAGGGAGGTATACACGATCATGGACGTATCCGGACTCACACAGACGCCGCTCGCGACGTCGCTCATGGGATGCGTGGAAGGCGCGGCGCGCTTCTTCGACCTCGAGTACTCCACGCCTGCGCTGTTCGGGCTCACCGGTCATGCATTCGTGATCAACATCCACGACGAGCTCTGCCCGAGCGGACCGTACGTGTGGAAGACCGACCGCTTCTACGCGCTGCTTTCGAGCCTGGGGATTGCCTCCACCGGTGAGTACGCGGTGACGCGCGAGACACCGGCCCAGGAGCGTCGGCGGATTGAGGAGCAGGTCAGGAACCGGCTTGACGCGGGCGAGCTCTGCATCGTGGGATTCCTCGAGTACCAGCTCATTGGAGGCTACGACGAGAGCGGGTTCACGCTGCTGCGTCCCTGGAATGGGCAGGCACCGTCGGAGATCGCGACCATCTCGTTCTCGACCTGGGAGCCGTGCCTCGAGACCGAAGGGTGGGCGTACCTCACGACGCTCGCAAAGCGTCCGGCGTCGGCTGAGCCGGCCGCGGCGGTGCGCAACGCGCTCGCCTTCGCGCTCGACCTTCGCCGGACCCCCGCCGACTTCGCGTTCCCGAAGTACCACCTGGGCGACGACGCATACCGCGCGTGGATCGCCGCGGTGGGGGCGGGCCACGGATCGCAGCACGGCCACTGGTGGAATGCGACCGTCTGGGCGGAGTGCCGCCGCATGGCCGCGGCCTTCTTCGGCGAGCTCAGTGACCGTCTTGACGGAGCCGACGGCGCACGCCTCTGCGGCGAGCTGCAGGAGGCGTACGGCGCGATCGCCTCCGCGCTCGAGGCGGTCTCGAACCGCGAGCTGCCGGCGGACGAGCAGATCCGATTGCTGGCGCAGGCGCGCGAGCACGAGGACGCCGCGGAGGGACTGGTGACCGATCTGCTGCAGGCGGTTCCGTAGTCGGCGGCGGCTGCGCCCCGCCAGGGGTCGGTCCTGAGGGGAACCCGGGACAATGGCTGGTTTCGGCCGCAGATTTCCTTTGCCAGATACGGAATCGACTCAGCGTTCATCCCGCAGAAACGATGGCTATTCCCGGTTGTGCCGGACTGCCACCGTCGCCCCTTGCATCAACCATGCCGGAGCGCGATGATGAGGCATGCCGACGCGTAATCAGGATCCCTACACGATGTTCGTGGAGATGGCGCGGGGTCACACCCCGACGTACCGGTTCGACGGTGCGACCGTCGAAGAGTTCAGCCGGTGGCGCGACGCCGCCCGGCCGGAGGTGCTCAGTTGCCTGGGCCGATTCCCGGATTCCGTCCCGCTCGATCCCGTGCTCGTCGTGGAGTGGGAGGAGGACGGCCTGCGGAGACAACGGTGGCTCATCGACGTGCAGGAGCACCTCTCGGCTTCGCTCCTGGTGAACATCCCGGGCGACCTTGCGCCCGGAGAGAGACGGCCCGCGATCCTCTGCTGGCACGGTCACGGCCCCTATGGCAAGGAGCCGGTCATGGGCAACGAGACGACGCCCGCGCGGGCGGCGAATGTCGCCGAGCACAACTACGACTACGGGCGACAGATGGCGCAGGCCGGATACGTCACCTACGCGATCGACTGGATTGGCGCGGGGGAGCGAAATCCCGCGGGCAAGCCCAATTCCGTGAGCGTAGGCGGGAGTCGCGACTGGTGCAATCTGCTCTACCTGAACGCGACGATGTTCGGGATGACTTCCATCTCGATCAACGTGCGCCATGGCATGGCGGCCACCGACTTTATCGTCGGACTGGACAACGTGGATCCTGACCGCCTTGGGGTGATGGGCCTCAGCGGCGGCGGGACGATGACCACCTGGACCTGTTTCTGCGACGACCGGTTCAGCGCGGCCGAGATCATCTGCTACTGCGATCTCTGGGAGACCTTCGGCATGCGCGACCTCAACTACTGCGGGATGCAGGTCGCACCCGGCCTCT
>SKZO01000089.1 GCA_007127335.1 Spirochaetales bacterium | reverse complement strand
GACGACGACATTGTCTGCTTCTACGAGACGACGCGGCGCGCAGCCGTGGACACCATGGTCCTCCATATGGAACGGGCCGCGGCGCTGGGGGCTCGCGTGGTCATCCAGCACCCGTCGACCAATCGCTTCAGCGTCGACGTCGAGGGGTTCGACAACTACCTCACTCGCATCGAGCGGAGTCTCGAGACGCTGCTGCCGCGGGCGGCGTCACTCGGGATCGTGATCGCGATCGAGAACATGCTTCCCGGGGCCGACGGTCCGCGCGTGGGCTCCAGCCCCGAGCACCTCTCCGCGATCGCCGAGCGCTTCGCCCACCCGAACCTGGGTTTCTGCCTTGATACCGGACACGCGCTGGTGGCCGGAGGCCCGGACGGCGCCAACGAGTTCTTCCGCGCGATGGCGCCCATGCTTGCCGCCTTCCACCTCGCGGATAATGCCGGCGATCGCGATTCGCATCTCGCACCGGGCCGCGGCCTGGTGGACTGGGACGCCGTGTTCGCCGGGATGGCCGCTATCGGCTACGCGCATCCGGCGTGCATCGAGACGCCGCCCTTTGCGCACCGGCAGGACGGCTCCTTCAGCCGCGACGCGTGGAAGAAGCTCGTGGCCGAGACGCAGGCGCTCGCGGATCATGCCCGCGGCTGAGGCACCCGCGGCGGAGGGTCGGCCGGCGACGAGCCTGCCGGGCCCTTACCAGTTGGTGAACGAACCGTCCTCCCGGGTGAGCCTGGCGAGGGCCTTCGGCTCGTAGGGATACTTCTCGAGCACCGTGTGGTCGAGCTCGATCCCCAGGCCGGGGCGGTCCGGCGGCAGGAGGGAGCCCTCCTTCCACTCGGGCTGATGGAGCACGAGATCCGCGAGGCTCTCGTTCGGACGGCGCGGGAGCTCCTGGACGCCGAAGTTCGATGTGGCGAGGTTGAGGTGGAGGCAGGCCGACGTGCTGACCGGACCGATCGGGTTGTGCACGGCGAGGCGGATCGAGTGGGTCTCACACCAGCCGGCGATCTTGCGGGCCTCCGTGAGGCCGGCGCAGATCGCGAGGTCGATTCGCGCGTAGTCGATGAGGTCCTCCTCGATCACCTGCCGGAACTCCCACTTGCTGCTGTAGTGCTCGCCGGCGGCGATGGGTACTCCGGTCCGCGACCGCAGCATCCGGTAGAGCTGGTAGTTCTCCGCCCGCAGCGGGTCTTCGACGAAGTATGGGCGGTACGGCTCGGCTTCGCGGCAGAGCGTTGCCGCGTCGCTCGGGTCGAGCCGGGTATGGACGTCGATGCAGAGCTCCACCTCGTCTCCGAGTGCGCTGCGCAGCGCGTCGAACTGCGTGATCGCCTGCCGTACGGCGCGACGGGGTTCGATCACGTCCCCTTCGGAGGATACGCCCCAGCGGACGAAGCGCCAGCCCTCCGCCACTCGGGCCTGCGCGTCCTCTACGAGCGCCTCTACCGTCTCACCGCCGCAGTGGGGGTAACAGACGACCTTGTCCCGGACGCGGCCGCCAAGGAGCTCGTAGACCGGGACGCCGAGCGCCTTGCCCTTGATATCCCAGAGAGCCATGTCGATTCCGGCGATCGCCGAGGACATGACCCGCTGCGCGGGGAAGAAGGCGCCGCGGAACATGAGCTGCCACAGGTGTTCGATGCGAAAGGGGTCCTCTCCCACGATCATCTCCCGAAGCGAGTCGACCGCGCCCATCATGGCGCGCTCCTGACCCGTCAGGCCGGCCTCTCCGAGGCCGGTGATTCCTTCGTCGGTCTCCACGACGATGAACAGAAAGGTGCGCCATTCGCTGATGGGGTAGGCGCGGACTGCCGTGATCTTCATGCTGAGCTCCTTTATGTGGTTATGAGTTGTCAGCCGTCGGCCGATCAGCTGTACGGACGATGAGCAGCCAGTCCTGGAAGAAGGGGAAGAACGCCCGTCCGTCATAGTCCGGAGTGGGGCCGGGGATCGCGATCCTTCCCCGCGCGTCTGTCGTCACCGTTGACCGGTCGTGCAGCGCTCCGCGAACCGGGTCAAATACCTGCAGGCGCGTCGCCGTCTGCGGCGGGAAGCCGGCGAGCTCGGACGCCCGCCACGGGTACTCCGGGAAGTAGATGAGGCAGAGTTTGCCGTCGCGCGATCTCGCCGCGTGCGGGCGCATCGGGTGCTCTGCAGAGGCCGGGTGCTCGGTGACGTCATGCGCCGGCTCGAGTGTCCACCAGGGAAGCTCTTCGAGGAAGCGCTTCTGCCGGCCGACCGCCGCGGAACCCGGCAGGTTCATGGCGTCGGTCCACGGGACATCTCCCCATTCCATGCCGTGCGGCGACGGACCGTACGGAGCGTCCGTGCCGTTTGCCTGCCAGAGCCCGTTCGCCCCGTACGTGTGGCCGCACGCGCCGTTGAGGACGCAGATCCAGAAGAGGTACCGCTGAACCTCCTCGCGGCAGGCGGCGCCTATTCCCTCGTAGCAGACCTCCGAGTCTATGACCGGCATCGCTCCTGCGTTATGCGACTCGCGCACCGCGGTGATTGTGAAGGGAAGCGAGGCCCTGTCGCTGTGCCCGGTCTGCAGCATCTCGAAATCAAGGAGCGACGGATCGGTGAGCTGCTCGCGCCCGCGCTGGTCCGGGTGGGTCGTCAGCAGGTTACCGTACGGATCGGTCTCTCGGACGAACCGGGCGATCCGCGTCCACCCTTCGGTCTGGCGCGCGCGGTCACCCTCCGGGTCGGGTGAGAGGTAGTAGGGCATGCGGGTCTCACCGGCCAGACAGAAGACCACCGGGTACGCCGCGTACCGCGCGACGAGGTGGCGCCAGTGCTCGCGCATCGTCGCTTCCGATGCGAGGCTGAGGTAGTAGCCCCAGCAGCCGACGATGCAGGGAACGAGTCCGTGGTCGACGATCGTCTCTATTCGCCTGTCCGCCTCGTCGTAGTAGTCCGGGTTCACCCCGCTGAAATCGGGAAGCCAGGCGGTGCCGCCGCCGTTGGCTCCGCGTTCGTCGAGCGGCGGCATGTCCGGAAAGAGTCCCGCGACGAGCTGCACGACCGAAAAGCCCTTCGCCTTCCGGTCGCGGCAGAGCGCCGTGAAGCCGGCGTCGTCTATCCGAGGCGAGAAGGCCATCCACCACGTGTCGGCGAGCCAGAGGAAGCGCTCGCCGTTCGCCCACTCCAGGTGCCTGCCGCCGGCGGCGACGCGAAGCCGGCCACGGCGCCGTTCATCATCTCCGGGGGTCGCCTCGTCGACTGCGAAGCTCCCGTCACCGGCGGACCGGCGCGGAGCGTCCGTCGCTACCCATTCGGCGCGGTAGGAGTACTCTCCGGCAGCAGGCGGGAAGAACCGGGCGCCAAAGCGGTTTGCTTCAGTGCCCGCTGCGCCGCGCGCGAAGCCAGGCACTTGCCACCGTTCGCCTGCCGGCCCGTCGACGATCACCTCGAGCACGGGCTTGGTCGGAGGTATGACGTCGGTCTCGAAGGTGAGGTGCACGATTCCGTGGTTATCTGTATGCATGTGATCCATGATCTTCCTGCTGCAGCCTATCATCTGCGGCCGAGTGAGAACAGGTGGTGTATTCGTGCTGTCGGGCACTTGACTCACGGAATAATATGAGTGATTTTCTCATGAACTTGATCGAACTCGAGGTGAATCGATTGTCTATCAGAAACCTTCCAGCTGTGGTACTGCGTGGCGGTCTGCTTGTCGCAGTCCTCGTTCTTCTGGTCGCGTGTTCCGGGATCAACGACCCTTCCTCGGCCGCCGGTGTCGACACCCTTGAGGATGATCCTGCGCCGCCGGTTCTCCCTGAGATCCCGAACGATGCTCCTGAGGCGATCCCGTACCTCGAGATCGTCCTTCTCAGCGATATGAGCCCATCGGTTGATGACGGCACCGCCCTGCGCATGGGCGAATCCACCATGCTCCTTCAGCGTCTGCTTGCCGCGGAGCTGGGGCTGCACTTCGACGTGAGCGTCAGGACGGAGCCTGTCCTCCTCGATCCCGAGACCGTGTCCAATGACCCGGACACGGTGATCATCCTCGACTACCTGCAGAAGCTGCGCGAATGGAAGGCGGCCGAGCTCGATTCACCCGGAGCACCATGGCAACCCCACGCCCTGCTGCTCTCGCACCGGAAGCTCGAACACCCGCAGTCGAACGCGTACGTCGACGTGGTCGGACATCCGTTTTCAGCCGGTCTGATGGCCTTCACGCCGTCCGGCTTCTCGCTGACCCCGGCACAGGCGGCCGCATTGCGAGCGATGGTTGCCGCCCGGATGATCGGCTTCAACCTGGGTGGGAGAATTGAGGACGGTGAGGCGCCGACCATCATGTCGCCCACGTACCTGGCGACCGACCCTCCGGTCCACTACTCGTCAACCACCATCGCCCTGATGAGCGGTGAGATCGACGGCGCGGTGGCGCAGCGCGGGAGCCTGCCCTCGCTCGACGTCCATCCGGCGGGGGTGCGCGCAG
>SKZO01000125.1 GCA_007127335.1 Spirochaetales bacterium | reverse complement strand
CGCGCTCTCGGTCGCGATCAACCTCGCGCGCACGCTCCACGAGCTCGGCCGCTACGACGAGGCGGCCCGCCACCTCGCGGAGGCCGAACGCATCGACCCCGCCGAGGCATCGCGCTACCGCTACGTCGCCTCCGCCGACCCCTCAGGCGCCCGCGCCTCCGCCGCGGACGCTCCGTCCATTCGCTTCGTCGTCGAGGAGGACGAGTAATGATCCCTCAACGATTCCCCGCCGCCCGGTCCGCCGCGGCCCGGCTCTTCCGCGCTCTCGCCTGTCTCGCGGCCGTCGCCACGCTCGCCTCCTGCCCTCACGCGCTCCCCTTCGACCTCGCCCAGCAGATCCGCGACGATGTGGGCCCCATCATCACGATCCTCGAACCCGCCGACCGCAGCGCCTACAGCACGGTCGTGCGCGTGACCGGAACGGTGGTCGACCGCGACGCCGCCGGCCCCGCCCCCAGCTCCGGCCGCATAGGCGAGTGCCGCTACGCGGTCCTGGGCACGCAGGTCTCAGGGAGCTTCACGGTCGACGAGAACGGCGCTTTCAGCTTCCTCTTCGCGACGAGGGATTCGGATGGTTCGCAGCTCGTCTCCGGCCCCGCGACGCTCGAGCTCTCCGCCGCCGACTGGAACGGCAACGTCACGACCGCGAACGTCCAACTCCTCCCCGCGGCGACCGGCGACGTCCCGGGCTTCTCGGTCACCCCGGCGCACCGGCAGGTTACCGTCACCTGGGACGAGGTCCCGGGCGCCGAGCGCTACGATCTGTTCGAGTTCAGCTACGGCCAGAGCCGCGAGGACATTCAGAGCCCCTACACCTGGACCGGCCTGGAGGACGGGGAGGTCTACTCGTTCCAGCTCACCGCCGTCATGCCCGAAGGCGCCGGCGACCACGCGGTGTCGAGCGCGGTCCAGTCGATGCCGCTGAGCGTCCGGTCGTTCGCTCCGTCCATACGTCAGACGGACTTCCGGTCCATCACGGTGGAGTGGTGGGACAACCCCAACGTCTCGCGTTACACCGTAGAGCGCAGCCTGTCTCCCCAGGGCCCCTGGGAGGTGCGGCGGCAGCTCTCTGCGAGCTCTTTCACAGACACCAAGCTCGAGCATGATACTGAGTACTTCTACCGCGTCCGGCCTACGGCTTTTCCGCAGATCGTGAGCGAGCACCAGGGAGGGGTCCCGGGACGGTTTCGCAGTCATCAGCTGATCGGCAATGCTGAGATCGCTGGGTTTTCCATAGGTGTCGCTGTAGCAGGCGCATATGCGTTTGTTACACGTAGCGGTGTCGGGCCCAACCTGATAGTGGTCTGTGTCGCAGACCCGGCGAGTCCGTACGTGGTAGCAGAGATCCCGACTCCCGGCTCAGGTCGTGGGATCGCCCTGGTGGACTCCTACGCCTATGTCGCTGATTTCACGGGTGGTTTCACTGTCGTGGATGTCTCCGATCCCACTAACCCGGAAGTCGCCGCAAACGTTCAAACTCCTGGGTACCCGTGGGGCGTTGCGGTGTCAGGCTCCTATGCGTATGTAGCAGATGGGAGTGCCGGTCTCACGGTGGTATGCATATCTGACCCGGAGAACCCAGCCGTCGTTGCGTCCGTGGCAACCCCCGGCACCGCGTCTGGTAACGTCGCGGTTCTGGATACCTACGCCTATGTGGCGGACGGCCAGAACGGGCTTGCCGTCGTGAACATCGCAGACCCTGAGGCTCCTATACTCGCGGCGAGCCTGCAGACGGTCGGCTCCGTTCGCGGAGTCGCCGTAGCGGACTCATTCGCGTACCTGGCCGACAATTCTGCAGGTCTGATGGTAATCGACATCACCAATCCCGAAAATCCCGCTCTGGTAACTACAGTCTCAACACCCGGCTCGGCACGCCACGTTTCGGTGACGGACTCCTACGCCTACGTGGCGGATGATGAAGCGGGCGTCACGGTAGTCCACATTGCTGCCGTCTCGGGTCCCGCTGTTGTGGGCACAACCTCGACGCCAGGAGAGGCCCGAGACGTCGCTGTGGCTGGCTCCTATGCATTCGTCGCAGACTACAATTCGGGTCTCACTGTCCTTGCCATCGCGGATCCAGCGGACGCGGCGGTGGTCTCCACGGCGACGCTACCCGGCCATTCCTTTGGTGTGTTTGTTGCGGGATTGCATGCCTACGTCGCATTGGGTAGCAATGGTGTGGCGGTGCTAAGTGTTGCGGATCCTTCGGCCCCCGTCCTACTTTCGACCATATCGACGAACCATGTTGCATACGACATTGCCGTGGCAGGAGCGCACGCATACGTGGCGGATGGGAACGCAGGGTTAACGATTCTCAGTGTAGTGAGTCCAGAAGCCCCGCAAGTCGTCTCCACTCTACCGACACCGGGAGTAGCATATGGCCCCATCGTCGTGATGGGTTCGTACGCCTACATCGGGGACGATGATCGACTCACGATATTGTGTGTTGCAGACCCTGTGAATCCAGCCGTGGTTAGTTCGGTGGCTCAGGACACTGTGAGGGGCGTTGCAGTGGAAAACTCGTATGCATACTTGGCGAATGGGAATAGTGGCCTGTCCGTCATCAGCATAGCAGATCCAACAAATCCTCTTGTCGTTCACACAGAACTGACCTCAGGTCACGCCAGGAAGGTCACCGTTGTCAATGCCCGCGCGTACATTTCCCTAAATATGGAAGGGCTCGACGTATTCTGTGTCGCCGATCCTACAGAGCCCGAGTCGGTTGACACACTGCCTGTCCAGACCTCCAGCGTCTCGGCCGTAGTGATCGGCCCGTACGCCTACGTCGCTGGCCATACACAAGGTTTGACGGCGATCTGCATTGCAGACCCAAGTGCGCCCAGAGTCATCAACACTGTGCCGACAGATGGCGCCGCAGAGTCTCTGCGTGTAGCAGGCAACTACGCGTACGTGGCGGCCGGCCACGACGGATTGACCGTCATGAAACTCTCACAGAGGCCGGAGTTCTGATCCCGGGGCGCACGCACCTTCCAGTACCCTGGGGTCACGCCGTCCCGGTCGACCCAATGCATGAGATCGCCATCTGTGCGCGGTTCTGTGCCAGCCTCGCGACGATCCCGTGTATGAGTGGTATGTCAGTGGCGCGAAAGTCAAGACCTCCGTGACCCTCTCAGAGCTTCTGAGGGCGATCTCAGCGGAGATCGACCAGGCGAATCGGTCCACGTTCATCGAGGAGTCGATGGCAGCCATTACGGACGAGATTGTCCTTTCACCGGAAGCTTTCGCTGGCGAGGAACAGGATACTCGCCGAGCTGTCTGCGGCGCTCAGGGTAGCGCCCGCGGTGGAGAAGTGATGCTGTGGGGAGACCAGGCTCCGCTGGTCGCCTGATGCGACTTTCCGCTGCCCTCAGCTCATCCGCCTGAGGTGCGGGAAGTAGCTCTTGTAGAAACTCCGGTCGCGGCTGAGGAACCTGTCGGCACGAAGCTGCGCGTGCGCCCCGGTCAGGTAGCTTCCAAGGGATGACCTTTCAGATACGACGATGTCGATCTCGTCTACGAACAGCCTGCGAACAGTGGTATCGGAGCGGTAGAGCGGCGACAGCGTGCGTGTCTCTTCTGCGGGTCGGCGCTGGTCGCGCATCCAACGTTCTGGACACTAGAATGTCGAACGTTCCGAACGTTGACGGGTTCGACGTTCCGCCTCTGCGGCGTCCCCAGATTCCGCGAATCCCGGGGGGGTTCAGGGGTTGACATCTAGTATGACTTCAGTCATACTCCCATCGTGAAGATTGCGATCTCAATACCGGACTCGATACACGAGCAGGCCGAGCGGTACGCCGCCAGGAGGGGGATCTCGCGGAGCGAACTCTATCGGCGTGCGCTTCAGGCGTATCTGAGGTGCGAAGACGAGATTGTTGAGCAGCTCGACGCGGTCTACTCGGCAGCAGACTCATCGGTGGACCCGGTCCTTGGGGAGCTTCAGTACCGCACGCTCACCCGGGATGATCGTGAGACGGGGTGAGGTCTGGTGGGCGACCCTTCCCGAGCCGCGGGGATCTGGCCCCGGTTCCCGAAGACCGGTAGTCTTGGTACAGGCTGACCCCTTCAACCGCAGTCGGGTGCGTACCGTCATCGTCGCTGCCGTGACGACGAATCTGTCGCTGGCAGACGCTCCCGGAAACGTCGGTCTGGATGAGTCCGAAGGTGGCCTCCCACATCCGTCGGTGGTCAACGTCTCGCAGCTGCTGACTATCGACAAGGCGTATCTTGACGACACGCTCGGCTCGCTGTCCGCAGAGAGGATGCAGGAGATAGACGCTGGCCTGCGGCTAGCCTGAAAATCTCACAAAAGGCATAGAAAAGGGCCCACCTTCCTGTCATAATTGGTTTAGCCAAAATCAATTAACAAGAAAGGAGAGGCCCTACAATGCTTCTACAGTCTGGCGAAAATCAGCTTGAGTTTCAAGGCCTCGGATGCAGAAAAGTCGTG
>SKZO01000219.1 GCA_007127335.1 Spirochaetales bacterium | reverse complement strand
CGTCGATTCGAAGGGTGGTCCCGGCCGGTATGCGCGTGACGCTCCTGATCGTCAGCGGCTGGTAGAGGAGCTCCACCTCGTGCCGCGCCTTGAGGAGCAGCTCGCCTGTCAGACGCGAGTAAGGGTAGAGTATCTCCTGACCGCCCTGCGTCCGATAGTTGAACCGGTCACCGTCCTCGCCGAACTGGATCTCGTGGATCAGAAACGAGACGAATCCCAGCTCAGCGCGAGCGGTGAACTCGACCGCCGGTTCGTCGGCGGCGAGGATCGCCGGCGCCGCGAGGGCGAGCGCAAGCACCGCCACAGTGCCAAAGACCCGTGCGGCGCGACTTGAGGGAGCACTCTTCGATCTGGAATGAAATTTCATCATATTCCTCCAATATGTTTTATCTGTGCGGAATATAGCACCGGACGGTGCGCTCCGGCAAGGAAACTCGCTGTCTCGCCGCTACTCGAACAACGCCCGCTCCACCGCCATGCAGATCGCGTGGTAGATCGCGAGGTGGTACTCCTGCACGGGGGCGGTGGCCGTGTCCGGAGCGACGATCACGTGCTCGGCGACGGGGGGCGAGCCGCCCGGGTAGCGGCGGCCGGTCAGGAGGACGGTGCGGACGTCGAGCGCGGCGGCAAGGCGCAGGGCGGCGACGACGTTGGCAGAGGTGCCCGAGGTGGAAAAGCCGACGAGCAGGTCGCCTGGCTTCGCGAGCGCGAGAAGCTGCTGCGCGTAGACGAGGTCCGCGCCCTGGTCGTTTGCGATCGCGGTCGCCGCGCCCACCGAAGACACGAGGCTCACCGCGCGAAGCCCGGTCTGGAGCCGGTTCGCGAGATCCACGCCCGCTTCACCGTGGCGGCGCTCGAGCTCGCCGCGAAGCGCCGCGGGCACCGGGCGGGGGAGCTCGAACGACTTCACGAGCTCGCCTACCATGTGCTCCGCGTCGCAGGCGCTGCCGCCGTTTCCGCAGGCGAAGACCGTCCCTCCCGACCGGAGGGTCTCGAGGATAGCGGCGGTGGCGCGGCGCAGTACCGCGTCGGCCTCTCGAAGGGCGGGAAGCCTGCTCGTGAGCGAGTCGATATCCGGGTAGTGGTCAGCCATGGGTCTCCTCACAGGTTGCCGCCGCAAAGGCGGCGAGGTGGCGAAGCTCGGTGGTGAACCGCGCGGGGACGATCTCGCAGGCGTCGAGCGAGCTTGCCAGTGCCTCGCGCTCGAGCGCGCGGCGCATGGAGGGCTCGAGGAGCGGCTGCGAGCGTTGATAGACCGCGCCGAGCACGATACGCTCGGGCGCGAAGATGTCGACGAGGAGCGCAAGCACGCGCCCAAGGTAGTCGCCTGCGAGGTCAAAGACGCTCAGGGCGACCGGATCGCCTGAAGAGGCCGCGCGTGCGGCGTCCTCCGCACGGATCAGGTGGACGTTATCCGGGCCTTCGCAGAAGGCGACATCGAGCCCCCGCTGGTACCGCTCGGTCGCGGCCGCCTGCGCGAGCCGGGCGATGCCGCCGCCGCTGCAGAAGCCTTCGACTGAACCGCGCTTCCCGTAGCCGACGGGGCCGAGTCGTTCGAGCCGGACGTGGCCTATCTCGCCCGCCTGCCCGCTTCCCTGGTAGAGCGCGCCGTTGGCAATGATGCCGGCGCCGAACCCGCTCCCGTGGGTGATGAAGAGCATGTGGCGGACGCCGGCGCCGGAGCCGAACCGCCACTCCACGAGCGCACCCGCGTCCGCGTCGTTCAGGAGGCGCGCCGGCACGCCGAGCGAATCCTCCATGATCCGCGCGACGGGAAGCGTCCCCCAGGGCGGCAGGTTTGGCGGCGAGAGGATGAGCCCGCCGGCCGGGTCGAGCGGCCCGCCGCAACTGATTCCGCAGGCGTCCACGCGGACGTCGTGGCGGGCGAGGAGGTCGCGGGCGCCCTGCGTGAGGACAGCTTCGATCGCGGCCGCGTCCGGTACCTCGCGCGTCCTGATCGCAACGCTCTCGAGCAGGAGCGGTAGCGCGTCGGCCTGCTCCCGGCAAAGGGAGAGGGTGATCGTCGTCCCGCCGATATCGATGCCCAGGATGTGGCGGCGTGCTGTGGTGCTGCGCTCGGTCATTGGCGCCCATGATAGCAGAGGGGCTTGATGGTGTCTCGGCGATGGGCGATCATGAGCCGGGGGCACCATGGGTCGCATTGATACTGGGGAAATTCGCACGAGGTACGAGGATGAGCTGCGGCGGCAGATCCTGCCGTTCTGGCTCGAGCACGGGATCGACCGCGAGTACGGCGGTTACCTGACGGGGCTCGCGCGCGACGGCGCGCTCATTGAGAGCGACAAGCCGGTCTGGTTCCAGGGTCGGTTCGCGTGGATGCTCTCGACCCTGCACTCGAAGCTCGAAAAGAACGACGAGTGGCTTGATCTGGCCAGGAGCGGCGTGGAGTTTCTTGAAAACCACTGCTTCGACGAAGACGGGCGGATGTACTTCCGGGTCGATCGGGCGGGCAGGCCGCTCATCAAGCGCACACGCTACCTGTTCAGCGAATGCTTCGCGATCATGGCGATGGCCGCCTACGCGCGTGCCGCCGGGCAGCCGCGGTACCTCGAACGCGCCCGCTCGCTCCTCGAGCTCGTGGAACGCTACCGGTCCACCCCGGGGCTCCTCGAGCCCAAGTTCAACCAGGAAACCCGCGCCTCACGCGGGTTCGCCCTGCCGATGATCCTCCTCGCGGTCGTGCAGGAGCTTCGCGACTGCGATCCGCACGGGGCCGACGCCTGGTCGGCGAAGATCGACGGGTATATCGAGGAGCTTCGCGGCTTCATGAAGGCCGAGCACGAGGCGGCCCTCGAGCAGATGAGCTCCCGCGGGGAGCTCGAAGACCACTTCGAGGGGCGGCTCCTCAACCCGGGCCATGCGATCGAGGCGGCGTGGTTCATCCTCCGCGAGGCGCTCTACCGCGGCCGCGACGAGGAGCTCGTGCGCATGGGCACGACGATCCTTGACTGGATGTGGGCCTGGGGCTGGGACCGTGAGTACGGCGGCATCATCTACTACCGCGACGTCCTGAATCGCCCCGCGACCGAATACTGGCACGACATGAAGTTCTGGTGGCCGCAGTGCGAGGCGATCATCGCCTCGCTGTACGCATTTCTCCTCACCGGTGAGGAGCGCTACGCACGCATGTTCACGGAATGCGACGAGTGGGCACATGCGCATTTCCCGGACCGCGAGCACGGCGAGTGGTTCGGGTACCTGCACCGCGACGGGTCACTGTCGAGCGAGATCAAGGGGAACATGTTCAAGGGACCGTTCCACATTCCCCGGATGTACCTCGAGTGCCTGACCCTCGCACGGGAACTCCCGCAGCCGGTGGCCCCAGGCTGAGAGGGCACCACTCACCGGTCTCGGAAGGGCAAGGCCCCCGATAACCTGACAAAATTACTCGTCGTAACAATAGTCTTGACTCGCTCGCTTCCGCGTACGATTTTTCCTTCTACATAAGGAAGGACGCTCGATGAAGATCATCCATGACCGGCGGAGCGGCACGAGGCGGCGCCTCCTGTTCGCGGTCCTTGGGGTTGCGGCGCTGGCCGCATTCAGCGGATGCGAGGATCCGCTGGGCGCGCGCGATGGTGACGGGACATCAGGAACGCCGACGACCGGTGCCGAACCGTCGGAGGCCGACCTGACGACCAACGAGGGGACCGTTGGTATGGTGGTCGACGTGCGGGAGCTCGCCCGGCGAGGCTACACGCCGCACACGGTCATGCTCGACTTCGCCGGTGAGTTCGCCGAGCTCTCGGCCGAAATCGAGGTCGACCAGAACACGAGCGTGGCCACCCTCTCGCGAAGCCGTGCGGACTTCACGGAGACGGAGTTGTCCACCCTTGCCGCCGGCGTTGACGTCACGGTGCGGGTCTTCGACGAGGCGGGAGACCAGTTGGGGAGCGAATCGTTCACCGCGCCGGTGGACAGCTCGAACCGTTTCTTCGAAATCACGACCGATCTTCCCCGAACTCTTCCGCCCGTAACGCTTGACCCCGACACGCCGTACCTGCTGCAGGCGATAGCCCCTGGGAGCCCCGTGGACGGGTTCCTGTACAAGCTGCGCACGACGCAGGCCGATCCGCTTCAGGAGTTCCACCGCCCGATCGTCTATGCAAACGACTTCAACATCGAGGACGTCACGAACCTGCCGCTCTACTCGTTCTACTTCCGGGAGGCCGGCAACAACCTCCACTGGCTCAAGATGCGCGATACGCCGGTCGACCCGGGGAATGAGCTCTACGTGGGATTCTACGTTGGTGAGTATCTCTCTACCTTCGCAGGCGCCAATGCGCCTCCGGGCCCGATCCCGATCCCGGATATCCGCATGCGGCTCTTCCAGAACGAGAATGGGCTCCTGCGGATAGACCCCGTACCGCTCGGCCAGACCACCAGGCTCGAGCTCCTGACGCAGTGGTCGGAGAATCTCGTCGGGATCTCGGACTCGAGCTCG
>SKZO01000400.1 GCA_007127335.1 Spirochaetales bacterium | reverse complement strand
GCGTACTCGTCCTCGTGGCCGGGGTCGTCCGGGGGAGGCCGCCGCGCCCCGCCGTACGGGCGGCAAGCCACGCCGTCGCGCTCCTTGCGCTCGCGGTGCTCGCCGGCGCAGGGCTCGGAAGCGTCACGACGGCACAGGGAAGCCGGCTCGTCGACCGGGTACTCAGCCCAAGATTCCGGGAGATCATCGTCTCCGTCTTTCCGAACTTCCCCATCATGTACGACATTCCCGGCTACGGCTACCGACTCCCCACCGAGGACGTCGGCCGTTCGCCGGTCCTCTCGAACCGGGCGATCTTCCGGGTATCCGGCGTAGAGATGGAGACGGTCTACCTCCGGACCGAGGTGTTCCACGTCTTCGGAGGCTCCTCGTGGAACGTGTCGAGCGCGGTGGAGGCCGAATCAGAGCCGGAGGTGGCGCTCGAGGCCGATGAAGCCGGGGGCCCGGTCTTCCTCGAGATGGTTGATCGGCCGGATCAGCCCCAGCCGACGCGTGAGACGCCGGCGAGTCGCATCGAGGTCACGATTCTCGGTGACTTCTACTCCGTGATTCCGCACACGCTCGACACCGTCGCGGTGGCCGTCTCCGAGCGTGCGCGGCTGCGGTTCAGACAGTCCGGCGAGTCTCTTGGATACCGGCTGGCCGACCCGCTGCTCCACGGAGACTCGGTGTCGCTCTACCGCGAACAGAGACGCGTCGACGCGGATCCGCCGGATGACCGGTATCTCAGTGTCCCCGAGCGGGTGCGGGAGGATCTCTCCAGCCTCGCCGCCGAACTGCAGGGCCCGAACGACGCGCAGACGATCGTCAACATCCTGCGGTTCCTCAGAGAGGGGTTCGAGTACACGCTCGAACCTCCGCAGCCGGCGGATCGATCCCGCTTCCTGTCGGCATTCCTGGAGGAACACCGACGAGGCTACTGTGTCCACTTCGCGACGGCCTTCACCATGCTGAGCCGCATGCAGGGCATTCCCACGCGCTATGTCACCGGCTTCCTGGTGCAGCCGCCTATGCCCGAGGATCTCGGTGCCGGCTTCGGCATGTTCGAAGACATCACGGTCTCGGGCTACAGTGCCCACGCGTGGGCTGAGGTCTGGCTTCCGGAGATCGGCTGGCGCATCGTCGAGGCGACGCCCCCGATGCAGCCGGTCGGCTACGAGAACATGTTCTTCGACCGGTACGCCGCGATCCGCGATGAGGGGCGCACGGTCATGCAGCTCCAGGAGATCCTTCGCCAGGAGATCCGCGAACAGCCGGACGGCAGGGGCTTCCAGTTCGATCTTCCGGTCATCTCCCTGTGGCTCATGGCAGTTCCACTGATCGGTCTCGCCGGGGCCGGCCTGGTGCTGCTCGTACGCCGCCGGGATCCCGACCGACGGTTTCGTGCGACGGTACGCAGCGTGCGCACTCGCAGCGTCCGAGCCGGCTATCCGCCGCCCGAGCGGGTTGGATGGACCGGTTGGGCCGCAGCGACGAACGGACACGCCGGCCGCGTGGCGAACATCGTGCTCTCGGTCTGCTTCGGGGAGCGATCGCCAACGCCGCGTGACCTCAGGTTCCTGCGTCACTGGCGCAGATGGCATCTGCCTCGAAAGCGGTAACCGCGATCACGAAGCTTGCCCACGCGGCCGGATAGCCCTATCCTTGCCCTAAGATATGGAAAACGAAACGGCATACGAGGTCCGAACGGGCGTCGAACAGCTCATAGGCAATATCCGAGGCGTGGTTTCGGTGGATCCGGTCCGGCTCGAGCACATGGTCGCGGCACACATCGCCGGAGGACACGTGCTCCTCGCCGACAGCCACGGAGTGGGCAAGACGAGCCTCGCGCGAGCGCTCGCCGGGAGCATCGTCTGGGATGGTCACCGGGAAGCGTACGGCTCGAACGGGCGCGGGGGCTCCCGCGCGGTCGAGATGGAGGATTTCAGCCGTGTACAGTGCACGGTCGATCTGCTGCCCCAGGACATCCTCGGGTACTACCGGATGACCGGAACCACCGGCGATCTCGTCTTCAACAAGGGACCCATGTTCAGCCACTTCGTGCTGTGCGATGAGATCAACCTCCTGACGCCGAAAACGCAGGGCAGCTTCTTCCAGGCAATGGAGGAGCAGGAGGTGACGATCGAGGGGTCGACGTACCGGCTCGAGGATCCGTTCTTCATCATCGCGACGATGAACCTTCGCGGATCGCATCTCTTTCCGCTCCCGGCGCCGCAGCTTGACCGGTTCATGGTTCAGCTCTCCATGGGATACCCGACCGAGCAGAGCGAACAGGCGATCGTCGCGCAGCACGGCCGGACCGACGGGTGGCGGGGCTTCAAACCGGTCGTCCGCGCCGGAGAGCTCCTGCGGTGGAAGGCCCTCGTCGACGACGTGTATATCGACCCCGACGTGATCCGCTACATCGTGGAGTGCGTACGAGCGACGCGGGACCACGCGGCGGTCCTCGTGGGCGCGAGCCCGCGAACCGGCGTCAAGGTCTCCCGCATGGCGCGCGCACTCTCGCTCATCAGGGGCGAGACCTACACGACCGTTGATACCGTGAAAGAGGTCCTCCCGGCATCGGTGACTCACCGGCTCGTGATGAAGAATTCGGCGCACGATCCCCGGACCATCGTCGACGAGGTGCTCGAGACTACCGTGGTGGAGGCGAGCAGGAGCCGATCGTGACCGCAGCCAGGCTCAGAGCGCAGATCGCACGCGTCGCGCGCTACTACCCATTCACGGTGGCCGGTACGATCGTGTTCGCAATCGGTGTCGTGTTTGTCGCCCGGGGCGGCGCGCTCGGTGACGTGTACCGCACCTCCCTTGGAATACTCGCGATAGGACTGCCCATGCTCCTCGCGGTCGTCGGGCGATCCCAGGCGGGAAGGTTCTCGGAGGTCGAGGCGAGCTGGCGAGCTTCGCGAGACACCCAGGCGACGATGACCGCGCCGGATCGGTGCGGCCATGTGGAGATAAACGCTCGCGGCATCCAGCCGTGGTTCTTCTACCGGCTCCTTGCCCGGCTCTCCGGGCCACTGCGGGTGGGCAGCCATACGTCATTCCACTTCCACGAGGAACTGGCGACCGCACACGCAGAGGTGGTGCGCGTACCGCTGCCGTTCCCGCTTCCGGGCAAGGCGCGGCTGACATGCCGGCTGGAGATCAGGGATATCTTCGGGATGACCCGCGCGGCACTCGGCCCGGCGACCACCGGTGAGGTGGTGACGCCGGCTGCCATGCCTCGCGCACCGCAGCTCACGAGGATCGTCACGGAGACCGGAGGAGAGGAGAGCACGCGGGTCCGCAATCCGGAGGAGGAGCGGTACTACATGCGCGAGTACATCCCCGGAGACCGCCTGCGCGACATCAACTGGAAGGCATCCTCACGGATCCGGGAGTTGTTTGCGCGAGTATCACCGGAGACCCAGGAACAGAGCCGAACGCTGACGATCTACCTGCGAAACTTCGCCGATCCACAGGAGAGGTCGGTCGAGGCGCTCTCGCATGGCGCCTACATCAGCGGTTGGCTCATAGCCTTCCTCAGGACCCTGCTCCGCGAAGAGTCCGACGTCACGCTCCGGGTCATAACCGCGCGCGGCACGTTCACGTGTACCGACGAGGAGGCCGTGGACAGACTGTCGTGGGAGCTCGCCGATCTCTGGCTCGACCCTGAGCCGGTTGGCCTTACGGTGGATCCAACCGCGCACCAGGTCATCGTCTTCTCAACGCCATTCGACACGGGCTTCGACGCCTTCGCAACCCGGCTCGGCCGGACGGCGATCCACCTCTTCACCACGCAACTCGCAGGCAGCGGCAACGGTACGTCCGCTGAAGTCGAGAGCATCAGCGTAGACCAGGCAGCGGTCTTCTTCGGAGGAAGCGTCGTCCCTTCATCGCGGGTGCGCCTCTACACGAAAGATCGCGACCTCGTCCGGACCTGTCCCGACGGTTCGGACATCATCGAGCAGATCGGGCTGCGCCTGGTCTGCGATCGCAGGTCCTATGAGCGCGCGAGCGCTCCGGGAGGTTACAGATGACAACGCTCCTCTTCGTGAGCAGAATGGCGGTCTACCTGATCGCGATACTCGTTCCGGTCTTTCACCCGGCCGTCGTCGTCGGGTACGTACAGACGAGCCTGCTCATCTGGTTCGTCCTGGTTCCGCTCGAGATGGTAATCGCGTACGTGCTGTCGCCGCCGCGCCTGTCGTTTCGTCTCTGGTTCCTCTGTGCCGCAGTGCCGATCGCAATCGTCGCGACCGTCATCGGCATCGATGCAAACCCGGTACCGGCGATCGTCGCGGGCCTGTTCGCCTTCACGCTCACTGCGCTTCTCTTTCGCGTGGGTCCGCGCCTGCGACCACTGTTCATCGTGGAGCAGCTCGTACTCGGCGGCCTCTACTTCCGACTGCTGACCTTCTCGCGAGCGAGCGAGGAAGTCGCGAGTGCGGCTGCAGGCGCAACGCAGTTCATATTCCTGCTGATCGGCGCAGCCTTTCTCATGCACGGAATCGTCATCATGCTCGCGCTCTCGCGCGGCAGCTACGGACTCCGCAGAAAAGGGGATGACTCGTCGTGGGTCTCCGACCGGCGGCGGACGCTTCGCGAAGTCGGCGTCTTCCTCTTCGTCGCGATTCCGGTGCTCGTGCTCGCGGCGTTCGCTCTTCCTCCGGACTTCGTTGAGCACAATCCGGTGATCAACCTGCTCGGCAGGGAGGCATCCCCGCCTCCGCAGTCGATCGACGAGTGGGCCGAGAGCCTTCTCAACGACGGCGCCCTGCGCGGCGAAGCGCCGTACGACCGGTTCGGCGACAGCCGAGGCGACACGGGCGCGGACGCCGGAGGCGGCGATCAGAACGGAGAAGGCGACGAGAACGGCGAGTACGCCCTGCTCGGGGTCGACCCGTCCGACTGGGGACAGGGGGGCGAGAGCCAGGACGAACAACGCGCGGTCATGGTCGTCGTCTCGAACCTCGATCCGGTATACGCGGCCGAGGGCTACTATGAACGCTTTGACGCCGACCATGGCTTCACCTTCGCGGACGTTCAGCCGCTCAACGACCTGGTACGGATCAGACTCGCCGGTACGTGGCGCAGCAGCACCTTTCTCATGGACTCGCTGAGGCGCGAGTTCGACGTGGGGGTGTACTCGACGATCCCGGACCGTGTACTTCCCTATGCGCCGCACCGCGCAGAGCCCACTGTCTACCAGCCGCGCTACTATCCCTTCTCGTACTCGTTCCAGGGCTCTTCACGGGTGAGTATCGCCCAGCGTCATCAACTCGCGCGCGCGCGGGATCTCTCCGCGCGCGAGCGCGAGGAACTCGCGGAGTACCTCGAGCTTCCCCTGCATCCGGACCACGAAGCAGCCTTCCGTGCACACCTCGAGAAACATGTTGGTGAGCAACCGCGGCAACTGCACGACCGGATCCTCGCGATCATGGAGAGCTTCCGTGGCTTCCAGTACGAGGTGGGCTACGACGATACGTTCGCGACCGGACACATGGCGCGATTCGTGTCTGAGGTGCAGAGCGGAGACTGTGTGGAGTTCGCCAATACCGCGGCGATTCTGGGAAGGATGCTCGGGGTTCCATCGCGAGTGGTCACAGGCTACCTCGCCACCTCGTCGCTCCAGAACCCCGCGCACCTGCGTGGCCTGGCTGTCCTGCGGGAGAGTCTCCCGTCGCTCCGCGAGTATTCGCTGAACGACATGTTCCTCGTGACCACGAGCCATCGCCATGCCTGGCCGCAGTTCTACCTCCCCGGCTACGGGTGGGTGGACTTCGAGCCAACGAGTTATGCGATACCACCACCGCCGGGCGGCGACCCCAACGAGATGAGAGTCGTGATTCCGATGATCAGCCCGCGCGAGGAAACGGTGACGGCCGCCTTCCCCTGGGCGCGCGTCGGCTCGATCCTCCTCTGGCTGGCGGCAATCACGGTAGGGGCGCTCTATCTGCTGCGCTACGGCGCACAGATATGGCTCTGGATCAGGGCGCGCGGGAACGACCGGGGCGCGGCGGTCGCGCGGTACCGACTCCTGCTGATGCGCCTGGCGGCGCGCGGGTACGATCTCAAGCCGGCCTCGATGACCGCGATCGAATACGGCGAAGACCATCCCGAGCTCGCCCCCTTCGCCTCAGTGTACACGAAACTCCGCTACACCCCGCCACACGCCGATCGCGCCGCGATCGATGAACTCGAGCGCGAGTACCGGGCCGCGCTGCGGGCGGCAGTCGCGGGTCGACCCCTGCGGCGCCTTGCCGGAGCGTTCAGCCTCAGAGGGCTGCACTATGTGTAGACGATTCCGGGCCGCGACGCGACTCTGCGGTGCAGTCGTCCTGCTCGCGGCCGTGCTCGCCGGATGCTCGCCGCACGACCAGTGGATCACCTTCCGCGGGGAAGGCGGGCGCGGGCACTCGCGAAACGCAATGACACCGCCGCTCGGCATACGCTGGGAGCTCTCGCTGCAGACCGGCGACCGACGCAGCTTCGCGTTCAACAACCTCATCGTCAAGGAAGACACGCTGTACTTCGGATCGACCGACGGGAACTTCTACGCGATGAGCATAGACACCGGGTACATGGACTGGGTGTTCCGGACCGGTGCCGCGGTCAACTCCGTGCCATACGCGGATGAGACGCAGGTCTACTTCGGGTCGAACGACGGACACCTCTATGCGCTCGACCGGAAGAGCGGCGAGGAGATCTGGCGATTCAACGTGGGACGCACGGTACAGAGCACGGTGATCGGGTACAAGGACATGATCATCTTCTCCGGAGACGGCGGTGGAATATGGTTCCTCTCACGCGACGGGGAGCTCGAGCATATGCACCCGAATCCCGTCTGGCACCGGGTGACGCTCCAGGTAATGGACGATGTTATGTACATGGTTCCCGGCCCCACGGAGAACCCGCGAACCCTCGGGGTGTACGACGTCACCGAGCACACACACCGGTGGCTCCTCCCGAACGAGATCATGAGCGCCCTCTGGTACAGCTTTCCGGCGGTAACCCGGTCACACATGATCACGCAGACCAGCCGGATCACCGCGTCCGGCGCCGAGTTCAACACGTACGCGCTCGACCGTTCAACGGGACGGATCGAATGGTCGCGCCGTTTCGAGGGGGACTTCTCGACGCATCCGCCGGATGGATCGATGCACGCGTGGATGCGCGACCGTACCTACATACTCGACTACCAGGCTCCGGCGGTATGGCGGGATCGTGTCATCTCGGCCTCCGGAGACACGATCGTCCGAGCCCTCAACGAACGAACCGGGGCAGTCGAGTGGGAGAGTCACCTCTCACGACGCACCTCGAGCGCACCGATGATCTCGGGCGATCACATCTACGTAGGAGTGTTCGGCGAGACGGCCGACCCGCAGGCGGAGGGCTCCCGGGAGGGTCCCCGGCAGCCACGTCTCATCGCGCTGAGCGCCCGCAGCGGCCGCAAGGTATGGGAGCTCGAGACGAACGGCGCGATCCTTTCGCCTCCGGTGGTGGCCGGGCGGTACATGGTATTCGGTACCGACCGGAACTACGTCTACGTCCTCGAGCGGGTTCTCTGATGCGATATGGAGACGAAACCGGTCTCGCGAGGATGGATGCGAGTCATCTCGTTCGTGCTGCTCGTCGCGGCGTGTGCAGCGCTCTTCGTCTGGTTCGACCGAGCGTACGGGCCGGTTTCCTGGCGTGAGGTCTTCTCGTCGCGCGAGTCGCTCCGCGCCTTCATCCGGCAGTTCGACCCGTACGGTCCCATCGCATTCTTCATGCTCCAGCTCATCACGGTCATCGTCGCGCCGATCCCGGGGAACATCATCGCGCTCGCAGGCGGAGCGCTGTTCGGTCTCTGGAGCGGATTCTTCCTGAGCACCGGAGCGCTGCTCGTCGGCTCGTCTCTTGCGTTCGGACTCGCGCGGTTCTATGGACGGCCGCTGGTAGAGCGATTTGTCCCCCGGGCGCTGATTGACAGATACCTCGACAGCATCGCCGAGCGGCACTACGTCGTGCTGTTCGGCGCATTCCTGCTGCCGTTCTTCCCGGACGACGCGCTGTGCTTCATCTCCGGGCTCTCGAACCTGCGGTACCCGGTGTTCCTGCTGATGGTCGTCATCGGGCGGCCGCCGGGCATGTTCGTCGCGAACCTTGTAGGGTCGGGCATCGCGGTGATTCCGTGGTGGGGCTGGATCATCATCGCCGCCGCGTCGGCCGGTGTCCTCTACGCCATGTACCGGCACAAGGAAAAGATCGAGCGGCTGCTCGGATCGATCACGCTCGCGAAGCGTGAGAGCCCGCGCGACCTTGCCGAAGAGGCAGACAGCGAGTAGCATGTCAGCCACATGAACATGGAACAGTTTTTGTCGCTGCCGTTCCGGGACCCGGTGCTGATCTTCGCGACCGTCATGGTCCTGATCCTCGTCGCCCCGGCGCTCGCGAAGAAGATCCGCCTCCCGCAGATCGTGGGGCTCCTCATCGCCGGGATCATCGTGGGCCCGCACGGACTCGGGCTCCTCGCGCGTGACCAGAGCATCGAGCTTCTGGGCAAGGTCGGGCTGCTCTACATCATGTTCCTCGCCGGCCTGGAGATCGATCTCAACCAGGTGCGCCGCAACCGGTCTCATACCATCATCTTCGGCGCGATCACCTTCTCCATTCCGCTCGCGATGGGCACCGGCCTGGGATACTGGGCGTACGGTATGACGATCCCGGTCGCGATGCTCCTGGCGAGCATGTTCAGCTCCCACACGCTCGTAACCTTCCCCACGATCACCCATCTCGGGCTGGGCAAGGCTCGCAGCGTCACGACCGCCGTCGGCGGCACGATCATCACCGACACCCTCGCGCTGCTGCTGCTCGCGGTCGTCATCAGTGCGTCGCGGGGCGACCTTGACCCATGGTTCTGGGTGCGTCTGTTCGCCCTCATGATCGTCTATATGGTGGCCACAATCGCGCTGATCCCGATCCTTGGGCGGCTCTTCTTCCGCAAGCTCAGCACCGACGAGAACGTGGAATACGTCTTCGTGATCGCGCTCACATTCGTCGTGAGCTTCCTTGCGCACCTCGCGGGACTCGAGCCGATCATCGGCGCCTTCCTGGCCGGCCTGACGCTCAACCGCCTCATCCCGGAGAAGAGCCTGCTCATGACCCGGATCCACTTCACCGGCGACGCAATCTTCATCCCCTTCTTCCTGCTCTCGGTGGGCATGCTCGTCGATCTCCGTCTGCTCCTTGCCGACGTCGACGTCTGGATGGTCATTGGCGGCATGACGATCGTCGCGCTCCTCAGCAAGTGGCTCGCCGCGCGGCTCTCGGCCTGGATCCTGAAGTACCGCAGGTCGGAGGCCGGTGTCATCTACGGCATGAGCGTCAACCAGGCAGCGGCAACGCTCGCGGCGGTGCTCATCGCGTTCGACGTCGGCCTGTTCGACGACCGCATCATCACCGGCACCATCATCATGATCGCCGTCACCTGCCTCACCGGCTCGATCATCACCGAGCGCAAGGGGCGCGCGCTCGCACTCGAGGAGGAACAGACACCGTACGATACGTCGTCCGCCCCGGCCCGAATCCTCGTCCCGCTCGGACGCCGGGAGGGAGCGAAAGAGCTTCTGGACATCGCCTTCCTCCTGCGTGAGCCGGGAACCCAGGAGCCGCTGTACCCGGTCCGCGTCGTCCATGAGGACTCGGATGTAGAGTCTGAGCTCGCGAACGCGGAGAAGATACTCGCCCACTCGGTCGTCCGGGCGATGTCGGCCGGGGTGCCCGTGACGCCGCTCACGCTCGTAGACATCAACATTGGGTCAGGGCTCGTCAGAGCGGTTCGGGACAACCGCATCTCACTCGTAGTGTGCGGCTGGGGTGACATCCAGAACGGTCACGGACGAACGTTCGGTCGCGCGATCGACCAGCTCATCGATCAGACCCGCCACATGGTGTTCGTGAACCGGATTGCGCGCCCGGTCAACTCCGTGGAACGTATCGTGCTCGCGCTCCCGTCCTTCTCGCAGCGCGCGGTGGGTTTCGAGCGACTCGTGGCGACGATCAAGACGCTGGCCAACCAGGCGGGGGCGTCGGTGCTCGTGACGACGACCGCCGAGACAGCTGAGGCGATCCGCTCGTTCATCCGGACGGCGCGCCCGATCGTGCCGGTGGAGTTCCAGATGCTCCCGGTCTGGAAGGGCCTCCAGGAGAGCCTGCAGGAGACGGTCCGGGACACCGACTGGGTCGTGCTCGCGAGCGCCCGGAAGGGCGAGATCGCGTGGCAGCCCAATCTCGAGCGCCTGCCCCGTCAGCTTGCGGCGGCATTCCCCGGTGCCAACCTCTCCGTTCTCGTGCCGGCGACCGAACCGTGGGACAGTGTTGAGGTCGCGGAGATGGTCACCGACCCGTCGCGCGTCATCTCCGGGTTCTCGGCGGATCGCAGCGAGTTCGCGATGAAGGCGAAAAACACCCGTGAAGCGCTCACACGACTGCTTTCGCGCTACTTCGGCAGGCATTCGGTCAGCGCCCGGGCAATCTCCGAGCTCCTGCACACGATCAGCCAGGAGGAGCCCGTGGAGCTCGTGGACGACGTGGCGCTCCTCCACGCGCACGTGCCGTTCGTCACCGACACGGTGGTGTTCCTTGGCGTGACGAAGGAGAGGCTCGACATCCCGCTTCCCGGTGGCGGCCCGCACATCCTGATCGTCCTTCTCGACCCGGTAGGGCAGGACCCCGCCAAGCATCTGAAGGCACTCGCGGATATCGCGAGGATCATCCGGTTGCCGGGCTTCGTGTCCAGGCTGCGGGACATGCGCGACTTTGACGAGTTCCGAACGGCAGTGGAGGAGCGTACGGGCCGCGACATCTGACCGGGGGCGAAGCCGCGACGGGGGCGCCTCAGCCGCTCAGGAGCCGTCGGTTCTGCTCAAGGCGGTCGAGCGCAAGGTCGAGTACGCCGGGCGCCACCGGCGGGCGCGATGCGCGGTACTCGTCGAGAAACCGCGTGACCTCCTCCTCCCGGCCGAGCCCGGAGGAGGGCACGACGAGTGCAATCGTCCCGCCCAGATGGTACGGGTGAATCTGCGACAGCTCGTGGAAGTGCGCGGTGAACCACGGCCAGAGCGCCGAGCGAAAGGCCGGATTGGACGAGGCGGCGCGCAGGAAGAAGAGTCGGTTCCGGTAGGGCACCGACCTGATCACGTACTCCAGCGCCTCACCGGCGAGCTCGGCGTCTCCGAGCGATCCGAGCCCGGCGAGCAGATGCGCCTTTCGGCTCTCGGTCGTGCTCTCTGCCTCGAGCTCCGAGCGTATCCACGCAACCACCGACCCGTCTATCCCCGCCGCACACCTGAGCGTCACCGGGAAGAGGTCCGGGTGGACGTACTCGTCGGCGATGATCGCGCGCATCCTGTCGCGGCACGCGGCCCTGACGCGCTCGTCTCCGAACCGGGCGAGCGCGAAGAGCACCGGATCGCGAAGCAGGACGTGATCGTACGGCTCATCCTCGGCCGGCTCACGGAGGAGCACGGACGCATGGCGAGCGAGGATCAACCGACCGCACGCGGCGACGCGAGGGTGACTGCCGTAGAGCTCGTGGTATCCGGTGAGCGAACCGGCGATCGCGGCGACGACGATATACTCGGACTCGTCGCGGCAGTACCGCTCCAGGTACTCGAGGTACCGCTCGAGCGGGATCATTCCGGCACGCACGAATGCATCGAGGTCGGAGATGAGCCCGTACCGGTCACGGGCTCCCAACCTGCCCTCAGCCGCCGCCGCGCCAAGTCTGTCCCAATCGGCCGGGTCTTCGTAGAACACCCGGTAGTAACCCTGGCCCGCTGCATTCAGCTTGAGCCACTCGCCGTCAAAGGGCGCGCTCGCCTCCGGCCCCTCGAGGAGCAGGCGAAACGACCCTTCGGAGCCGGGCGCGTCGGCATCACGCAGTCCGGTAACCGGGACCAGCCAGCCGGAGTCGTCGACGGACGCGGTGGTCTCCGGAGCTTCCGGATCCATGCCGACGCTGAACCGCCGCTGGCGCAGCACGACCGACCCGCCCTCCCGGGCCACGCTGACGACCGGGAACCCGCTCATACGGATCCAGCTTGCGAGCATCCGCTGCGCGTCGTCGCGGTGAGCGGGCTCCCGGTCCAGACTCAGGCCGTCGCCGAACGTCGTGAGGAAGTCTTCGGTGTCGGCGCAGCTATAGGCGTACTCCGTGAGAAAGGCGGCGGTCGCGGCCCTGAACGCCTTCTCACCGTAGAATCCGCGCACCATCGCGAGAATACTCGCTCCCTTCGCGTAGATGATCGGCGCAGAGGAGACGTCTATGTCCACGGAGCTTGCGTCGGGAAACTCGATCGGGATGGTGTGCGGCAGGGCGTCACGGTCCATCGCAGCGCCGGTGGAGCCGAGCATCATCTGGTCCATCGTCCGCCATTGCGGGTAGGAGTGGTCGACGACGATGTTCCCGAAGTAGGTCGCGAACGCCTCGTTGAGCCAGACGTACTTCCACTCGGCGGGCGACACGAGATCCCCGAACCACATGTGCGCGACCTCGTGCGCGGAGATCCCCATCATGCGCTCGATATCGCGCCGGGTCGTGCTCTCCGGATACGTCAGCACGTAGTTCTCACGGAAGGTGATCGCGCCGAAGTTCTCCATCGCGCCGTAGGCGAAGTCGGACACGCCAATCAGGTCCATCTTCCCGAGCGGATAGCGAATGCCCGTGTAGTCGTCGAGAAAGGCAAGCGACGTGCGGCAGTACTCGAGCGCCGGCGCCGCGTACTTCGCCTTCCCCGGTGAGACGGCGACCCGGATCGGCACTCGCCAGGAATCGTCTTCGAGGCACTCGAAAGCCCCCACCCCGAAAAACACGAGATAGGTGGACATGGGCGGCGTGGGCTCAAAGCGGTGCAGCACACGGTCGCGCGACGCTGTCGCGGTCTCCAATGACGCGTCGATCTCCGGAGTGTTGGCGATGGCGGTATGCCCCGCCTCGCTGACGATCTCGATCTCGAAAACCGCCTTGTAGGCAGGATGGTCGACGCACGGAAAGGCGCGCCGGGCGTCACGCTCCTCGAACTGGGTCACGGCGACGAACCGCTGTTCACCCCCGTGGGTATAGCGGCTGCGGTAGAACCCCGCCATCTCATCGTTGATCTCGCCGCGATAGGCGATTTCGAGAGCAAAGACATCGTCAACAGAGCGACCGAGGTCGATGTGCAGCTGCTCGGGCTCCTGCCGGAAGGTCACGGGAGTCCTCGTACCGTCGATCGCGAGATGGACCGACTCGAACGCGAGATCACGTGCGTCGAGCGCCACGGTCGTGATCGCGGTGGCGCCTTCGGAAGGCGTCGGCCTGAAGTCAATGACGACTCGAGCGGCGAAATCGAGCGCTTCAAGATCGGGCTCGAGGTGTAACGAATAGCGGGTTGGTGCGGCGGTGTACATGAACGTCCTTTCCATCGGTATGCAGACATACTATCATACGGGCTCGTATGAAGACAGTGAAACGGCTGATCCCGCCGGGGCTCGTGCTCCTCCTCGCGCTCTTCCTTCGCTACGGCATGGGAGTGATCGACGGTGTGCCCTCCCGGCTTCTCGATGTGGCGAACACGGTTGGAGAGATCCTGCTCATCGCGGCGGTTGCGTGGATGCTCATCTCGACGATCCACGCTACGAAGAAGCGTCTGCTCAGCAAAGCCGACCTGTCAAAGGCGGACAATCTCGAGACACGCAAGCTGCACACGCAGTACAACGTTCTCGAACGGATCGTGATCTTCACGATCATCCTTATCGCGGTCGCGACGACGCTCATGGTCTTCGAGGAAGTGCGAAGCATCGGGGTGAGCCTCTTTGCCTCGGCCGGCGTCGCGGGTCTCATCATCGGTCTCGCGGCGCAGAAGGCGCTCGGGACGATCCTTGCAGGGCTCCAGATCGCGGTGACCCAACCGATCCGGATCGACGACGTGGTGATCGTGGAGAACGAGTGGGGCCGGATCGAAGAGATAAACCTCACCTACGTCGTGATAAGAATCTGGGATCAGCGTCGGCTCGTGGTTCCAAGCACCTACTTCCTGGAGCAGCCCTTCCAGAACTGGACCCGTACCTCGGCGGACATCCTGGGAACCGTCTTCGTCTACACCGACTACACGATCCCCTTCGCGCCGCTGCGTGCTGAGCTCACCCGTCTGCTCGAGGCCAGCTCGCTCTGGGACCGACGCGTCAACGTGCTCCAGGTGACCGACGCGCGCGAACACAATCTGGAGATCCGGGCGTTGATGAGCGCGACGAGCAGCGGGAACGCCTGGGATCTCCGGGTTCACATCCGCGAAAAGCTCATCGAGTTCATCCAGCGTGAGTACCCGCACTGCCTGCCACGAACCCGCGTGGCGGTCGTGCCGGAGGACTCAGCGCCCGGCGGATCAGCGTCTCCACCGCCGCCGTACGGGGTCAACGAGCCCGGTTGAACCGCAGCACCATCTTCGCGTCGAGTGCGACCCAGCGCCCGGCCGCGAAGGCGAGCGGGTTGATGTCGCATTCCTCTATTGCGTCGGCAACCTCCGCGATCAGCGAAGCGAAGCTCACGAGCCAGTCGACAAGACCGTCGCGATCCACGCTGATCCCCCGGTACCCTGCGAGGAGGGGCGCGAGACGCAACTCCCCCAACATCGTCTCAATCTCCTCCCGCCCGCAGGGGATGAGCCTGAAGCTCACGTCGCCGGAGAGCTCGGTGAAGGTACCGCCGGCGCCGACCATCAGCGCGGGCCCAAGATCGGGGTCACGAGTCGCGCCCGCGATCATCTCAACGGTCACATCGCCCACCATCTGCTCGACAAGGATGGACTCGTCCGGGAACCGTTCGCGGAGCTCAGCCATCACCCGAGGCAGCCGCCCCTTCGCCACGTTGAGACGCAGGCCGCCCGCGTCGGTCTTGTGGAGGATGGACGCCGAGACGACCTTGACCGCGTACGGCCCGTCGAAGTCCGGTGCTCGCGGCGGCTCGCCGGCGGGTACGAGCTGCGATACCGGCACCATAAGGCCGTGCCGACTCAGGAGGCTCTTGACGTCCGCCTCGTTCGGCGGCCGCTGCCCGTCGAACCGCGAGACCCACTGAGCGCCCACCGCGACGGAGGGAGTGGCCGCAGGAGTCGCCGAGGTGCTCCGAGCCACGGCTCCGACGATCCGCGACCGTTCGACGAGCGCCCGGGCCGCGCAGACGGTTCGTGAAAGCGAGTCAAAGGCGGCGAGTCCACGGTCGGTGAAGGCGCGGCAATACTCGTCGGTCCGCGCGCCGAACCGGCAGAAGACGAGCAGGCTCTTGTCGCTCGCGCGCGCGCTCGCCGCGATCCGGTCGACGAGGTCGTCCCCGATCCCGTCCGGAGCGAAGAAGGCGAGGACGATCAGGATGTCCACCTGCGGGTCGGCAATGACGGCGTTCACCGCGTCGGCAAAGGCGTCGGTATCGACCCCCGCGGTCAGATCCACGGGATTGTGCACGGCGGCGAACGGCAGGCATATCTCACGGAGCCGCTCCTC
>SKZO01000153.1 GCA_007127335.1 Spirochaetales bacterium | reverse complement strand
CCGCGACTCCTCGTACGTCTTCAGCTCGCTGCCGTTCGAGATCCAGCGGCAGCTGCTCATGGACCGTGATCCGCACGGCAACGTCCAGGTCTCACGGATCGAGACGGAGAAGCTGCTCGTGGAGATGGTGAGCGACCGGCTCGCCGAGATGAAGAACCGCGGTGAGTTCACCGGCGCCTTCAGCGCCTTGACGCATTTCTTCGGGTACGAGGGTCGCTGTGCCTTTCCGTCCAACTTCGACGCCGACTACTGTTACAGCCTGGGATATACCGCCTGCGTGCTCATCAACGCGGGACTCACCGGGTACCTCGCGGCGGTGCGCCACCTCGCGCGACCGGCCGACGAGTGGCAGGCGGCCGGGATTCCCTTGACCATGATGATGAACATGGAGGAACGCCACGGCGAGATGAAACCGGTGATCCGCAAGGCGCTCGTCGAGCTCTCCGGCGAGCCGTTCAGGCGATTCGCCGCTCACCGCGACGAGTGGGCGCTGCGGACCGCCTACCGGTTCCCGGGAGCGATCCAGTACTTTGGACCGCCTGAGGTCTGCGATGCGCCGAGCATGACCCTCCAACTCGAGAGCGGTAGACAGGCGTAGCGCTCACAGGGCGCGCTCGAGGAGCTCATACCGTTCGTCGACGTCGAACTCGTGGGGGTGCTGTTTGTTGTTTCCGGCCTCGGCGATCACGCGCGCGAGGGCCGTATCCATCCCGTACTCCGACAGACGTGGCAAATCGGCTACCCTGGCGAACTCGACGAGCCGATCGACGAGCAGGTGCATCTGAGCCTCGAGCGAGCCGCCCGACTGACTGCTCAGCGCACGGCCGGCCGCGGCGATCTTGCTCAGGACTCCACTGCCGTCGCGCCGACGCGAGACGGCTTCGATCGTCCGCTCGACCACATGAGGGAGAAGCGCTCCGCAGAAGACCCCGTGGGGCACGGGGGCGAGTGCGCCGGCAGCTCCGGCGAGGCCATGGACCGTGCCGAGTCCGGCATTCGCCAGGCAGACGCCGGAGAGCCAGGCAGCATAGGCCATGCCGGCACGGGCACCGACATCGCTGTCGCCGCGCTCGACCGCGGGAAGGAAGCTCCGCCCGGCTGCCGCCAGTCCGTCGAGCGCAAGCGCGTCGGTGAACGGGGTTGCGGTACGCGAGAGGTAGGCCTCGAGCAGCTGGGTGATCGCATCGAGACCGCTCGCGGCGGTCTGCGCCCGGGGGCACGAGAGCTGCAGCCCGGGATCGACGAGCGCGACATCCGGCACGAGCCGGGCGTGACGAAGCGACTTCTTGAACGCCGCCTGCCGCGAGAGGACGGCATTCGCCGTGGCCTCCGAGCCGGTGCCGGCCGTCGTCGGGACCGCCACGAACGGCACCTTCCGACCTGACGGCGCGCGTGTGCCCACCCCTTCGAGATAATCGGTGATCGAACCCTCCTCGAGGAAGGCCGCGCTGAGCGCCTTGCCGGTGTCTATCGCACTCCCTCCACCAATCGCAACGATCGCCTGCGGACACTGGTCGGTCGCGGCGACCACGGCGTCCACGACATCCGGCGACGCCTCCCTGTAGGGGCCCTGCCCCGCCTCAAACGGCCCGAGCGTGCCCGGCAGCGAGTCGTAGCGGACGTAGGAAGCGGTGATGCCGGCCTCCTCAAAGACTCGCGCAATCCCGGCACGAACCTCGACATCCGCGACTGCCGACGGACTGACCACGACGAGGACGTCGGCGGCGCCGAGCCGGGACAGGCACTCGCCGAGGCACACGATCTCGCCGGCTCCAAAGATGAGCTCAGGGGTTCTTGCCAGACTGAATGGGTTCATCGGTCACATCCTCACGGAAAACTCACGAATGTAGCACACCGGCAGGGGAAATACCGGTTGTGGTTGCGTCATGTTGAGAGTATGATATACTCGTTTCACACCTTCCTGAAAGGTACCAATTTCTGCTAGGAGGATAGGATATGAAGAAGGTTGCCCTCATCTTCGCGGCTCTGCTCGTGCTTCTGCCGCTCGCGGTGAGCGCTCAGACCATCGTCTACGATGGCTTCGAGTCTCTCGGCGAGTGGGTTCCCGGCTACGGCCAGTGGGGCATCCGTGGCGGTATGCTCGTGCAACGCGACGCACGGACGGGCCTCGCCCGCATTGACCGACAGGTCCCGCAGCGGGGTGAGATCGAGATCTCGTTCCAGGTACGCTATGAGGCCGGTGGCTTCCCGGACCAGACTGCGCTGCGCACCGGACAGCTGCACGGCGGTTTCGGCATCCACGTAGGTGTTGAAAATCCCCCTCTTGGCCGCATCGCGTGGGGCGCCGGGGAATCGTATCTGCTCTGGCTGAACATGGATACACGCCGCGAGACCCTGGCAGACGCTCCACAGCACTTTGGATTCCGGGGCCAGGTCTACGAGAGCAAGCGAAACTCAGTGATGGACGTAACGCCGCTGAACGTCGACATTCAGGCCGAGCTTGCCAACGCCGGCATCATGATGAGCCTGGACGATGTCGAGCAGTTCCTTGGCGTGCTGGTACCCATACGCATCCGCGTCAACTACGACACCGGCCGGATCATGGTCGCTGACCCGACCGCGCCGACGCTCTGGTTCTACTTCGACGTTGACCCGGCAGTCCTGCGAGGCTCCCACGTCAGCCTGCGAACGAACAGCCTGGCCGTCAGCTTCGCCGACTTCACGGTGACACGCCGCTAGGTCAGACCCGACACGACCTTGAAAGGCCGCCCCCGGGCGGCCTTTTTCGTCTCACGAAGCCATGCGCCTGAGCTCCCGCACGACATGCACCATCGCCATGGTATCGAGTTCACAGTACGAGACGAGATCGTCGAGCAGACCCGGCGCTGCCGCGGCGGCGCTGCCGCTGAGGTGGCGGTACACGAGACTCGCCGTGTATCCGTCCCGAATCGCCTGCCCCTTGTAGCTGAAGCCCGTCAGGGCAGGGAGCACATACTTCAGACTGACCTTACCGAATTGGCGGTGGTGATAGACGGCGAACTCGTGAAACGGCTCGAGCAGGTCGACAACGGAGTCGATCACACGCTGGAGACCGGCTGCGGCGTCGGGGCACAGGTCCATCAGGCGGTGCAGCACGCCACGCTCGAATCCCGCGCTGTACGCGACGACGCTCCCGCAGCCGGCGAGGTCCGCTGCCAGGCGTTCGGCCATCTCTGCACGAGAGTCCGTTCCCGGCTCCATGAGATAGTGAGCGTGGTCGAGCGAGTGATCCGACCGCTCGCGATGGACCGAGTAGAGGAACGGCACGTGCTCCCATGGATGCACGTGGTCAAACAGAGGAATCGCCGTGCAGATCGCCTCGAAGTCGAGATAGCATACCGGATCGACAAGCCGTTCGAGAAAGGTACGCAGGGCGTGTGCGTCGACGTAGGGCACCTCGCTGCGCAGGCTGGCCTGCTGGATCTCGTGCCGGCGATGGCGCAGACGGTCGGCCGGTATGTCGACGATGCGGGTAATCCCCTCACCGAGCAGCTCATCGACGAGTGGACCTCCCCGGTGGAGCCTCGATACATGACCGGCGTCCGGCTCCGGCAGCAACGGAGAGCAGCAGGGGCAGGAGCGCGGCCGTTCGCAGAGAACTGCCTCATACCGACCAAGGCGAGGATCAGCGTCGATCTCATCACGGAGACGTTCGAGCTCGTCCGCGGTCTCATGGGCGATGGCCTTCACGCGCCGGGTCACGTCCGCCTGCACGAACATGGCATCGGGCTCGATCCGTCCGTCACGACGGTACGACTTGTTGATGTGCTGGACGTAGATCCGCTGTGGCTTCGCGCCGCATCCGGTGAAGCAGTAGTCAACGAACGCTGCCTCCCGCAGGTACGACTCCTTGACGCTGGTCCCCTCCCTGACGAGGATCATCGCGTGCCCGGACGGCTTCTGCGCACGGCGTATGTCCGCGGTCGCGATGAACGGCCCACGGGTGCAGGACGGACCGATCAGCGCGTCGGGATAGCGCGCGACGGCGACCTCCCTGACCGCGAGCCGGTCGGACGAAACGGGGTAGCTCGCATCGGCCGGATGGGACGGCGGCGCAGCTCCGATCAGCCGCAGATGCAGCGACCGCGGACAGCGTCGGTAGAGAAGATAATCGCTCGCGGTGATCCCGCGTTCAGATCCGATCGTAGGTGTCAATGGCGATCTGAAGTTCCTCGTTGGTCGGCTGCACGACGATCGTCGTAGGTGAGTAATCCATGGAGATGATCCCCCGCCGCGCCCCGTTCTCCAGGTTCTTGCGATAGTCCATAACAATACCCAGATTCTCGAGCCGGCGACAGATACGCTCGCGCATCCGGGTACCGTGCTCCCCCACGCCACCGGTGAACACGAGCGCATCCACCTTTACGATCTCCGCGGCATAGGCGCCTATGTACTGGCGCACCTTGTGCGCATAGACGTCAAGCGCGTCGGCTGCGTTGCGATCACCGAGCTCCGCGGCCTCCTCGACGTCTCTGAGGTCATTGGATATCCCGGAAAGCCCTTTCATACCGCTCTCTTTGTTAAGCATCGTGTTGAGCTCATCGGGGGTCATACCCCGTTCGAGCAGGAAGAAGATGATCGCCGGATCGATATCACCTGAGCGCGTGCCCATCATCAGACCCTCGAGCGGCGTGAAGCCCATGGACGTGTCTATGGACCGCCCGTTCTTGATCGCCGTGACCGAACACCCGTTGCCCAGGTGACAGGTGATGAGATTCGTGTTGTCGCTCGATCGCTTGAGCAGCTCCACTGCTCTCGAGGCGACGTACCGATGGCTGGTCCCGTGAAATCCGTACCGGCGAATTCGGTACTTGTCGTAGAGCTCCCGTGGCAGCCCGTACAGGTATGCCGCCGGCGGTATCGTCTGATGGAAGGCGGTATCAAAGACCGCTACATGCCTTTGCTGCGGCAGCACGGCGCGAGCTTCGCGGATTCCCGTCAGGTTCGCGGGATTGTGGATAGGCGCGAGCTCGATATTCCGCTCGATCGCCGCCTCCACAGCTTCGTCGATCACGACGGAGGCCGAGTACGCCTCCCCGCCGTGCACGACACGGTGCCCCACGCCGGCCACTTCGTCGAGCGACGAGACGATTCCGTTGTGCGAGTCGGTGAGCGCGGCGATCACGAGCCCCATTGCACGGGTGTGATCCGGTATGTCCGTCTGCTCCTCGTAGGTACCGTTCACTCCTTCGTGAGAGATCGACCCGTCATCGATTCCGATCCGGTCTACGAGTCCTTTCCCCAGACTCGTCTGAGCAGGCATCTCGTAGACCTCATACTTGAGCGACGAGGATCCGCAGTTGATGACCAGTATCTTCTTCCCGGGTTCCCGACTCTTTGCCATATCACACTCCGTTCGATGATGTCTGACTCTACCCGTTTGCATGGCGCCTGTAAATGCGCCAGAGGGCCTTCCAGGAGGGCCTGCAGGGCGCCGGAGGCCGCAGGCCGTCCTCGATTGCCCGCTCGGGGATGCGCCGGTACACTTGTTCCATGCCATCGCACGTCGCTCACCTGCTGTTCGCCGACGACGTCGTGTCCGCCGCCGCCCCGGATCCCGATCTCCACGGACTCGCCGAGCCGCCGAACCGCGCCTACCTCGTGCTCGGCGCGCAGGGCCCGGACATCTTCTACCACAACCAGCGAACCCGTCCCACGTCGATCGCCTACGGGTCGCTCATGCACAGGCGCGGGTACGGCACCTGTATCGCGAGTATGTGCGGATGGGCAGGCCGTCACGGCCTCGAGCTCTCCTCGTGGGCCGGCGCACTGATCGTCGGGTTCGCGACCCATGCGGTCCTCGACCGCCACACGCACCCGTTCGTCAACGCTCACTCGGGCTGGCCGGAGCCTGGGGACCCGGCGTCGGAGAAGTACCGTTCGATGCATCCGTTCCTCGAGCGGCTGATCGATGTGGAGCTGCTGAAGCTGCGCCGCGGGATTCATCCGAACGAGCTGCGGTTTCACCGCCTGATCACCTGCGGTGAGTCTCCCCCCGCGGCGTGGGTCGATCTGATGAAGGACGCGCTCACCCGGACGTACAGGAAGGCGTCGCGCGACACGAAACTTCAGGCGCGGCTGCAGAACGCCTATCGCGACGCGATGGGGTTCTACCGGTTCACCGAGCACGTCGACGAGGCGTACCTCGAGGAGGCACTCGCGCGGGAGGACGCCGGGCGGATAGGGCCTCGCTGGCTGAGCATCATCCATCCGCCCGAGGTACCCGCGGAGCTCGACGTTCTGAACAGATCACGACGCTCGTGGCCGCATCCCTGTCCCGACGGTGAGCGGACCACCCGCAGTTTCCTCGACTGTTGCGACGAGGCGCTCGAGACCGCCCGGACCATGGTTGCACGCATGACCGCCGCATGGAGAGGAGCAGTCGTCGATGAGGCCGAGATTGAGGATGCCGTGGGCAACTGGAACCTGAGCGACGGGCGCCCAACGGAGCGGCCCTGCAGGAAACGGCATGCGCAGCCGCTGCCGCTGCGCGAGCTCCAGACGCGGATGCGTGAGACGATACGCGCAGGACGTGCGGGTCGTTTGTGATCGCCCGGCCGGGTGCCGTATACTGGATCCATGGCGCTCCAGAACTCAGGGCTGTTCACCGACCTCTACGAGCTCACGATGATCCAAGGGTATCACCGGTTCAACCAGAACCGTCGCGTGGTGTTCGACATGTTCTTCCGCCGCCAGCCGTTTTCCGGCGGGTTCGCGGTCTTTGCCGGACTCGACGATCTCGTCGACCATCTCTCGCAGATCCGTTTCTCGGACAACGAGATCTCCTATCTGAGGAGCGTCGGTCTCTTCTCCGACGACTTCCTCGAATACCTGCGGGAGTTCCGATTCAGCGGCGACCTGTATGCAATGCCGGAGGGCAGTATCGTCTTCCCCTGCGAGCCGCTGATTCGCGTCCACGCTCCCCTGATCGAAGCACAGCTGATCGAAGGCATGCTGCTCAATACCATCAACTTCCAGACGCTCGTTGCGACGAAGGCTGCCCGCGTTCACCTCGCCGCCGAGGGCGGCGCCGTCCTCGAGTTCGGTCTGCGGCGCGCGCAGGGAGCCGACGGCGCGATGAGCGCCACCCGGGCGGCCTTCATAGGCGGCGCGACGGCAACCTCGAACACGCTTGGTGGGAGGACATACGGCATACCGGTCAAAGGGACCATGGCGCACTCGTGGGTCATGGCCTTTGACTCGGAGGAGGAGAGCTTCCAGCGGTACGCTGAGCTCTACCCCAACGCAACGATCCTGCTGATCGACACCTACTCGACACTTGGATGCGGACTCGAAAACGCAATACGGGTGGGGAAGAAGCTGAAGTCGCTCGGACACCGGTTCGGCGTGCGCATAGACAGCGGAGATCTCGAGTACCTGAGCAAGCAGGTGCGCGCAGGGCTCGACGCGGCAGGACTCGAGGACGCAACGATCACGGTGAGCAACGAGCTCGACGAGCAGATCATCCACCATCTGGTTACCTCCGGATGTCCGATCGACAGCTGGGGCGTGGGTACCCGGCTGGTGACCGGCGGCGAAGACTCCTCGCTCACCGGAGTCTACAAGCTCGCCGCGAAGGGTGATGGTCGGCTCGAACCGACGATCAAGCTCTCAAACCAGCCGGCAAAGACGACGAACCCGGGCGTCAAGCAGGTCTACCGATTCCTCGATGCATCAGACGCACCCCTCGCCGATCTCATCGCTCTCGACGAAGAACCGATCGTCGAGGGCCGGCAGTACACCTTCCATCACCCTGACCTGAGTGCCCGGACGTTCGAGATGACGAACTACGCGAGGATCATGCCCATGCTCGAGAAGCAGATGGACCGCGGCAAGCGATGTCATGAGAGAACGCCGCTTCCGGATCTGCAGGCCCGGTGTACCGGATCGCTCGAGCGATTCGACGAGACGTACAAACGGATCATCAACCCGCACATCTACAAAGTCTCGCTCTCCGGCCGCCTCGCCGAGCTCAAGGAGCGCATGATAGAAGACATGAAAGACGCCCGGAAGTCCGGCGGGGACGGACCCCCGGGCCCTGTTATTACATAGGCGCAGTGAACTGCACCTGAGAGAGGTAATGCACGTTTCGTGCCAGGCGAGGACAGAAAGCTACTACTTGTGACGTAATGGTTTACGGGGCAGGTTGACCGAATCGTGAGCCGGCGACCGGGGAATCCCATGCACAATGCATGGAATATGCAGGACATCATGCAGTATGCATGGTCATGAGGTTACCGGGAGCCGTCCGTCTTGCGCGCGAGCCGTCTGCTCAGCGTAGACTGCGAGACGCCGAGCAGACGAGCGGCCGCCGACTGGTTGCCGCCGGTCTGTTCAAGGGCCTCGCGAATCAGATAGGCCTCAGCCTCCGCGAGGGTCGGAAGCGGCCCGCGGAAGGAGAGCGGTTCTGCAGCGCCACGGTCCCGGATATGGCCTGCGAGCAGTGGATGCGACTGGAAGTCCTCGTCGCGCAGGTCCCGTCCGGAAACGCGACTGACGACGTCGAAAACGATCGCCTGAAGCTCACGGACGTTGCCGGGGAACTCGTAGCCGCCGAACACCCGGTGCAGACCGGAGGGAACGGTGAGTTGCGGGCGTCCGAGTGCCTCGCAACTCTCGGCCACGAAATGCTCGAGCAGGACAGGCACGTCCTCCGGGCGATCGCGCAACGGAGGGATCTGGACGTGATGCCCCATCAGTCGGTAGAAGAGATCCCGCCGAAACGTGCCATCCTGCTGACGGGCGAACAGATCGGCATTGGTGGCCGCGATCACGCGAGCGGATGACCGTTCCGGAACGTCCGCCCCGAGCGGATAGTACTCCTCCTCCTGGAGGAGCCGCAGGAGCTTGAGCTGGGCTCCGTTATCGAGATCGCCTATCTCATCGAGAAAGAGGGTCCCGGCCGCCGCCTGCTCGACAAGGCCCCGCCGAACGGTATCGGCCCCGGTGAACGCCCCGCGACGATGCCCGAAGAGGGTGTCGGAAAAAACCGTCTCGTCAACTCCTGCGACGTTCACGGGAACGAAGCTCCCTTCGCGCCTGCTCGCCTCGTGGATCGCCCGCGCGAAGAGCTCCTTGCCGGTACCGCTTTCACCGGTGATCAGAACGGCTCGCGGGCTCCCCGCGATGGTCTCGACGTACGCGAAGAGCTGGCGCATCGCTTCGCACCTGGTGACGATCGCGGAGAAGACCTCCGGGTTGGCGATAGCGGTGTCACGACCGCGGCGCGAGAGCACCCGGACTTCATCGTGCAACGAGTGCAGTTGCACGGCGTGCGCTACGGAGTTCACGAGACGATTCTCATTGATCGGCTTGGTCATGAAATCGAACGCACCGACCTTCATGCACTCCACGGCGACGTCCACGCTGTCCTCGAGCGTGAGGATGATGACCGGAACCTGCGGGCGCTCAGCGGTGATCTCACCGAGCAGCTCCCGCCCGGAGACGTGCGGCATCGTCAGATCGAGCAGGATCACGGAGAACTCGGTGCTCCGCACCAGCGGCATGACCTCGCGGGGATCGGTGACGACGATCCGATTCGTCCAGCCGGCCGCCTCGAGGATCGAACTGTACATCTCCACCACAAGCTCGTCATCATCGACGATGAGTATTGGATCAGGCTTCATCACCATGGCCTGCCTCCCGTGCCCCTGGAACCGACGCCGTTCGGTCGCTTCGGCCCGCCCCACCACCCGGGCCGGGTTCCGCGGCGAAAACACCTTACCTTTTCAATCATATTTCTGTACCTTATCGGTATGGAAAGCACGATTGAACAGAAGAAGGCGGTACTGAACCTCATTGGGGCGACCTGCACATCCTGCGCGATCACCATCGAGCACGTCGGGAAGAAGATGGAGGGCGTCAGCCACATCTTCGTCGACCGTGCGACAAGTACCATACAAGTGGCATACGATGGCAATCGTGAAGTCCTTGAGCGGATCTGCGATCTCGTGGACCGGATCGGGTACGAGGCGAACGTCCAGGCTGCGGAATAGGCGCCATACGACTATCCTTTGAGAGTCGCGACCGTCGCGTTGAGCTTGGTGAGCCGTTGAGCCAGGAGCCGTGCGAGAAAGACGCCGTAGTGGGGCTGGGACTTGATGACGTTGACGAATGACTTCTTCGGGATCATCATCAGTACGCTTCGACCGCGCGACACAATGGTGGCGGATCGTCGGTCATTGAGCAGAAAGCTCATCTCCCCGAGAAACATATCGTCCGGTGTCAGAGAAGAGACAAGCTTTCCACCGGCGAGTATGTCGAAGCTCCCCGATACGATGTAGTAGAGGAAGTTCGACTCCTCGCCCTCCCTGAAAACGATCTCACCGTCCTGGAAGACCCGTTCGGCCTGGTCCTCGAAGATCCCGGGAACGAAGTTCGTCTCGTTGGCCTGATGACTCAGCTCGAACCGGACCTCGTTACCGATATCGTTGTAGGCGAGATTCTCGATGTAGTAGTTCGTCATCTGAATGCCGTGGCCGTGCATTCCCAGATTGACGTCTGAGGGGTCAACATCGACTCGTGAACGCCAGTCGAACCCCGAGCCCTGGTCGCGCACCGAGAAGTAGGAGCGCTCCGGCGTGATCCGGTAAGAGAAAAAGACCCGTTTCTCGCGGATCTCCGCCTGGCGGCTCTTCGCACGGATCAGGTCGAGGATATCCCCGTGGTTTTCGAGCCAGTCGGTCTTCTCGTCGTATGAGATGTTGCAGTTCCCGTGCTCGACCGCGTTCATGAGCATCTCGAAGAGCGCCACGTGCAGTCGATCCCGCTTGTCGCGGTTGATATAGTTCGAGTTGTACAGATAGTTACTGATAAGATTCGCATAGGTCTTGATGTTGTACGGATCGTTGTCCATGACGAAGGAGCCGGATACGTTGCCAAGGAGGTAACTCTGCAGATCACGCTGGAAGATGATCCTGCGATTCTGCACGAGTATCCGCAGAACCCGGAAGAAGCTCGACACGAACTCTCCCCGCGGGATGACACTGATCACGTTCGAGTCCGGCAGATGTTCCTCGAGCGCCTTGAGATCGAGGCGGTTGTGTACGGCGATGATTCCACCGTAATGCAGCCACGGGTCGGCCTTGATCCTCTCGAGTATCGCTCTCGCGTCGATGTGAGGATCGGAGTAGTTGACGAGATTCACGTCCGGGAGCTCGTAGAGGAGGTACTCGAGCGCTTCGTCCATTGATCCGAAGAAGACGGGCGTGAACACGCTTCCGAGCTTCTGACAGATTCGTTCGACCCGTTCATTGAGCTCCGAGTCGGAGCTTATGACAGGCATCTTGCGCATCTTCCCACCCCTTCGGTACAGGTATCGGCGCCCACGTGGTGTGCTTGAGCGATTACCGAACGGGGTGCGCGGCGGGGCGACCTTCTCGCCGACCGCGGCCTTCGAGTCGCCGGCTACTTCGAGTAGAACTCGACGATCAGCTGCTCCTCCGCAATCGTCGGAATCACGTCACGTGTTGGCAGGACGTCTACCGAGCCGGTCATCTCGTCGCGCGAGACCGTCAACCACGGGGGAACAGGCCTCGACGAATTGTCCGCCAGCAGCTTGCGCACGAGGTCCTTGGTGGGCTTGCGATCCCGAACGGAGACCTTGTCCGCTGCTCGTACGACCGCCGAGGGAACCGTCACCTTTCGCCCATTGAGCGTGATATGCCCGTGGCTGACGAGCTGACGCGCCTGCGAGCGACTCGTCGCCATCCCGAGCCTGTACACGACGTTGTCGAGACGGCATTCGAGCAGCATGAGCATGTTATCGCCCGTGACGCCCCTCATCGCCTTCGCCTTGTAGAAAAGGTTGCTGAACTGACGCTCGGAAAGACCATAGGCCCACTTGAGCTTCTGCTTCTCGTTGAGCTGGCGTCCGTACTCGGTCTGGCGAACCCGGCCACGCTTGGGGTTCCCGGGGGCATTCGGCTTGCGCTTCAGAAGACGGTCGTACTTCTGGTTTCCGTAGATATTGAGTCCGAAACGGCGAACTGTCTTACCCCGTGCGGTGGAATTCCGGGCCATTCATCTCACTCCTTGCTCTGACGCCGCTCTCGCGAGGGCTTTGCCTGCTTAGGCCGTAGAAAATATCTGAAGGCGATCCGATTGTCAATATCAGCCCGTCCCTGTCACCGTTTCCGTCTGAGCAGGCGGGACAGCCGACCGAGCACGCCGTGCTTCTGACCGCCTTCGGCGCGATCGCGCCCGTCAGCGCCGGCGATATCACCTGCGTCAGCAGCGGCGGGTGTCTGCGAAGGAGCACCGGATACTCCCGACTGCGTCGCCTCCGACTCCCGGGGCACGAAATCCTCACCATACTTGCTGCGGTAGTAGGCGATCCGATCGTCCATCGACGCGCTGCGCGACGGGGCCTTGCCGCGATCTGCGGCACCACCGGCGGGCTCGCGATGGGGACGTGGAGGGCGGCCCTTGCGCCGCGATGCGGCATCAGCGCCCGCGTCCGCGGCCGCGTGTCTGGGCGATCGCGTGCGATGCCCACCGCCGCGAGCCGACCCGCTCCGTTCACGACCTGCGTGCGATCCGGTGCGGCCTCCCGGGCCTGGAGATCTCGTTCTGACCGGCCGCTCGACGCCGTGCGTGGAGGGCAGCCGCTTCCCCTCGCTCTCGTCAACCTCGAGCAGCTCATCCGAAACCGGCACGCTCGGGATCTTCATGCCAATGAGGTCCTCGATTGGTTCGAGACTGTAGACGAAGCGCTCGCAGGCGAGCGAGACGGCCTTCCCTTCCTTGCCGGCGCGGGCGGTTCGGCCGATCCGGTGTACGTAGGCCTCCGGGTCCTCCGGGAGGTCATAGTTGACCACCAGGTCGAGATCGTCCACGTGAAGACCGCGCGCTGCGACATCCGTCGCCGTCAGAAGCCCGGCATCTCCAGACTTGATCCGCTCGATGATCTTCAGTCGCCGGTGCTGCGGGAGGTCTCCAATGATGAAATCGCAGTGGTACCCGTTGAGCTCGAGCTTTTTCGCCACGATCTCGGTGGCCCGTTTGGTGTTGCAGAAGATAATGGCGTTCCGTGGCGACTCTCGTCGAAGGAGGCCGAGCAGCAGCGGAAACTTCTCGTTCTGCGCCACGTGGTACAGCTCCTGCTGCACCGTGTCCACCGTCAGGTGCTCAGGCTCGATCTCGATCTCCGCAGGGTCGTTCATGAACTGCCATGAGATGTTCCGCACCTTCACGCTCAACGTCGCGCTGTAGAGCATCGTGAGTCGCTCGGTCCGGGGACGCGCACGCCTCATCATCTTGCGGATATCCGGGTAGAAGCCCATGTCGAACAGACGATCGGCCTCGTCAATGACGATGATACCCATCTCACGGAAATCGAGCTTGCCGGACTGGCTGAAGTCGAGGAGCCGACCCGGAGTACCGATGACGATCTCCACGCTCTCCGCGAGACTCCGCTCCTGTTGTCCGTACCCCACGCCGCCGTAGATACAGGTCGTGCGCTGCGGAAGGTACTTGCCGAGCGCCTTCGCGTCGTTTTCGATCTGCACGGCGAGCTCGCGGGTGGGAGCGACGATGAGTGCCCGGGTTCCGCGGTACGCTTCGGACTCGTTCATGAGCTGGAAGATCGTGATGAGAAAGGCCGCCGTCTTGCCGGTACCTGTCTGGCTCTGTACGGCCACGTCGTTCCCGTGGAGCGTCCGGCTCAGTGTTTCAGCCTGCACGTCGGTGCAGCGTTCGAACCCAAGGTCATCGATTGCCTTGAGCAGATTGGCGTTCAGGTCGAGTTCGTTGAATAGCATCCGGCTCAAGGTACGTATACGGAGTGGCCCGCGTACAGCGGCCTATCGCCTGCGCCCGAGAACTCGAAGCAGCAGGAGAAAGAGGTTCACGAAGTCGAGATAGAGTCGCAGCGCCCCCATCACGGCGTATCGCTCGCCTTCCTTCGTGCCGCCCACGCCCGACAACGCCATGGCCCGGATCCGCTGACTGTCATACGCGACGAGCCCGACAAAGATGACCACACCGGCGTAGGTGATCAGCCAGTAGAACCCCTCGCTGCGCAGAAAGAGGTTCACCACGGAGGCGATGATGAACCCGAGCAGCGCCATTCCCAGGATGTTGCCCATGCGCGTCAGATCGGTCTTCGTGAAAAGACCGTAGAGCGTCATGACGGTGAACAGTCCGGCGGTCACGAAGAAGGCTCGGGCGATCGTCGCCTCCGCGTACACGAGGAAGATCGCGGAGAGGGTCAGTCCGTTCAGCACCGCGTAGGCTACGAAGACCGTGGTCGCCGTAGAGGCGCTCATCGAGCCGATTCGTGCGGAAAGCCAGACAACGAGCACAAGCTGGCCAATGATGAGCCCGAAGAAAACAAGAGGCGAACCGAAGATGATCTGCTGCAGCGCCTCGCTGCGCGAAACAGCGAGCGCGACAAATCCGGTAACCGCGAGGGCGGCGGCCATCCATCCATACACGCGCTGCACGAACTCGCGAACCTGTACTTCCGCGCGCTCGACCCTGAGTGCGTCAGTCATGCGAATCCTCCGTCCGTAAATCCAGAGACGCGGAGTTGATGCAGTAGCGTAACCCGGTCGGGTGCGGCCCGTCGGGAAACACGTGCCCCAGATGCGCGTCACATCCGGCGCAGCGCACCTCGGTCCGCACCATCCCCGCGGTGCGGTCCTCGACCGTCTCGACGGCGCCGTCGCGGCACGGCTCGTAGAAACTCGGCCAGCCGCTTCCGGAGTCGTACTTCGTTCGTGACGAGAAGAGCTCTTCACCGCAGCAGACGCAACAATACGTCCCCGGGGTCCTGGTGTTCCAGTAGGCGCCGGTGAAGGCACGCTCGGTTCCCTGCTTCCGCGTCACATGGTACTGCTCAGGAGTCAACGACTCGCGCCACTCCGTGTCCGTCCTGTGATGCTTCTCAGCCATTGTCGCTCCTGCGGCAAAGATACTGTGCGGCAAACCCTCATGCAACCAGTGTGAACCGTCGCGTCGACGTGACAGGTCACTGCCGACAGCCGCGCCCCCACGACCTTTCTCGACCGCATGACCGGGTACCAAATTGACAAGACTCGGCCACCGACGTACCGTTGAGATATGAGCGCCTACACCGACAAACGCGACGAGATCAAGTCTGAGCTGTCCTTCCTTGATGAGCGGCTGCGAGCCCAACTTGCGGCAGCCGGTCAGGCGATAGTGGAGTCGGACACGACTCCACACGAAGCGTCGCACGACGAAGCGTCGCACGACGAAGCGTCGTATGCTTCGCTAATCGCATCCGATGCGCAGATACAGAGCCGTCTGAAGGAACTGCAGAAGATGCGGGATCGCATCGTGGAGATCGGCAACCGTCTGACCGAAATCAAGCAGGCCGACGACGAGCTGGAGAAGCGACGCAAAGAGCTCGGCGCTGAGCTCGAACCCCATTACGAGGCGATCGGGGAGAACGCGTTCAGGGTCTATCGAAACAACCCGCTGGTCGACCAGGAGTACGCGGACATCTTCACCCCGGTACAGGAAGCTCACGAGGAGATCAAGCAGACGCGAGCCGAACTCGATCAGGCGGAGTCTGAGCTCGAGAACAGGCCTTTCCTCGAGAAGATGGTGGTGCGCGGACGCATCATCGTCCTGCGCAATCGGCTCTCGCTCCGGGAGAATCAGATCGCCCGCCTCTATCGGGACGCAGGCAGGCAGATCGCTGCGACCGACTTCATCACGACGATCGGTGATCCCGAGCTCGAGAGAGCGGCAGCTCCGTTTCTCGAGAAGACCGAGGAGACTCATCGTCTCGAGGATGAGTCGGCCTCGCTCAGGGAGGAGCGCGAGGCGCTCGAAGGTGAGCTCAGGACGCTCGGCGTCGAACGGCGACCGGCAGCCCGGCTCTCAGATATCGACAGCCTGATTCAGACGGCGGAGAGCGAGCGCAAGGAGTCGCTCATCGCCGTCGCGAACGCGGTCCGGGAGGCTATGCCTGATGCCGACCTCGGTGACGAGGTCCGCGCGGAGCTGGAGTCGGTCGCGGCGATCGAGCGTGACCGCGAAGATGCCCGCGAGCGCCTTGAGCGCGTGGAGGCGGCAATCCAGGCCGAGCGTCTGCTCGGAGAGAAGAGTCAGCTCGAGACGACAATCGGACGAAAGCGCTCGCAGATCGAGAAGCTCCAGGCCGACATCGAAGGACTCGAACGGGAGAAGGCCGGGCTGGAGAGCATGATCACCGCGGCAGAGCAGCGCCGCGGCGCGGAAGCCGACCTTCTCGAGTCCTGACCGGCCTACCGCAGCTGCTCGATCTCGAGCGTCACCGTGCTCTCCGTCCCCCCGGGTGCGCGTGAGATCACGAGCTGGTACGAGACGCCGGCGTCGAGCACGACGGTCACGCGCGGGCCCCAGGTCTGTGGCGAGGAAGCGGCGATCGCATCACCATCCCCGCTCTCTACCCGGATCGAGAGCTCCTGCGGCGGCGTAGCGGTAATCGCAATCCCGAACGTCGCGTCGCGCTGCGGGCGCATCGAGAGGGTCACCTCGTCGTCTGCGAGGTCGAAGGTGCCCCCCTCCGGGATGACCCACGTCCTGTCACCGGTCAGGCGTGGAATCTCGACGGGCGGATCGTCGACCCGGACCGAACGTACCGTCCCGTCACGAAGCGCCCAGAACAAGGTGTCGTTCCAGAGCGCCGCTTCACCTTCAACGGGGGAGCGGAGGCTGAATCGCGAGATCGTGGAGGCGTTGCTGAGGTCGATCGCGAAGACACCGCCGCCGGCGTCGCCCAGGATGAGCACGTCGCCGAGCCGCACCGGTACGCCGGCGAGGTGCATGGGCAGATCGAACGTCCAGAGAGCCTCTCCGGCAAGCGTGTGCGCGTGGATCCGGCCGGCTCCGTCGGCAATGACGAGGATGTCTCGGTACGAGACCGGCGCGACGAGGACGGGAGCGGCGTCCACGGTCCAGCGCTCATCACTGCCGTCGTCGCCGCGGATCACGATCTCTCCGTCCACACCGACCGAGATGACCCGTTCGGCGCCGACCGTCGGCGCCGCGACATGAACCTGCTCGAGCCGCTCGACCCGGAGGCGTGCTCCGGTCCGCGCGTCGAGCGAGACGATGGTACCGCCCTCCGTGGCGCAGTAGACGGACCCGGACCGCGCCACGATCCGATCTACCGGTCTCCCGTCAACGGGCGCGCTCCACACGATAGCCCCGTCGGCAGCCGAGACGGCCACGGTCTCGAGACCGGCGAGTCCCACGTAGAGGTGCCCGTCGTCGCTGGTGAGCCCGGTCACCACCGGCGAGGCGGTCTCGGTCGTCCACGTGATCGCGCCCGAACGCGGATCGGCCGCCCACATGCGAGCGGATGCGGCAGCGTAGACCGCCGCTTCATCTACGGCGAGCGCGGAGACGGGCGAACCGAGATCGGTACGCCAGCGCGGGGCACCGGACTCGACGTCCACCGCCAGGAGGCTTCCTCCTGCGGTACCAACGATGAGCAGATCTCCCCACAGGACCGGCGTCGTGCTCGCCGGGCTGTCGAACGAGTAGACCGAGGCGGGGCGCATCCCTCCCCGGACACTCAGCTCGGCGTCGCCCCCGACCCGGCTGATCCGGCCGGTGGCCCGTTCGTCGCGAGCGACGGGCGGGGAGTCAGGCTCGTGCGTTCCCTCCGGGGGGACCGCTACGGCACCGGGCTCGGGCGACGGTCCCGGGCCCGGATCCTCGCCCCCGCACGACAGGACGATGAGCGCGAGCAGCAGCGCCGCGAGGAGCGAGCGCAGGCCCGCCTGTCCGAACCGGCTCATCTGGACGCCTCGTTCACCATGGCCGCGACGAGCACCGCCCGATCTGCGGCCTCGTTGCTCAGGCGAACGGCCACTCGAGCGACCTCCAGCGCGATCCGGTTGGTGACCTCTTCTCCCGGCGCGACCTCATACAGCGCAGCCAGCAACTCGAACACCTCCACCGGGTCGGCTTCGAACCTCGCGTGCTGATCGAGCAGGGTGAGCGCGATCGAGAGGCGCGGCGCGGTCGGCGTGAGAGCGGGACCGGCGCCGGCCAATTCATGGAGGACGACCCGTCGCAGCGAGACCAGGCCGCGGACGAGGAGCGAGAGCCCCTCGATCGGCGTGTCCGCGGCCTCTGCGAGCGCGATCCACGGGCCGACCTGCGCGCGAACTTCCTGCTCAGGGTGATCCGACGGCGGGTCCGGCAGCAGCTGCAACCCGTGCAGGTACGACCAGTACCCGGCCATCGTAAGGCCTGCGGCGTAAGGACGTCGGAAACCCCGACTCAACTCCTCAACCCCCTGTGCCTCTGCAGCGTAGGTCTCATAGAGCGCGGCCGCCGCGGCCTCGCCCGGCACCCGATAGACGCGATGGTAGGGCAGCACCCCGTCGCCTGTGCTCACCGCGACCAGCGAAGCGACCGACGGATCCGCGCGTCGAATCGCGGCCGAGTGCGTGCGTGAGACGAAGGTTGAGACCATCAGCGCAGTTGATTCCAGAGCGGGGTCCGTGGCGAGCAGGTACTGCGCGTACGGATGGCTCACGATGGGAAGCATCGCCCAGCGGAAGCTGTCACCGCTCCGCGAGCGCTCGCCGTCGACCCACGGCTGCGCCGCTTCGATCAGTGACCTCCCGTCCGAGAGGAAGCGACGAAACTCCCCGCCGGGCGCCGGCGTCTGCGCGCGCAACGTGGCCAACTCGGGGGGCAGGACCGCGCGGTCGGCGCGGATCTGGTAGAGCCGCAGGAGGATCGATTCGAGAGACGAACGGTTGACTCCCATCGCCACCGCGAGACGGTACCGCTGGAGGTCCGAGGCGTGCAGGAGCAGGGCCTGCGTCGTGTCCACGAGAAAGGTGAGCTCCACCGACGGCTCGCTCGCCGCGGCATCGCATTCGGTGAGCGAGACGAGAAACTCACCGAGGGCCCGCAGCGCATCACGGGTCGGCGGATCACGGTCGGGGTCGGCGAAGAGATGCGGAGAGACGGCGGCAATCACCTCGACGCCCGGGATGAGCCGCTCGCACAGGGCGAGCGCATCGGCGTAGTCGCGAGCGAGCGCATCAGCGGCGTCTCGAACCCCGACGAGCTCCTGCCCGAATCGTCGCAGCAGGGTGACTCGCTCGTACGGCTCGGCCGCGAGGACTTCGAGCGCCCAGAGCGCAAGCCGCTCACCGGCACGATCGCGGTCACTGAGCCCGTCGGGCGGATCGTACGGAGCACCGGCCACCGCGGCGATCGATTCAAGAAGATCACGTGCGTCGCCGGCAGTCGCCTCGAACAGATACCCGCTCTCGACGCTGCGCACGAGCGCTTCGAGCTCGTCAACCGGGAACAACTCGCGCGCCGCGAGCGATCTCAGCCAGACCCCCGCCGCGGCCGCCGGCGGTGTGCCGGGCAGCGGAGGCTCATCCCGGAAGACGATCGCGATCGTCTCGCGCGCCTCGCGCTCGGCACCCGCGAGCGCAGGCTCGCCTACCCCGTGCTCACGGAGCATGTCGGCGTACTCCTCGTGCCCGAGCGCCTCCTCCCGCGCGATCGCGTAGAGCTCTTCGAGCAGCCCCTCCCGGTCGCGCCTCGCCCGCGACGCCTCCTCGTGCGTCCGTTCGATCACGGCCACGGCCGCGCTGAGGCGTGCGCGAGTTTCTTCAGGCAGGTACGAGGACCACTCGACAGGTTGCGCGGCTGCTCGCTCGGCCGCGATCGGCGCCGTCGCGATCGCGAGCACCACCATCACCAGAGAACGGGATCTCACGCAGGTAGAATACTGCATCCGTCGCCGCTTTGACAGCACCGTGGTATCATCTGCCCATGAGCGAGAACGCCCTCTTCGAAGGCGACAGTCCGTCCTCAGAACCGCTTGCCGCGCGTATGCGCCCGCGTACCCTCGACGAGTTCGTCGGACAGGACCACATTCTCGGCCGCGGACGCCTGCTTCGCCGCGCGATACAGGCGGACATGATCTCTTCGCTTATTCTCTATGGCCCTCCGGGCACCGGAAAGACGACCCTCGCCCGCGTCATCGCCAATACCACGAAAAGCCGGTTCGTCAGCCTGAACGCGGTGCTCGCCGGCGTCAAGGATGTGCGCGAAGCGATCGAGACGGCGAAGCAGCACGCACAACTGCACGGTCGACGGACGATCCTCTTCGTCGACGAAGTGCACCGCTGGAACAAGGCGCAGCAGGACGCGCTGCTGCCGTGGGTCGAGAACGGCACCGTTGTCCTGATCGGCGCCACGACGCAGAACCCCTTCTTCGAGGTCAACAGCGCGCTCGTCTCGCGCAGCAGAATCTTCCAGCTCAAGACGCTCGAGGACGGCGATCTGCGCGCGATCGCCGAACGGGCGATCACCGACCCGGCGCGCGGCTACGGCCGCCTCGAGGTGTCGATCGACGAGGACGCCCTCGACCACCTGGTCGCGGTGGCCGACGGCGACGCGCGGTCGCTCCTTGGCGCGCTGCAGCTCGCGGTGGAAACGACGCCGGAGCGGTACCCGCCGGAGCCCGGGACGGAGATCCGGATCACGCGGGAGATCGCCGAGGAGAGCATCCAGCAGAGGGCGGTGCTCTACGACAAGGAGGGTGACTACCACTTCGACGTCATAAGCGCCTTCATCAAGAGCATCCGCGGCTCCGACCCGGACGCAACGCTCTACTGGCTCGCGAAGATGATCCACAGCGGCGAGGCACCCCACTACGTCCTGCGGCGGATGCTCATCTCCGCGAGCGAGGACGTGGGCCTCGCGGATCCGCACGCACTCGCGGTGGTGGAGGCGGCCGCGGCCGCATTCGACCGCGTCGGGCTCCCTGAGGGCAACTTCCACCTTGCCCATGCGGCGCTCTACCTCGCTACCGCCCCAAAGTCGAATTCGGCTCTTGGCTACTTTGACGCGCTCGACGCGGTAGCGAAGGAACCGACGAGGGAAGTCCCGAACCACCTTCGTGACGCGAACCGCGACAAGGAGGGCTTCGGGCACGGGGAGGGCTACCTCTACCCGCACGCCTACCGCGATCACTGGGTCGCGCAGGCTTACCTCCCGCCGGCGCTGCAGGGCCGACTCTTCTACCAGCCGAGCGGGTCCGGCTACGAGGCCGCGGTCGCCGAGCGGGTCGCCCGCACCCGCGAGCTGCAACTCGAGCTCGCCGTTGGTGAGGAGGCCGACGAGATACTCAGCTACAGCCCCCGGGCCGACGCGAGAATCAGCGAGTGGATCCGCCGCAGCGGGGAGGATCGCTCGGCGGCGGCCGCGGATGTTCGCGATCACGTTCGCGAGGCGCTCGGCGCGGCGCGACACCACAGGGTGCTCATCGCGGGTCGTTCGGCAACGCTGCACATGTGGGACGCCGTGCGCGCCGCACCGGAGGGTCGCGTCGTCGTGGCAAGTCCCGATGCGGCGCGCGCCCAGGCGGCACGCCATTACGCCGCACGACTGTCGGAGATCGAGCGGCCCGTGGTCCTCGAGTGCGAGGTACTCGAGGCGGCGGCCCACGAGGAGGTGCGTGCGCACGAGTACGAGCGTATCATCCTCGCCGACGCACTCGCGTCCCCGGCTGCCCGCGACGGCATCCCCGGCGGTGCGCATGAGCTCTCATCGCCGGATTCGAGGCTCGTCGCCGCGCAGCGGGTCCCGGCGCACGGTCAGCGGCTCAGCGCGCTGCTCGACGACCTGGATGGCGTGGAGGCGCTGCGCGAGGCCGAGGAGCGCCTCTTCTCCGACCATGCGAACGAGAAGGTGAACTGGGACGAGGGGGATCTCCTGCGCGCGCTCGAGGCGGGGGGCTGGCGGGTGACCGCGTGCGACCGGCTCGAGCTCGAAGAGCGGCGACAGGTGTCGAAAGACCAGCTCGAGCTGTGGCTCGCGCCGGACCGCGGGGGAGGGCTCGGCGAGGCGCTCATCGCGGTCCTCACCGCGGCGGCCGGGCGCGCAGCCGGCGAGGCAGCGTTCGAAAAGCTGCGGAGCGCGCTCGCCGCGCGACTCGCCGGGCGGACCGTCCCATGGCGGACCGTGACGGTGCTCATCGTCGCGGATCGGGGAGCTGGCGGATAGACGCCCCTCCGGTTCCGGCGAGCAGCATCTGTTGGTCCGGCGGGCGCGCGGAGAAAACCGGCGCCGACGAGGAGCCGTCAGCGAGGATCGTGCCGACGAGGTTTCGAAGGGCCGAGTCGAGGCGGTGAGGGGCGACGTCGGAGCTTCCCACGACAAGGCGGGCCGGCCGTGCCATCAGGTAACGGATCGTGAGCGCGGACGCCGGTATCTCGGCGTCGGCGAAGAAGACGGCGAAACGCGACGAGGGCAGCGCGGCTTCAAGAAGCGCGCCCTCCCCGAGTCTCAGCGTCGGTACCCCCAGGTCCGTCGTGAACGCCCCCGACGAAAGGACCGCAAGCCGGTCCGCGTCGATCCGCCCGGCGAGCGCGGCGTCGGTCTCCTGCCTCGACAGCGCATCGATCAGCCGGTACACCCACTCGTCGCCGGAGGCGGGAGGAGCGGCCGCGACCAGCCATCCATGGGACGCCGCCTCGAGCACGAGGTGGAGGAAGTCGCCGGGAAGCCGGTCGGACCCCGGCATGAGGACCAGGAGCGGAAGAGGCTCATCGAGGATCCGGGCGCGAAGCCTCGCGGGTGTGGGAACGAGCGGGAGATGCGACGCGAAGAGCGCAGGCCAGCCGGGCAGGCGGTAGGCGGACAGGTCGTCGCGAGTCCAGAAGGGCGCAACGAGCTCTGAGCCGCCGCTCGCCGGGTACCAGACATCGACGTGGCGCGTACTCCCGGCGCCGTCGAGCAGCATGCGCGTGAACCCCACCGGGTGCGGGCCGCCACCCTCCTCGACGACGAAGACGGGCGCTGCGAAGGGCAGCAGGAGCGCCGGGACCGCGACGATCACGAGGACGATCCGCAGCGCGAGGCCGAACCCGCGGTACGCGCGTGCGGAGCGCGGCGTTCCCCGGGCTGAGCGGGAGCCTCCCCCGACGGGACGAGCAAGCCAGAACGCGAACACGAAGGTCAGAAGGTAGACCGGAACGAGCTGCCACCTGCCGTGCTCGAGATGGAGGTGCGCGGCGAGCACGACCATCGTGAGCGCCGAGTACCAGACCAGTCCCGGCGGCCGGCGGCGCAGGAAGAGCAGCGCGAGCGAGACGGCCAGCAGTCCGAGTACCGCCGCCTCCACGTACCGAATGACCATCGTCCCGATCTCCAACACACCCACAGTATAGCAGGTTGGCCCCTTGTCGTGGACCGGAATACGGCGGTATAATGGAGGGCGAAATCGTGGTGGATGTAGTTCAATCGGTAGAGCGCCAGATTGTGGGTCTGGTTGTTGCGGGTTCAAGTCCCGTCATCCACCCTTCGGCAGGGCACCCGTCGGCAGGGCCGTGGCAATTGACCTTTCGGTCGGTCTTCCGTATGGTACTGCCTACGGTCGGCGATGACCGAAACCTGCGCCCGTAGCTCAGCTGGATAGAGCGTCGGACTTCGAATCCGCAGGTCGCAGGTTCGAATCCTGCCGGGCGTATGAGGGGCCGTTAGCTCAGCTGGTAGAGCAGCAGACTCTTAATCTGCGGGTCGAAGGTTCGAACCCTTCACGGCTCAGGTGGCCTTGAACCAGTGCGCGCCAGGAGCGAGAGTGGCGGAATTGGTAGACGCGCCAGATTTAGGATCTGGTGCCTTCGGGCGTAAGGGTTCAAGTCCCTTCTCTCGCATTCCCGTGTACATCGGGATGCGTGATTCCTGCGGGAGTAGCTCAGTGGTAGAGCTCCACCTTGCCAAGGTGGATGTCGCCGGTTCGAATCCGGTCTCCCGCTCTCAGCAATGCGAACGGCCTGGACTTCCCAGGCCGTTTTTTTTTCGCTATCCTAAACGTGCTTCGGGCCGTCGCGTGCGGCGCCTTCGCGATCTGCTTACCATCCCAGGGCAAGGACAGACCTTTGGTGAAAGAAAAGAACGTAGAACATCTGGACAATTCGGCCGTCAGGCTCACGGTGACCGTGGCGCAGGAATCGCTCGAAGGCGAGTACACCTCGCTGCTCGGCGAATATGCGAAGACCGCCCAGATCAAGGGCTTTCGCAAGGGCCATGTACCGCCGGAGGTGCTCGAACGGAAGTTCGGGGACTCAATCAAGTTCGAGGCCTCGCAGAAGGTACTCGAAGAGAGCCTGCGCGGCGTCTTTGAGGAGATCGAGGAGAAACCTCTGCCCTTCTCGCAACCGAGTCTCGACGGCGAGATCGACTTCGACATCAAGAAAGACCTGACCTACTCGGTCGTCTACGACGTCTACCCCAACATCGAAATCGGTGAGTACAAGGGACTCGAGATCGAGGTTCCGCAGGTCAAGATCACCGACGAGGACGAGAAACGCGAGCTCACCGCGCTTCAGGAACAGAACGCCGTCGTCATGGACAAGGAGTCCGGTACGGTCGAGGCCGGGAACATCGTCACCGTCGACTACTGTGAGCTCGACGACGAGGGCAACGAGATCGAAGACACGAAGCGCGAGGACTTCGTCTTCACGCAGGGCTCGGGGTACAACGTCTACAAGATCGACGACGACGTCCTGGGGATGGCGACGGGAGAGGAGAAAACCGTCGACAAGGAGTACCCGGACGACCACGAGGACGAGGATCTCGCGGGGAAGAAGAAGCGACTGAAGATCACCGTCAAGGCGATCAAGGAGCGTCAGCTTCCTGAGGTCGACGACGACCTTGCGCAGGATATCAGCGACGAGTACGAGACGATCGACGACCTGAAGAAGGACATCCGGGAGCGCCTCGAGCGCACCGTGGAAGGGCGGCTGCGCGAGCACAAGACGAACGCGCTCGTACAGCAGATCGTGGAGAAGTCGACGATCCCGGTACCCGAATCGATGGTGCAGGTCGAGCTCGAGAACTCGTGGCGCAACTTCGTACAGCAGTTCCGTGCGAACGAGGAACAGGTACTCAGCCTGCTGCAGGCGCAGGGACGCACGAAGGAGAACCTGCTCGAGGAGTGGCGCGAGGGCGCGGCGAAGCGCGTCCAGGCACAGCTCGCCGTCCAGAAGATGCTCGAGGCTGAAGGGGTCGACGTCACCGACGAAGAGGTTGAGGCTGAGCTCGCGCGGATGGCCGAATCAGGCGGAGCGTCGGTAGAACAGCTGAAAGCGTACTACGAACAGCAGAATATGATGGACTACGTCCGTCGCGAGGTACGCGAGCGCAAGCTCTTCGACAAACTCCTGGAGGAGACGAAAATCAAGAAGGGCGAGAAGCAGGGCTTTCTGGACTTGATGGGACGCAATGAATAACTTGAGCGCGAGGAACCCATGAACGATTACCAACCCGATCTCCACGACCGAACGTCCGAACAGTCAGTCTTCGTCCCGACCATCCAGGAACAGAGCGGGTTCGGGGTGGAACGCTGGGATGTTTTCTCGCGCCTGCTCAAGGACCGGATCGTCTTCCTTGACGGCCCCATAGACGACATGTCCGCAGACACCGTGATCGCCCAGCTGCTCTACATAGAGAGCCAGGACCCGGAGAAGGATGTGAGCCTCTACATCAACTCGCCGGGCGGATCGGTGACCGCGGGACTCGCGATCTACGACGCGATGCAGTACATCAAGCCCGACGTCGTGACGATCTGCATAGGTCAGGCTGCGAGCATGGGAGCGATCCTCCTCGCCGCCGGCGCACCCGGCAAGCGCTACGCTCTGCCCTCCTCCCGCGTGCTCATCCATCAGCCGTGGGGCGGCGTCCAGGGACAGGCTACCGACATAGGCATTCAGGCACGGGAGATCGTGCGGCTGAAGAAGATGCTCACCTCCTATTTCGCGAAGCACACGGGCAGGAGCGAAGAACAGGTCGAGCACGACATGGAGCGCGACCGGTTCATGTCCGCCGAAGAGGCGGTGGAGTACGGCGTCGTCGACAGAGTCTTCATCAGAGAACCGAATGAGTAAGAGCCGCAACGACAGCGCCAAGATCTGCTCTTTCTGCGGGAAGAGCGCCGACTTCGCACGCCGACTGATTGCCGGGCCGGGCGTGTACATCTGCGACGAGTGCGTCAACGTCTGCAAGAAGATCCTCGACGAAGAGGACGACGTACTGACCTCCGAGTTCATGGACGACGTGCCAAGCCCGCAGGAGATCAAGGGATACCTCGACCAGTACGTGATAGGCCAGGAGCAGGCGAAGAAGTACCTCTCGGTTGCGGTGTACAACCACTACAAGCGTATCACGCAGAAGAGCCGACTCGACGAGGACATCGAGCTCGAGAAGTCGAACGTGCTGCTCGTGGGCCCAACCGGCACGGGAAAGACGCTGCTCGCGCGCACGCTCGCGCGGAAGCTCAAGGTGCCCTTCGCGATCGCCGACGCCACGACCCTCACCGAGGCCGGGTACGTCGGCGAGGACGTCGAGAATATCCTGCTCAAACTCTACCAGTCCGCCGGCAACAACATCAGCGCGGCCGAGCGCGGGATCGTCTACATAGACGAGATAGACAAGATCTCGCGCAAGAGTGAGAACGTCTCGATCACTCGCGACGTTTCTGGCGAAGGCGTGCAGCAGGCGCTGCTGAAGATCATCGAGGGCACGGTCGCGTCGGTCCCGCCGCAGGGCGGGCGAAAGCATCCGAGCCAGGAGATGATCAAGATCGACACGGCGAACATCCTCTTCATCTGCGGCGGGGCGTTCGTGGGACTCGAGAAGATCATCGAGTCGCGCGTGGCCGAACACCCGATGGGATTCGGCGCAAAGGTCCGGGCAAAGAGCAGGGAGGACGTTGACGAGCTGTTCCGCGAGCTCCATCCGGACGACCTGATCAAGTTCGGGCTGATCCCGGAGTTCGTGGGCCGGTTGCCGATCCACGTGACCCTGCACAACCTCACCGCGGAGGACCTCGTTCGCATTATTCGCGAGCCCAGGAACAGCGTCCTTCGCCAGTACCAGAGCGCGCTCAAGCTCGACGACGTCGATCTCGTCTTCGAGGACGAGGCAGTCGACGCGATCGCCGAGCTCGCCATTGTCCGCAAGACCGGCGCCCGCGGACTGCGTGCGATCGTCGAGGGGCTCATGATCGACCTGATGTTCGAGATCCCGTCCATCCCGGGACCGAAGCGGGTGACCATCACCCGAGACGTCGTCATGAACGAGGAGAAGCCGACGATCGTTCCCGTGAAGCAGAGCGCGTAGCGGTATCGCGTCGGCCTGGAGTATAGCGTCGGCCCCCTTCCCGCAGCCTTGCGGCTTCGGTAGAATCTGTGGTCTATGCCGCATTTCACCGGTCGATCACTGCTCTCCCTGTGGGATTACTCCCGGGAAGAGATCGAGTCCCTCCTGGACCTCGCACTCCAGTTGAAGGACGAACGCGCCAACGGACGAAGAAGGCGTCGGCTCGAAGGCTACACGCTCGCGATGATCTTCGAGAAGCGATCCACCCGCACCAGAGCCTCGTTCGAGACCGCCTTTGGCGAAGAGGGGGGCTACCCGGTCTTCCTCTCCGGCGACGATATCCACCTGGGGGTCAAGGAGGACCTCGCGGATACCGCACGGGTACTCGGGAGGATGTTCGACTGCATCGAGTTCCGCGGGTTCAGTCAGCAGACCGTGGAGGACCTCGCCCGGTACTCGGGCGTGCCGGTGTACAACGGGCTCACCGACCTCTACCATCCCACGCAGGTGCTCGCGGATCTCATGACGATCAGGGAGTGCTTTGGCTCGCTTCCCGGCAAGCGGCTCGCCTACGTGGGCGACGGGCGGAACAATGTCGCGCACTCGCTGATGATCGGATGCGCGAAGACCGGCGTGCACTTCGTGGTCTGCGCGCCGTCGCAGCTGCAGCCCCGGGAAGACTTCGTCGGGCGATGCCGGGAGCTCGCCACCGAGACGGGGGCAGGGATCCTGGTCACCGACGACCCGACCGCCGCGGTGGCCAACGCGCACGCGATCTACACCGACGTGTGGACCTCCATGGGCGAGGAGGCGGAGGCCGAAGAGCGAAAGCAGGTCCTCCGACCGTACCGGGTTGACGACCGGCTCATGGCGGCCACCGGCAACCCCGACGCCATCTTCCTCCACTGCCTGCCCGCGGTGAAGGGAGAAGAGGTGACCGAAGCGGTCTTTGAGGGACCGGCAAGCCGCGTCTTTGATCAGGCGGAGAACCGCAAACACACGATCAAGGCCGTCATGCTCGCCACGCTCGGCCGTGAGCAGGGTTCGTGACAGTTCACAAGAATTGCTTGAAGCGAGGCACCGCACAACATATACTCTCAGTCAGGAGGGCACGGTGAAAAAGCTTGCACTCGTCCTGGTGATGGTGTTCGCCGTCTCGATGATCGCGGCGACGCAGGAACCGAGCATCTACGCCACTACGCTCTACATTGAGAAGGTCTATCCCACGACGTTCGGCTATCGCATCGACTACCGGCGCCAGAACTCGCTCATGCTCGCGACAGCGTATCTCCCGATCGAGTGGTTCGGTGGGCCGACGGCCAAGGCTCGCCTCGTCTACTCGGATGACCTCGCCGTTCCCTTCATCAACATCTTCTGGCGCGATGCGGAGATCTCACACGTCGTGCTCTACGTCCAGCGTAACATGAACCACCTCTCGTGGGGCAGGCTCGGCCAGACGGAGGGTCTCCAGGCCCGGTTCGACCTCGAAGCGCCCGAGTTCCAGTTCTAGCCTGCCGGCTATGCCGAACGCCCCATTCCCGTCCGCGCCACAGCCGCCGCCCGAACTCCGGGCCTTTCTCGAGGAGTACGAGACATTCTTCCTCGTCGGGCACGTGGAGCCCGACGGAGACTGCATTGCCGCCGCCCTCGCCCTCGCCTCATTTCTCGAACGCGTCCTTGGCAAGCGCGCCCACTGCCTGAACGCCGGTCCGTTCGACCGACGGGAAATCCGCTCCTACCGGTCCGAGTTTCGCCCGCGCCTCGATAGGTCCGACCGGGACCGCGCCGTTCGACCGGCGGCAATCATCCTCGACTGCAGCGGACCGGAACGGACCGGAGCGCTCGAGGACGATATCGCGGGCCTCCCGGTAGCGATCGTCGACCACCACGCGACGACGAACGCATCCGCGGACGCCTCATTTCTCGTACCGACGGCTGCCGCGACCTGTTATCTCGCCCAGCTCATCATTGAAGGCTTTGACGCCGACATAACGCCGCGCGAAGCCGAGCTGCTGCTGTTCGGGATCGCGACCGACACCGGGTTCTTCCGCCACGTCGAATCCGGCGCAGCGGATCTGATGGCGGGGGTCTCCCGCCTCCTTGCCGCCGGCGCATCGCCGAAGCAGGCCCATGCGCAGATGACCGGGGGCCATACCCTGGGCTCGCGCCAGTTGCTTGGCGCCCTGCTTCACCGTGCCGAGCCCATTGGCGACGGCGCAGGCGTGATCAGCTGGGAGACAGCGGAGGACCTGCGCCGGTACGGGAGGGAGAGCCGGGATTCGGACACGCTCTACCAGCTTCTCTTTGGCATCGCCGGTGTACGTGCCGCCGCACTGGTGCGGTACGAGTCGGAAACGACGGTGTCAGGGAGCCTTCGGTCGATCGACGACCTTGACGTCAGCGAGATCGCCGCCTCCTTTCACGGAGGAGGTCACCGGCGAGCCGCGGGGTTCACGACCGAACTCGAGCTCAGCGAAGCGATCGACCGCGTGCGAGCGAGGCTCGAGGCGGCACTGGCCCCACCGGAGGAACGTAACAGCATGTAACAGAGCTCGGCTGTGAGGGCTCCACATTGATCCCCAAGGGCGTCTGAGTGGCACGTCATTTGCTATTCCCCCTCGGGGGAAAAATTGAAAACGATGACCGAACAGGTGCTCGACGCGCAGCGTGGAACGGCTGAGCTGGATGCGGTGGTGAAGGCGATCTCCGAGGTCGTGTATCGCTATCCCGCGGGACGACCGGGCTTCTCCGAAGAGGACGGAGCCGAGTTCCTCCTGCGCTTCTATCCGCGCATACAGGGCCTCATACGCAGATACCAGCCGACCGGCAGGACCTTTGACAGCTATCTCCACACGACGCTCCGTTTCCAGCTGCGTTCCTTCGCACTGGAACGGGCATCCGACCGCATCCGGCTCGAAACCGCATGCGATCGCGCGATCGCCTACGACATCACGGGCAGGGGCCCGGCGGAGCTTCCGGCGGAGCTTCCGGCGGAACTTCCGGACGCGCCTGCGGACCAGGAACAGACGGTCTCACCGCGCACACCGCGGCGCAGATCACCATTTCGACCACCGCGTGACATCCGCGGCGCCGACGGCGCGAGCCCCGACCCGGCCGACCCGATGCCGGCGCACAGACCGAGCGCCTTGCGCCTGCGCCCGGGAGGAGCGGCCACGGACCGTCTCACGCCCGGCGAGGCCCAGCGCCTTCTCTGCCTGACCCTGAAGATGGGGGATCTGATCGACGAAAAGGCGCGCGAACGTCTTGCATCGGTGATCGGCTGCGATCGGCAATGGCTCGATGACTGTTGGCATGAGCTTCGCGACCAGGCCCACGAGGTTCGGCGGAGACAGGAGCGTTTTCGCGTGAAGCGCGACCGTGCCTGGTTCAGGATCCGCTGCATAGAGGCTCATCTCCGCAGTGCAGGCGGGGAGGACCGTCCGCTGCTCCTCGCGGAACGGGCCCGCTGGTCTGAACGCTACCGCCGCGCGCGCGCCGAGCTCGACCGCGCTACGAGCGGACCCACCCACGGGCAGATCGCCCAGGTTCTTGGTATCGCACGCGGCACGGTCGACTCGAGCATCTTCAAGGCGCGCGGCGAGCTCACGAACGAACGCTTCCGGGCGCGGCTTGCCAGACTCCTGGATGCCACGTAGGCTTGCTGCATGCAGTTGCTCATCGCCACCATGAACCGTCACAAAGCACGGGAGTTCGCGTCAATCTTCGCGGATCACGATGTGAGGACCCCCAACGAGCTGGGCATCACGTTCGACGTTGAAGAAACCGGCGACTCGTTTCTCTCCAACGCGATGTTGAAAGCCACGCGCCTGCGGGAGCAGATCGATGATCGGACCGGCCCGGCATCGATCGTCGTTGCCGACGATTCGGGCCTCTGTGTCGACGCGCTCTCCGGTGCTCCCGGCATCTACTCCGCTCGCTTCGGCAGTCCGGACGGCGGGAAGACGGAGCTCGACGCACCAACTCGAAACGAGATACTCCTGCGCGCTCTCGATCGGATTGACAACCGGCGCGCACGCTTCGTCTGCTGCATGGTCGCCTTGCTGCCGAACGATCGGTTCACAGTCGCGCAGGAGAGCTGGGAGGGAGAGATCGCGCGCGGTCCGTCTGCTGCGACCGGCGGTTTTGGCTACGATCCGGTCTTCCACCTGCCCGAGCTGGGTTGCACGGCCGCGGACCTGCCGGCTGCAGAGAAGAACCGCCTCAGCCACCGTGGACGTGCATCGAGAGTTCTCGCGGCAGCGATCAGGGCGGCCCTGCGCGAAGGCCCGGAGGGGGGCGCCTGAGGCGGCACCGCCTCAGGCGCGTTTCAGCTTCGTCGCGCCCTTGCGTTTCTCAGGAAAGACCTCTTCGTAGCGCCGAAGGCTCCCGGCGATGATCTCGAGCGCCTTGTCACGGTCGACGATCATCTTCACCGAGGTATCCGAGTGTTCGAGCGCCTTGTAGACCTCAAAGAAGTGTGAGATCTCGGTCAGGATGTGCTGCGGCAGCGTCGAGATGTCGCGGTAGCCGGAGTAGACCGGGTCGCGAAACGGAATCGCGATGATCTTCTCGTCGACCTCCCGGTTGTCGACCATCTTGACGACCCCGATCGGATAGCACTCGACCATCGTCAGCGGATCGAGCGTCTCCGAGCACAGGACGAGCACGTCGAGCGGATCGTTGTCGTCGGCAAAGGTTCGCGGGATGAACCCGTAGTTCGATGGATAGTGGGTGGAGGTGAACAGAATCCGGTCGAGCTTGATGAGCCCGGTCTCCTTGTCCAGCTCGTACTTCTTCTTGCTGCCCTTGGGTATTTCGATGACGGCGAGGAAGCTCTCGGGCGAGATCCGCGCCGGGTCGATGTCGTGCCAGGGATTCATTCCGAGGAGATACTCATGTTGACGGTGCAGGTCAAGTTCGTCGCGAGTGGCTGTGGCGAGCGGCAGAATTCCCTTGACGATTTGTTTATTTCTTTATAGTTTAGTTATGAACAATACGGAGGTGTACAAAACACTCCGCATCGGGCATGATGAAAGCATGAAGGATGCAGATCATCAGTACCGGGAGGCGCTGGCGGCATACGTCAAACTCTCCCGAGCGAACGATACGATCGAGCGGCGGATCATGGGGCACGCCCCCCTCCCGGCCGGGATGTCCGTCTCTCAGTTCGGCGTTCTCGAGGCGCTCCTGCACAAGGGTCGTCTCACGCACCACGAGGTGGCCCGGAAGATCCTCAAGACGCGAGGAAACATCACCTCCGTCGTGGATCGACTGGAAGCCCTCGGGCTCGTTGCACGCCGGCGCTGCGACACCGATCGCCGGCGCGTCTACCTCGAGCTCACCGACCGCGGGCGAACGGTCGCCCGGTCGGCCTTTGAACGGATGCGTGAGGCGATCACCGCGGAGATGTCGGTGCTCACGCCCGACGAGCTCGTTGAGCTCGCTCGACTCTGCAAGAAGCTCGGCACGGCGAAGCGGTATCCGCCGCCGGCCGGGGAGGAATCATGAAAACGGCGATTTTCTTCTACTCAACGTACGGACACATGCACAAAATGGCGCAGGCCGCGGCCGAAGGCGCCGAGCGCGCCGGCGCGGAGGTGAAGCTTCTGCGCATCCCGGAGGTCATCCCGGAGGAGACGCTCAAGCAGATTGGCGCCTACGAGGCGCAGCAGGCGTTCGCCGATGTCCCGGTGGCAACCGTGGACGATCTGCGCTGGCCCGACGCGGCGGTCTTTGGCGTACCCACGCGTTACGGCAACATGCCCGGGCAGTTCCGAACTTCTTCGACCAGGCCGGGAAGATCTGGACCGACGGGGCAACGATCGGCAAGGTCGCCACGGTCATGTCGAGTTCCGGGACACAGCACGGCGGGCAGGAGACAACGATCCTCACGACCCAGATCACGCTCATGCATCTGGGCTACGTGATCGTCGGCCTGCCCTACTCCTACCAGGGGCACTCCAAGATAGACGCGGTGAGCGGCGTCACCCCCTACGGCGCCTCCACCATCGCGGGCACCGACGGCAGCCGCATGCCGGACGAGAACGAGCTCGAGGCCGCTCGCTTCCAGGCCGAACACGCCTCCCGCATCGCCGGCAAGCTCTTCGACTGACCACCCGGACCGAACCGGACCGCAGCGGATGCGGTCCGGTCGGTTGCGCTCGTCGCGCTGACAGTCGCGCTGACCTTGTTGACAACGGGACCCCCCTTTGCTATATTTCGGCTTCACGAATCAAGACCCGATTTCCTGCGGCGGTGGTGAAATTGGTAGACACGCTAGCTTGAGGGGCTAGTGGGCATTGCGCTCGTGGAGGTTCAAGTCCTCTCCGCCGCATCCTTCCTTTTTGTTTCATTACAAAGATTTAGCTGCCGTTTGATGCCTCACTTCTTCATCAGAACGACTATGTTGTCGATCACGTCATCAAGCTTTTCGGCGTCCAGTTTCTCGACGTACTCAACGTCTCGGGCGGTCCAGTCGAGACTCTTGACCTGATCGGCAAGTACGCACCCATTGATGGTCTTCCCGGTTACCGAGACTTCGAAGGGGTAGCCTTTGACCTTGCTGGTTATTGGACAGAACAGTCCGAGCCCAACTCTCCCGTTGTACTCTCCGTAGGACACGGTCAGTGCAGGCCTGCGCCCTTTCTGTTCATGTCCGGCGTGCGGGTTGAAGTCCAGCCAGACGATGTCTCCACGGTCCGGCACGTACCCGCGTGACATCACCAATCTTCCCTACCGACAGAACCACCGGTCTCAACTGGCAAATGGGTATTCTCCTCCGTTACGCGTGAGAGCATCTCCTTCAGTTCCTTCCGGCGGGGCACAATGACTATCTTTCCGTCCTCCTCTGTGATCTCAACGGAGTGCCCGCTCTTGAGGTTGAACTCCTTCACGTAGAGTGACGGAATGCGAATACCGAGGCTGTTTCCCCACTTCTGGACAACCGTCTGCATACACGACCTCCCCCACCGGAACAATATACTATGTATATCCTTCGGTCAAGTATCCAGAGGAGGCCACCGCCGTCGCTTTCCAGGTAGTCATCAGACATCTCCCAGCGTGGCGGACCGGCGCTTCGCCACGTCTGCTGGAAGCGATCTATCCCCCAGAATACGAGCATAGCGTGAGCAGGATCCCTACTCCCTGAGCATGTAGTCCAAAGATGGATCGGGAAGATGACTCGATCTTGGAATGTGACCGCGGCAACGGCGAGGCTGGCGATCGCGAAGGGCCGGGCCAGCGAGCCGACGGCACATGGCCCAGGCGCCGCTCATTCCGGTCATCGTGGTGAACCTTGTCCTCGATCCGGCTTCGTGAGAGCGGCTCCCCAAGGGGTCTTTGTTCCGTCGTTCGAAGCGATACTCGGGGCCGTGCTCTTCGCGGTTGTTGGCTCAAGCGGCTGGGAAGAGCATCGTCCAGGGAACGAAGAACTTGACGACCGAAGACCGGTAGGGCATCTCGATCAGATCGATCGGCCGGGCAACCGTGCCTGGCGCGCTGCATCTCAACACGATCGTGCTGCCGTTCGACCCCCGGCTCAACCTGACCGATCTCATCGCGGATCTTGCCCGCGAGGGTCTCGGCCGTCGCCTACTTCACCGTGAGATCGTACCGCACTACGAGCGCGTTGTTTGCGTCGTCCGCCCCCGAGGTGGTTGCGTCGGGGCCGTAACTGTAGTCGTGATCCGCTGCCTGCAGCCCGACGGCGAACAGAGCACCCGAGGTCGTGGCAGCGACTCCGGTGAAGAGGTTCGAGCCGTCCGCAGGACCTTCGCCGGCAAGCCCGGCAAGCGCCGTACCGTCCGGGCCGAAGACGACGAAGACCGCGTTCGATTTCAGCTCACCGTGCGCGCCCTGGACGACGACGCCGTTGCCGTAGTCGCGCGGAGCGTCGCCCGCGTGGATGCCGACGGCAAAGATGAGACCGTTCGGATCGACGGCCACTGCGTTGAACCCGCCCGGAGGCGGTGAGTCGCTGCCGGGGACGGTTGCCACGGATTCCCAAAGCTTCGCGCCGCTCGGTGCGTAGGCGGCAAGGTAGGGTAATCCCTGCTTGCCGCCCGCGACGATGACGGTGCCGTTCGCGGCGGCTTCAATCGCTCCCACGCTCGCCTCGGTCACTGCCGACCACTGCGGGTTGCCGTTCGCGTCGTACTTGACCAGAACGCCGTTCGTGAAAGTCGATCCGGCAGCCGTCGCTCCAGAGCCGTAGTCCACGAGATTGTCACCGTCCTGGCTGCCCCCCGCGTAGACGCTGCCGTCGGGAGCGACGGCCACCGTCCAGAACCTGGTGCCGGCCGACGCGTCGGCGACACTCCTCGCCCACGCCGGTTCGCCCTGCGCCGTAAACGAAACGATGAGAGCGTTCTGGATCGGCGCGGAGGGCGCCCCGCTATTGACGGCGGCCACCGCCACCCCGTTCCCAAGGTCGTGCGTGCCTTCACCAAACAGATACCCTACGGCAACCACCCCGGCGCCGCCGGCGGCGATCGCCTGATAACCTGAGGCCTGCGGAGCCGCCTCCATCGTCCGCGCCCACAGAGCGGTCCCGTCACCATCGTAGCTAACGATGACCGCGTTTCCCCCGCTGAACGGACCGTCGGCCCAGGCCGTCTCCTCCGGCCCGTACCGGTACTCACCATCGGGAGCCTGCACTCCGGCGGCAAAGACGGCACCGCCGACGAGAGCCACACCGCCGAATTGTGCCAAACCGCCTTCCGGGCTCGCCTCAGTCGTGCGCGCCCAGTTCGCATCGCCAGCGGCAGAGTATCGGACGATCACGCTGTTGTTCCGCGACCCGGATTGTTCATCACCGGCGTTCGTGCCGGTAACGCTGACGCCGTCTGCAAACGAAAGCGGCTGATCGTCGGCCACATACCCTACCGCGTAGACGGCATCGTCCGCGACGGCAACCTGCGTGAAGACCGACGATCCGCTCCCCGTGGTCGTGGATCTCGCCCACACAGCGTCGATCCCGGCGTCGAGCGGCACTCCCGTTGTGCCGCCTCCACCACCCGAACCGACTATCTGCCGGCATCCGCCGAGCGTCACCACCGCGACAAACAGCACCGCAGCCCCGGCGATCCATCGCCGATTCGTCTTCATCCCGATCCCGATCACGCACCCACCTCCCCCAATCGCGATATTTTCTGCCTGATTTTATCGTAAATCTGAGCGCCCGTCATCACCGCCTCCTGCGCCTCTCCGCCTGCAGATCATCGACGACGTTGCGGCCCACGAACGCGAAGGCAGAGCTCTGGGCGTCAGCGGGACTCCGGCATCAGGTCCTGATCGTAGCGACCGGAGTCACGAAGCGGTAGCAAGAGGCTATACTTGTCGGATGAGCGAACGACTTCGGATCGCCGTTCTGGGCGACCCCCATATTGGATATCCAGCCGACGATCGGTGGGACGACGTGGTTGCAGACATCAACAGTCTCGCACCGACTGCGGTGTTCGTCGTGGGCGACCTGACCGGATACGGTCCGTCGACGGGAACGTCGGCGGCGATAAGGCACGCAGGCAGGAAGCTCGACGGGCTTGCCGTGCCGTGGTACAGCGTGATCGGCAATACCGATCTGCAAGCCCCGGAGTTCACTACCGACGAAGAGGCCGTCGGGTCCTTTCTGACGGTGGCGCGGCGCGACTCTCCCTGGTTCAGGGTGGATCTTGGCCCTTTGAGCGTTGTGGGTCTCAGCGGGACCTCCTTCCGCCGCAACAGCGAAACACATCACGAGATCGTCTTCGAGGCCGAACAGCTTGATTGGTTCGCAGCACAACTCGACGAGTTGGCGAACCGACCCGTTTTCGTGATCGCGCATGCTCCCCCGATCGGAAGCGGCCTTCTGACAATGCCGGAGTTGCACGCGCACCTGGGAAACGCGGTCGTCAGTCAGAACCACAATCCCGGACGGGTCACCAAGATCATCTGGAACCACCCGAACGTGCTCGTCTGGTTCAGCGGGCACAACCACCTTGGACACTGCTATCGCAACGCGATATCCGTTGCACTGGGCGTACATTTCGTCCACGCGGGCGCGGCCACCGAGACTCGCGACGGACTGCGCCACAGCAGGGTCGTGGACATCTACCCTGATCGGTTCGAGGTTCTGACCTTCGATCACGCAGTGCGCCGACTCGATGAATCGCTGACCTATTCGGAACCCACCTCACTTGCCGGGCTTCTCGCCTGGCGCACGGAGATGAAGGGTCGACTCTACCTTGCACGGGACCCGGAAACCATGCGGCAGGGACCGCCTCTGGAGGCTATCCACGAACCGGGAATCGCCTGAGCGTCTCTCGCGCCTGTTCGGCGAGGTGCTCGAACATCTGTGGCGCCAGGCGCGGGAATGTCAATCTGAGCTCGTGGTCGGCAAGACAATCGGCCGGCACCCGGTCCTCGTCGAGTAGCTCATGGGCGAGCACAACGGTGAGCGAAAGGGTGCCGTCGTCCTCGCGTGCAGCACGATACCGCAGCGTCTGGTCCCAGAACGGGTAGATCTCCTCGCCATCGCCGGCTCCCATGGTCCATGCCTCGAGCCAGCGGATGTACCTCTCCAGCTCGATTGTCGTGACTGATGGGTCTTCACACACGAACGAGAAGCGATCCGACTCGACTTCGGCCCGCAGGCGAAGCCACTGCAGGTCGTAGAAGTGCAGGGACAGATCATCGTACTGATAGCCCAGAACAGAGAGGCGGATGCGATACCGTTCATCTTCCAGCGAGAACACTCATCCCCCTCGAGCCCGTGGCCATGCGGACAAGCAGCAATGCCAACCTACCGGACGCGGCGGGTGAGGTCAATCGCAGACGGGATGCTCGCATCCTGCCGGAAGTCGCGGGTTCGAAGGTATATCAGCTGTGCTGCGGGGTTCGGTAGGTGGCCGCGCGGACCGAGACGCCCGGGCCGCCATCAGCGGAGGCGCCTGCCTCAGGTCCGCAGGTCGCGGCGAGAGCGGCCTCCGTTCTGCAATGACCGCTACGCCCTGTACCGTTCTGCCAACGTCGAGACGATTGTCTCATAGCTGATGCCGCGAATCCCAAGGTCTTTCAGATTCGGCTTCTCTGATGCGACCCCGGAGACGAACGCTGCTACATCGTCGCAGATCTGTTTTGGGGCGATCACCGTCGCTGAAGGGTCCAGGATCTGGGCGATGCGGAAGACGTCGTTCTTGTGCTTCTTGATGTCACGGCTATCTACCTTCTCGCCCGAATCCCTTCGTGCGCGGAGGTCAAGCCAGGCCCGCACCTTCAACGCGACGAGACAATCGGCGGATACGATCGGGACATTGTCAATTCGCTGCCTGTTCGACATCAGAAACTCGTAGTAGGTGTCGTCGAGCAGTATTGCCGAAAGACTCGACACGGACTCGCTGATCGGTATCGGCGATAGCCGGCTATCGGCCCTGAGCTTCACCTGCTCAGGTTTCCGAGCGAAGAGTTCGAGCATGTACGGGTAAGCGACATCGTTCGGACGGTGAAACCGATAGAACCTGGAGTCTCCTTCTGATGTCTCCTGTGCTTGATACCGGCCCATCCGGACGAAGGACCAGACAGCCTCCACAAAGTCGTCCGTCAGCGCCTGGCAGCAGAGCACGATGTCGAGGTCCTTGGTTGCACGAAACTCCAGGCCGGCATCGCCAACGACTATCATGCACGCGACGCCCCCGATCAGGGTGTACTCCGACTCGTATCCGGCGAAGTGTTCGAGGAATACGCCTAATCCGTGTACCACGTCTGACTCCTCAGCAGTTCATCGAGAGCGGTCTGAACCCGATCATCAGTGCTGTCTCGCAGAGAAAGGTACAGCGATAGTGGATCCACCTCCCGACGCTCAGACAACAACCTGGGGTCATACCACCAGAGTTCAACCTCCAGCGTGGCCTCGTGGTGTCCGCCCACAGGAGCGAGGTTGCCGGCTGTCATCCTTCTTCTGGCCTCGGCGCTGTAGATGGCGACGACAGGATGTGAAGGCGCGGCCAGCATCGTCGCACTCGCGAGTGCAGATTGACCGGCTACCAGGCACTGAGCGGGAGGTCGTGTCGTGATCACGCGTTCGATAACCGGTGACTGGAGGTACGGCAGCGCAGACCTCCAAAGTCTCAGACGGTCCTCCGGAAGGTTCACGGTACGTCGCCCTTTCCCTCGCTCGAGAGTAGAAATGCCGAGACTCTCGATCTCAGAGAACGACCGGGACATTGTCATCGTCGAGTAGCCAAGTCGTTTTGCGCATGCACCCTGAGTCAACACCGGCCCAAGCTGCCCCAGGAGAGCCGATAGTACTAAGAGTTGCGTAGCCCGTCCCATGTGATCCGGTCTGCTCTCCCGCCTCTTGAAGCGCTCCCGCAGGTCAATTCCCAGAGGAAGAAGGTAGAGCTGATTGCCCGGAACAAGGAAAGAGACTCGTTGCTTGATCAACCGATCACGCTCATACGAGGCCATGGCGTTACGGACAAGAATCGCCGGGCATCCAGCAACCGACTCTATTCTGCGGATCTGTTTGGCCACGGCCGACGGCGGATCGTCCGTCGTCGTCGCGTTCAGCGCCCACACGAGCGAACGCCCAGACAACGAACCGGTGAGTACCGTGTACCGCTGCCGAAGGTACAGCGGGAGCCGATCCTCGAACATCGACCCGGTCATGGAGAATGTCGTCCCGAGCACATCCGTAAGGTACTGAGATGTCTCCCTCAGCAGCCTGGCATCATCTTCGGATAACATAGATCCGCATACTAACACTAATAATGTTAGTATGCAATACCATGTTACGAAACGATGGGCATACCCGCGAACGGGCGAACCGCCGCACTCGCTCGGCACGTGAAGCCGCGACCGAGGCCGCGACCGGGTTGAGCCACCTCCGCGTATGAGGTACCCTGCCCGCATAGCAGCTCAGCATGAGGAATCCAGATGTGGCGGCGTAACCTCTACGCCGCGTGGGTAGCACAGATACTCTCCATCACCGGCTTCGGTTTCGCGCTCCCCTTCATCCCGTTCTACATCCAGGAACTCGGGGTGACCGAGCCAGACCGGCTGCGACTGTGGACCGGCATCCTCGCAAGCGGCCCCGCGCTCAGTATGGCGCTCGTGGCGCCGGTGTGGGGACTGCTTGCGGACCGGCTTGGCCGGAAGCTGATGATGCTCCGGGCGCTGCTGTTCGGCTCGATCATACTGCTCCTCATGGCGGTTGCCCGCACCGCAGAGACCGTGCTCGTCTTGCGGATCAGTCAGGGACTCTTCACCGGGAGCGTGACCGCGGCCGGCGCGCTCGTGGCGACCGGGACCCCGAAGGATCGGCTCAGCTATGCACTTGGACTCCTGTCCTCCGGGCACTTCAT
>SKZO01000090.1 GCA_007127335.1 Spirochaetales bacterium | reverse complement strand
CGCATCGGGGCTCGAACCACCCGGAGGTATGGGTATTGGTATGGTTTTGCTTGAATGGCGGGCTACTCGAGCAGTCCAAGGTCCCGCGCGCACGCGACCGCCGCGGTGCGGCCGTCGACGTCGAGCTTGCGGTAGATGTTCCCCGTGTGCCACTTCACGGTGTTCAGGGAGACGAACAGCGCATCGGCGATCTCGGCGTTCGATCTGCCTTCGCTGACGAGCCGAAGGACCTCCAGCTCGCGGCGGCTCAGTGGTTCGAGCAGGCGGGGTTCAGACCGACGCGGTTCCGCTGCGTCCGCGGCACCGTCGAACCGGGCGAGCAACTCGGTAGCGGCGGCCGGTGCGGCGGGCGTCCCGATGAGCGCGGCGAGCAACCGCTTCACCGGAGCGCCCTCCGCGAGGAAGGGCTCCACGGCGCCGAGCGGCGCGAGCCGTTCGACTGCGGTCGAAAGCGCGGACAGGGCGGCTGGCCGGTCGCCCGATTCGTCGACCGTGAGGCTCCAGAGTATGCGCGCCTCCATCGCGGCAATGGTCATCCGCGCTCCGTCGCAGAAGTCGCGGAGGCGCTCGAGAAGCCGCTTCGCCTCGTCGGTCATACCGGCAAGCCGGTACGCCCGGGCGGCCGCGAAGAGCTCCCGCTCGCCGAGCACCCGGATGGGGCTCTCAGGGTCGAGCCCTCGCTCCCCTGTGAGCTCGAGCGCGCGGTCCGGCCGGCGGCCGGCCTGCTCGGCGGCGGTGACCTCGAGCCGCACGCGCCACGCGAAGAGGAAGCTGTCAACGATTGGAAGCGGATGGGCAGCGAGACGCTCGGACGCCTCATCGAGCACGGCGCGCATCCGATCGAGCTCCCCGAGCGCGTAGTACGCCTCCGCAAGGCGCATCCTCGTCAACCCGAACACGAGCATCGAGCGGTGGCTTTCGGCGGACTCGGCGCACCACTGCGCGAGATCTCGCGCCGCGTCAGGACGGTGCCGGAGCACGGCGAGCGCGGCCTGGAACCCGCGGATCTGCCCCTCGTGAGCCGAGTTGGCGAATCCAATCCGGCGACTTTCGGAGAGAAACTCTCCGGATAGGCGGTCGAGCTCGTCGAGGCGTCCGAGATAGAGCATCGCACGCAGCACACGCAGCGCGACGATCATCAGCAGGAAGTGCAGCCGATGAGTCCGGCACATCGCGAGCGCCCGCGAGTATCCGTCGGAGGCGACGTCGATTCGCCCCTTGAGAAACTCGGCGTCCGACGCGACCATCGCCGCCACCGCTCGCCACGCGACCGCGTCAAACGGAAGATACTCGAGCGCGCGACGCCCGCACGCTTCGCTGCGCTCGAGATCGCCGGCATAGACCGCGGCGAGCCCGCGTATCGCGTCGGCGACCCCCCGCACGATCGAAGGGGCTGAGGCCCCTTCGTCTGCCTCGTCGGCCTTCTCTTCTATATGGTCGAGCAGCCCGGTCGCCTCCCCACCCCGCCCGGAGACTACGAGCATCATGGCGGCTGCCGCGGCGAGATGCGGCCGCGCGCGTACGAGCTCGTCCGGGATCCTCCCGAGGTACGCGGTCAGGTGGGCGTTGCGGTCGCTGTTCAGGAGATCAGCCATCCGCTGCTCGAGCAGGTCTGCGGCGTATCTCGTGTCCGCGGCCTCGAACGCGTGATGGAGCGCCTCCGCGAACAGACCCTCGTCTGCATACGCGCGCGCGGCTCGGCGATGGAGCGCCGCGATCTGCCGTGGCGTGCGCTCGTCGTCCAACCGGCGACGAAGCATACGGGCGAACGGCGCGGCGTAGCGGTACCACGGAGCGTGAGGCCCCTCCCGCACGATGAACATGCCCTGCCGCGCGAGGCTCGCGAGCGTGACGCCGTCCGCGGGAGCGGCAACCTTCGCGCAGACGGTTTCCGACAGGAGCGGCAGAATCGAGGTCGCGGTCAGGTACTCCCGCACGCTCTCCGGCTGCCCGGCGAGGATCTCGGACGAGAGGAACTCGGACAGCGTGCTCGCCGCGTCACCCGCGGCCGCGTCACCGGCGGCATTGACCGCCGCCGGAACGGCCTGCGGAGCGAGGAGCGCGAGTCGAAGTCCCGCCGGCCATCCGTCGGTCAGATCGCGCAGACGAAGCGCTTCAGCCTGCGAGGGGTAACCGCCGGGCTGCCGCGAGACGAACTCCCGGCACTGGTCGGCGGTGAAGGCGAGCTCCCGCGGACCTATCTCAGAGAGCTCCCCGCGGGAACGCAACCGGTGCAGGTCAAGGTCTGGCTCGTGCCTGGTGAGGAGCACCGTGTGGACGTTCGGCGGGGCCTCGCGCAGGAAACCGCCGAACCCGCCCACGACCTCGCCGGCGGTGATCTCGTGAAAGTCGTCTATCGCGATGACGACCGAATCGCCGTAGTCGGCGCACTCGTTCAGGAGGCTGATCACGAACGACTCGTGCGCGGCGTCCGGCTGGCCACCCATGATGCCGGCCAGGGCGGCGTGGGAGAGAAGCTCCGCGCTGCGTTCGCCGAGTCCGCCGTACCGCGCGGCGAGCGCTGCGGCCACGTACCCCCAGAACCGCGTTCCTTCGTTCTCCTGCTCGCCGACGCGGGCATAGGCCGGCTCGCGGCCCGCCCGCTCGACCGCGGCGGCGAGCGCGGTCGACTTCCCGTATCCGGTTGGGGCGCACACGAGCGTCAGCCGCCGCGCGGACGCGCCGGCCGTTGCCAGCGATTCCACGAGCGCCTCCACCGCGGCGGTCGTGCGGACACAGTCGTCGGGCAGAAGCGGCAGCGCAGTCCGGGCGGCGATCAGAGCGTCCATGATACGTCCAGTATACCAGAGCCCGCTCGTGGTATCATCGTGGAAACCCCGGCAGTGACGCCCTGCGCCAGGAGGCGCCGTGTCTGCAGGCCGATGAGGCGCGGTCGACACATCATAACAGAAACTGTTATAATGTGTGCAGAAAGGACGGCCGATGCAGAGCATTGCGAGGCTTGGATCAATACTCGAACGGATCGCAGACCCCGATCACTACCTTTTCGCGACGCGGGACTTCGTGCCGGCCTTTCCGGATCTGACCGAGGCGGCGCTGAACGCACTGTTGAGTCGAGCGAGCCGATCAGGTCTGGTCGAACGGGTGTGCAAGGGAATCTACCTCTACCCGAAGGCCGACTACGAACATGGCCTGGAGCTCTACCACGCCGCCGCACGGTTACGGGCGGACAACCTCAACTACATCAGCCTCGAGACCGCACTGAGCGACGCCGGAGTCATCTCTCAGATACCGTTCGGTTGGGTGACCCTGATGTCGACCGGAAGATCACATACCGTTGATTGCGGGCGGTTTGGCGAAGTCGAGTTCGTGCACACGACGCGTCGGGCACGGAGTCTCCACGGTATGTTGAGCTACGACGAACGGTGCCGGTTGTGGCGAGCGAGCATACCGCTTGCGCTCAGGGACATGCGATCAACGCGTCGTTCGCTCGATCTGGTCGACTGGAGCGTGGTACATGAGCTTGTTTGACGACCTCGTGGAAGCGGCCTTGCGGCACCGACCGGAAGTCGCGATCCTGAGACCTGTCGTTGAGAAGGAGATCCTCCATCACGAGATCCTGCGTATCATGAACCAGGCAGATCTGCTGCGCAACCTGGTATTCATGGGCGGCACGTGTCTACGGCTGTGCCACGGCTCACCGCGCTTGAGCGAGGATCTGGATTTCGCGACGGCTCTGGCCGATGCCGAGTTGACGTCGGAGCTTGTCCAGCTCGGCGTCATCCTTCCTGAGAAACTACACGAGAAGTACGACCTTCCGGTTGTCGTGGATGCGCCGGAGAGAACCGAAGGCGACGTCCGCACGTGGAAGGTACGCATCACGACGCGACCTGGCCGCCGGGACCTGCCGCTGCAGCGTATCAACATCGATGTCCAGACGCTGTCGGCCCTTGACCCGGTACCCATGGCGCTGCGTAATCCGTACCGGGTCGATCTGGGCACGATGGGCCTGATCATCGCGACCGAAAGCATGTCCGAAATCCTGGTCGACAAGGTGATCGCGATCGCCCTTCGCCCGAACCGCATCAAGAACCGCGACCTCTGGGACCTCGGGTGGCTGGATCAGCACGATGTCCCGCTGCGTACGGACGTTCTGGAGACCAAGCTGTCCAACCGCGGGATCGCCGTTGAGGCTTTCAGGGATCTCTATGCAACCCGATGCGCCGAGCTCGACGGCGGGCACGACCGGTTCGTCTTCGAGATGCGCAGATTCCTCGCTCCGCAGCTTGCGGAACAATCGATTTCCCGGCCGGAGTACTATGAGTACCTGGTTCGGACGGCGAAAATACTCCTGCGCAGGATGTAGCCGCATCGGCCGCTCGTGGTATCATCGCGGCACTACCCGGCGTCATGACGCCGGACCCGCGGAGGCCCCATGGAACCCCAACGCCGCCCCAACTTCCTGCTCATCTTCACCGACCAGTGGCGAAGCGACTGCCTGGGTGTCGCCGGGCATCCCACGGTGGAGACCCCCTACCTCGACCACCTCGCCGCCGAGGGGGT
>SKZO01000074.1 GCA_007127335.1 Spirochaetales bacterium | reverse complement strand
GGTTCGAGGACCTGGCCCGCCGGTACTCGACCTGCCCCAGCAAATCAAGCGGCGGCGACCTCGGCTGGTTCGGCCCCGGCAAGATGGTCAAGGAGTTCGAGACCGCCTGCCGGAAGCTCGGCGTAGGCTCCCTGAGCGACCCGGTCCGTACGCAGTTCGGGTATCACGTGATCAAGGTGACGGGGAAAAGATGACCCGGAGGTAGTCGCACTACACTTCCCTGAGTCCGGCTCCGCAATTCTGCCTTGTCCATCCATCGTCTCCCAGGTACATCGTACGTTCTGATCGAATGTTTGCCCAGTAGGTCGATCAGTTCGAGTTGAGTCGATCCCATTTCGCCAACCCGATCAGGGTCACAGGAGTAGACCAGAACGATCCAGTTTCGGAGGCATACCCTGCAAAGCCCGGCGCCATCACATCGCCCGAAACGTCACCCCGGCGCCTGCGTTCCGCCTCGCCGCTCAGGATTGAGCGCGACGGCTATCACCGAGCCGATCACGAGGACCAACGCCGCGAGGACGAAGGGGAGCCCTTTCGCCGCCTCGCTCAGCATGCCGGCGATCCAGCCGAAAGGTGAAGCGATCGCGAGGACGAAGGTATTGGCGACCGCAAGGATGCGTGCGCGATGGTGGGGGTCGACGATGGCGGTCACGAAGCCTTCGAGATAGGGAGCGAGGAGCCCCGCGCCCAACGCTTCGACGACCGTGGCGAGCGCGACGACCCCGATCCCGCGGACGGGCGCGAGCACGAGGATCACGAGCGAAGCGATCGTGGTCACGAGACCGAGCAGCAGGTACCCGACGTGGCGCTCCTGATCGAGACGCGGCACGACGAAGAAGAACACGGCGAGGATGATGATCGATCGCAGCGCCGGGAAGAGGCCGATCTCCGCGGCGGTGAACGAGAGCCCCTCGGCGAGCAGGACGGCGAAGAAGGTGCCCCGGATCGTGATATAGATCGCATGCACGGCGAGCAGGATGATCGCAACGAGCGTCCCCCGCGACCGGAAGATGCGCGGCACGTCGCGAATCAGTTCACCGGCGAGCGAGAGGATCGAGTCGTTCGCCGTCTCCCGCAGCCGTATCTCGCCCTGGCTCGTCTCGGTCGCGTAGATGTTGAGGATCACGAACTTCGACGTCATGGACACAAAGGTGATGAAGTAGAAGATCCGCATCATGGGGATGAGCTCGAACCGGTCGATCAGGAGGCCGGCAAGCGGCGAGACGACGCCGGCGACGATGCCGGCGATATGGACCCATGTCCAGAAATGCACGACGCGATGCTTCGGCGCGTCCTCGATGAAGAGGCAGGTCCACGAGGTCATCGTGATCCGCAGCATGGAGTTGACGATCGCGGCCAGATAGAACCACGTTTCGCTGCGCGCGAGCGTCCAGAGCAGCGTCGGTATGCTCCACGAAAGGATGTCGAAGATGAGCGTCGCGCGCTTACGACCAAGCTTGTCGGTGATTGGTCCGCCGAGGATGGAGGTGATGATCTGGAGCGCGAGACCCACCGTCGCGATCAGCCCGATCGACCGCTCGCTCACCCCGAGCGCGAGCATGTACACCGACGCGAACGGCGCGTAGAGGTTGAACGGTATACCCCACATGGGCTCGGTGTACATGCAGGCGCGTGGATTGCCGCGGGCTTCGAGAAGTGATGCAACGAGAGGGTGCCGACGTCGTGTACTCATGTGAATGAGCCGCAAATATACCGTATGATGGAACAATGAAACAGATCTGGATCACGAAAGCAGGCAGACCCGAGGTACTCGAAGTCCGGGAAGCCGACGACCCAGGCCCCGGGCCGGGCGAAGCCGCAATTGACGTACACGCGGCGGGGGTCAACTTCGCCGACGTACTCGCTCGAATGGGCATGTACCCCGACGCCCCGCCCATCCCCTGCGTCGTGGGCTACGAGATCGCGGGCACCATCGCCGGGACGGGACCGGAGGTTGGCGAGGATGCAGGCCTGCCGGAGGGGACACGAGTGCTCGCGCTCACACGGTTCGGAGGGTACGCGACCCGCGTCTGCGTCCCGGTGAACCAGGTCTTTGCGATCCCCGACGAGATGAGCTTCGCGGAGGCAGCGGCGCTGCCGGTGAACTACTTCACGGCCGCGCTTGCCGTGGAGCGATTCGGGAATCTGGTGGCGGGCGAACGGGTCCTCGTTCACAACGCCGGGGGCGGTGTCGGGATCGCCGCGATCCAGCTCAGCAGGGCGATCGGGGCCACCATTTTCGGTACCGCGTCGGCATGGAAACACGACCAGCTGAGACTCCTTGGCGTGGAGCACCTCATTGACTACCGGACCGAGGACTGGGTCGAACGAGTCACCACCGCGACCGACGGAGAGGGGGTCCACGTAATCATCGACCCGGTGGGCGGCAGAAACCTCGCGCTCGACCTCAAAGTCCTCGCGCCGCTCGGACGTCTCGTCGCATTCGGCCTGAGCGAGCCGGTTCGTGGCGGTCGCCGTTCGCTCGTGAGGACCCTGCGCTCGTTGCTCGCAATGCCGCGACCAGGCTTCCTCACGCTTCTCAACCGCAACTGGTCGGTCGCGGGGCTCAACCTGGGACATCTGTGGAGCGAAATCGACCGGCTGCGCGACGTGGGAGACGCGATCATCACGGGCTGGGCCCGCGGTGATCTGCGGCCGGTCATCGCAGCCGAAGTACCGTTCGAAGAGGCCGGCGAGGCGCACCGCATGCTCGAAGAACGGAAGAACCTGGGCAAAGTCGTTCTCACGACGTAGCCACGCCGGTCCTCGACAGAACGGGTAAAAGCTGGTACCACAGGGTATGGTCCGAGCCACGAGAACTCCCCAGTCGCTTGCCGCACGTCATCGTGCGATCGCGCGCGAATGGCACCCGACGAAGAACGGCGGCCTGACGGCACGCGACATTGCCCGAGCTTCCGGCAGGACCGTCTGGTGGCGATGCGCCCATGGGCATGAATGGCAGGCTCCGGTCTACAGCCGAACGCTCGGAGGCAACGGATGCCCCTACTGCAGCAACAAGAAGGTGGACCGCGATAACTCGCTGCGGAAGCTCTTCCCGCGGGTCGCGCGGGAGTGGCATCCTGAGCGGAACGGGGAGCTGACGCCCCGTGACGTCACGCGTGGCTCCAAGAAGCGCGTCTGGTGGCGATGCAGGAAGGGACACGAGTGGCAGGCTCCGGTGCACGAGCGAACGTCGGGCAAGGGATGTCCCTACTGTGCCCACCGGCGCCTGGGGGAGGATAACAACCTCGCGGCGCTGCGCCCGGATCTGGCCGCTGAGTGGCACCCCACGAGGAACCGGCCCCTGAAGCCGGAAACGGTCTTTCCGGCGGCGGCGCACAGGGTATGGTGGCGCTGTCCGCACGGACACCAGTGGCGGGCGACGATCAACAGCCGCTCACACCTGGGGACAGGATGTCCCTACTGCAGCGGCCGGCGCGTGACGAAAGAACGCTCACTGGCGGTCAACGAGCGGGGTCTCTCGCGACAGTGGCACAGGGAGCGAAACGGCGAGCTCACTCCCCACGACGTCTCGACGGTCTCCAAACGCGTGGTGTGGTGGGTCTGCTCGAAAGGGCACGAGTGGCGTGCGGCGGTCCGCGACCGGATTACCCGACGCCCGGGCTGCCCTGAGTGCGAGACCAGGCGGATGAATCAGCCCGGGAACCGACTCCCGACATAGGAAACCGCCTCGTGCTTCCCGTCCACCAGCGCGAAGAGCGTGTTCCCGCGCTCCGGGCGATATATGGGCGGCCATGGCGGTGGCGGCGAGAGGTAGCGCCCGTCGGCATCACGCATGTGCTCGCGGTTGGAACTGAACACCTCGAGGTACGATTCGGCTGAGAGCACGGAGAAGACCGGACGGTACGGGCGGCCGGGTACGGCGTGGACCGCGGGAAAGGTCGCGGCGACGTAGGCCCGTACCTGAGCCGGCGGAGCGAGCGTGCTGTCAAGATCGTACACTTCGCCGGCCTCCACATAGACGACGTGGTAGTCCCAGACGGTCAGGCGAAGCTCGCCATGGCCGCTCCTCTGCGCTGCGAGCGCGACCCGCCGGGCCGGATTCGAGATCATCACGACGGCCCCGCGGTCGCTGCGCTCGCCCATCCGCTGCCGCGCGAGGTGCCAGATATTCTCCTCGCAGTAGCAGGCGGTGTAGGCGTAACGCTCCCTGGCCCGCCCCTCCGCATGCCCATCGCCACATGTCATACCTCATGATGCAGACACGGCCGGCCTTGCTCAAGCCCGTCCGAGGTGGTAGCTTTGGCACTCTGATCGCCCAATGAAACTCGACTGGAACGACATCACGTGTGACCCTCACATCGACGAGATGGAGGACATAGGCGGGGCCGACGCCATGCTCGGCCGTGTCGTCGCGCAGGACGGGCCCATTCTCGAGGTCGTCTCACCGCGGGGGATCACCCTCGCGCGACCTTCCGGCCGCCTCGCCTACCTCATCGGACTCGGCTCACAGCCGGTGCCCGCGGTGGGTGACTACGTCGCACTCGACTGCGAACACCGCACGACGGTGCGGGCGATCGCGCCCCGCCGGTCGGCCTTCGCGCGAATGGAGGCCGGACGACGCACGTCGGCGCAGGTGGTATGCGCGAACGTCGATCTCGCACTCATCGTGACGACCGCTCCGCCTGCAGCCGCCCGGGAGGCCTCCGCGCGCACCGAGCTCAGGGACTTCAGCGTGCGGAGGATCGAGCGGTTTGTCGCCACGCTCGACCCGCGAGTTCACCCGCTCGTGGTGCTGAACAAGTGCGACCTGATTCGAGACGCGGCCGCCGTGAGAAGGGCGATTGAGGCCGAACTGCCGGGGATCGACGTGTGCATGGTGTCGGCGCGCACGGGCGAGGGAGTCGAGAGCATTCACCGGCGGATACCGCGCGGCGCGACCGCGGTCCTCGTAGGATCCTCCGGGAGCGGCAAATCAACGCTCATCAACAGGCTCACCGGACTGGCAATCCGAACCTCGAGCGTCCGTGAGATCGACGGCAGGGGTCGTCACACGACCACCGGGCGACGCGTGTACGCGCTGCCTGAGGGCGGACTCCTTATCGATACGCCGGGCATCCGTGAGGTCCAGCTCTGGGCGGAAGCCGACGCGACCGACCGGCTTGGGGCGGCGTTCGCGGAGATCGACGAGATAGCCGCCGACTGCCGATTCTCCGACTGCAGGCACGAGGACGAGCCGGGGTGCGCCGTCCGCGCGGCGGTGCGATCCGGCCGCATCACCCGGGAACGGTACCTGAGCTACCTCGAGCTGCAGAAGGAGCATCAGGTCTCCGCCGAGCGCCGGGAGAAGCAGGATCGACTGACGGCTCGCCGGGTCGCACGGGCATCGAGAATGCGACGCAGGAGCAGAGGCGGATGAGCAGACCAAAACGAGGGACTCGTGGTTCACGCAGCGAACGACCCGCCTGGGATCCTGACTCCGCCGGGCGGGCCAATGCCGGGTTTCCCTGCATCCACTGCGGTCGGGTCGTCCCGGAGCTCGCGTTCGGCACGAGTCAGCGCAACCATTGCCCCTTCTGTCTGTGGAGCGCGCACGTCGACATCCATCCGGGGGACCGCAGCTCGCTGTGCCGGGCTCCCATGGAGCCGATCGCGCTGTGGGCCGCGACGGACGGGGAGCTGCGGGTGCTGCACCGGTGCACCGGCTGTGGTGCGGTCAAACCGAACCGACTCGCCGGAGATGATGATGACGCGGCGGTTGATGAGCTCGTGGAACGACTGGTGCGCGCCCGCGGCGGTCGGGTGCGGTAGATGCGATCCACGCGGGGGCCGGTTGGAGTCGGACTGACGATCCTGTTCGGCTACTTTTTCATCGCGATCGCCTTCGGAGCCGGCGGACGCGCAATGGGGCTTCCGGCCGTCGCGACGGCCGGGTTCTCCGTATTCGTGTTTGCCGGGGCCAGCCAGTTCATGGCCCTGTCGCTCCTCGCGCAGGGGGCGGGCGCGATCGCGGTAACCCTTGCCACGCTGGTTCTCAATCTTCGCCACCTCGTCATGTCTCTGGCGCTTCGGGAGCGCATCCATGGGTCGCGGGTTCCGCGACCGATTCTTGCCTTCGGCATAACCGACGAGGTGTTCGCCGCCACCGCGTCGCAACCGGGAGCCATCGGCGACACCGATCTCCTCGTCACCGAGCTCCTCGCCTACACAGGCTGGGTTGGGGGAACGGTGGTTGGCTACCTGATTGGCGGACTGCTTCCGCCGTCACTCGAGCGCGCGATGGGAATCGCCCTCTACGCGATGTTCGTGGCTCTTATCGTGCCCGTCCTGCGGAGGTCCCCCCCCTGTCTCGCACCGGCGCTTGCCGCCGGACTCGTGAACTGGGGACTCCAGGGCCTTGGGGTTCCGGTGGGTATCTCGCTTCTCGTTTCTATTCCGGCGGTCGCAGTGCTCTTTGGATTCAGCCCGGGATGGAGCCCGGAATGACGCAGGTGACTCTCATCATCGCGGGTATGGCACTCGTCACCTATGTCCCAAGGCTCGTTCCGCTCATCACCCGCAGTCGCCGCGCGCCGTCCCGGCGGCAGATGAGGATCCTTCGGCTCGTTCCCGTCACCGCGATCGGCGCCCTCCTGATCCCCGGGAGTCTGACCTCAGTCGACGGCCGGATCGACCTGTCACTGATCGGGATCGCGGCCGCAGTGATCCTGGCGTTGACCGCGCGTCACCCGTTTCTGGTGGTCGCAGGATCGGTGGGAGCCGTGGCCCTCTCGCTCGCACTCGGACTGTGATCCTAAGCCCCGGCGTTACCCTTGATGAATACATCAATGAGACGAGGCGATGCCACGAGGCGTTACCGTGCATTGGTACGGTCCTGTCGCCGGCGTACGGCAAGGCGAAGGCAGGTCCGTTCAGGACGCAAGCGCCCGAAGCTGGCGCAACGTCCGGCGCCACGACCGATGGTCGAGGCGGGAAAGCACCTGGTACCGTGCCCGCCGCCACTTCGGGATCGCCTCGGCCAGCGCCGCGCGTCCCTCTGCGGTCAGCCGGTACAGCCGGACGCGACGATCCTCGCCGCGTTCCTGGGCCACGAAGCCACGGGTCACGAGCAGCTCGATCGTCCGTGAGACGGTGCTGAGATCCGACCCGAGCCGGAGAGCTACGTCCGACCCGGAGGCCGGCTCATCGCGACCGATGTTCACGAGCAGGGCGAACTGCGCGAGCGTGAGATCGCTCGAGCGGAACTCCTTCTCGAACTCGCGCGTGACTCGCTTGTATGCCTTGCCTAGATTGTACCCGGGACAGGTATCTGTGATGTGCTCGAGGCCCCGTACGCGCGGTTTCGTCGAGGGTCTTGGACGCAGATGCTCGTGCGAGGCCGAGCCCGGGCGCCGCGGCTTCTTCTTGTAGGAACGTTGCAGGCATCCGGCGGATCGATGTGTCACAATCGTAGAATATATGCTTGCAGTGTGGACCGATCAAGCAACCGAACCCACTGTGGACCCGCCGTCGGATTTCCGGCTCATGTTACTTGCAGAAACAACCATCTTCTTGCACCCGACGGCGGCTCTCCGGTATGCTGGCGGCGGGAGGATGACTCCGCGATGAAACTGGCGATAGCGATGCTTGATCTGATTCCAAAGGCGCTCAAGGATCGGATGCGAGCCCCCATGCTCGGCAAGGAACGGATGCGCACAGGCGCTGCGCATCCGACGATCGCCATGAACCTCACGAACATGCTTATCTGCGGACGCAACTGCGGGACCTGTCCGAGCTACCCGGGAGTCATGGGAGAGGCGCTTTACTGCGCCGGCGGAAAGAGCAGGAAAGAGATCACTCGCCGCGGCTGCAACTGCGTGACCTGCCCACTCTACGACCAGTGCAGCCGATACAATTCGGCGTACTTCTGCGCAAACGGCTCCTGCGGAGGGCCCGAGGGAGAGACGAGCGTTGAGGAAATCGGCAACCTGTCGATCCGGTACCTCGAACGGTTCGTCCACCCGGAACCGCCGGAACCGGTATTCGCAGGGGCCATTGATGAGCATGGCGACTCGGAGGTCGTACCCGTGACGCTCGACTTCGAGGGCGACAAGAAGGTCGAGTCGTCGTCGGACATCCCGCTTCTCCAGGCGTCGCTTTCGGCCGGAATCGACCACATGCATGTCTGCGGCGGCCGGGCCCGATGCTCGACCTGCCGCGTGCTCGTGAAAGAGGGACTCGAGCATTGCCGTCCGCGAAACGCGCGAGAAACCCGCCTTGCGACTGTCAAGGGATTCTCCCCAGACGTCCGCCTCGCCTGCCAGACGACGACGACCGGCGACCTGGTGCTGCGGCGCCTCGTACTCGACGAGCTCGACGTCTCAGAGGCGATCCAGCAGGGCCGCGGCAGCAGCGGGGCCGTCGGCCGGGAGGTCGAGGCGACCGTGCTCTTCGCCGACATCCGATCATTTACGGAATTTTCAGAGCACGCCCTGCCCTACGACGTGATCCACATCCTCAACCGCTACTTCGATGCGATCTGCGCGGCGATCGATGCGCACGGCGGCTACATCGACAAGTACATGGGCGACGGCATCATGGCGATATTCGGCCTTGACCGGAGCGTGAGCGAGCCCCATGAGGTTCTCGCAGTGCGGGCGTCCGCGGCGATGCTGCGCGAGCTCGGCCGCTTCAACCGTTTCCTCGGCGATCGGTACCACCACGTATTCGAGATCGGCATCGGGCTCCACAGCGGTCCGGTCATCATGGGGGAGCTCGGTTTCCCCAAGAAGCGCGAGTTTACGGCGATCGGCGACACGGTGAACACCGCATCGCGCATCGAGGCTCTGAACAAGACGGCGGGAACCTCCGTACTCGTCTCCGAACAGACGTACAAAGCCACCAGATCGCTGTTCAGCTGGCGCAAGGGTTTCGCCGCGAGCGTCAAGGGGAAGAGCGAAATGCTGAAGGTGTACGAACCTGCCTTCGACGCCACGCCGACTCACGAGCGAGGGTCGCCCGACTGAGGGAAGAAGAGCTCGTGCGTCTCCGGCGTTCCGTAGTCAGGAAGCGTTTCGGACCGCAGCACCGGGAAGCCGGCTCGCTCGGTCCGTTCCACATCGAGCGCCGCGGCGACGATCCTACGGTTGAAGTCGTGCGTGTCCGGGTGGGTAAGGTACTCGTCGACCGGCATCCAGAAGCACTCGGCTATCTCATGCGGATCGAGCGTGATGTCGTGGGTCAGCGGGCGCAGGCGCGTGACGAAGTAGATGTCCGACTTCCCGTGCCGGTACCCGTGCCAATGTCGAAGACACACGAGTGAGAGGAATTCGGTGTGGATTCCGGTCTCTTCCCTCACCTCCCGCACCACCGCGTGAACAAGGTGTTCCCCGGGCTGGAGCGCTCCTCCGGGCAGCTTGTAGTGGCGACGCCGGTGGTGCCGTTCCTGGATCACGAGCAGACGCCGCTGATCGTCGATCACCACGCCGCCGGCTCCCACATAGTGGGTAGCGAAGGGAGGCACATATGAGCCCTGCTCGAGGGTAACGGTCAGTTGCAGCCAGTGCTCGGTGGCGTGATGGTAGACGAATCCGGCGGCGACAGCTGCCGGCACAAGAGACGAGCGCGCGATTGGCAGCTGCAGCCACACGACCTTGATTCCTTCGGACTGCCACGCGTCGAGCGATTCGTCGAGATCCGCGGCGAACTGCTCCGCGCTCTCCGGCAGTTGCGCGTCGTCGATGATCCGGCCGCCGAACGGATTGAGCTCTGATACGAGAACCGGCATCTACGCTCCCGCGGTGATCCGGGCGATCTGATCGCGAAACACGACGACTGCATCGTCCTGCGGCTCGTAACCGATGACCCGCTTCGCATTGGAGATGTCCCAGAACCGGGTGCTGTTCGCGCTGATACCGTAGAAGACCTGGAAGGGAATGCCGTGCTCATTCGTGATATCCCGCGCGGCGACGCTCTTCACGAACAGCTGTACTTCATCTCGCGTGCTGATGTACGCGCCGAGCGCCCGGCGCATCCGGGTGATCTCACCCGGGGCGATATCGTCCAGATCCGTATCGCGCGGCGCGCCAATCCGCAGCTGCACGTTCTCCAGGCGCACACCGTCGTTCTGCCTGCCGGTCGCGAACAGGAACCCGAGCGCCTCGTAGCTGATCTTCGCCCATCCGTAGTAGTTGTCCGAGTACGGGGCCATCTCCGGCGTCACACCAAGGACGTCGTTCGAGTGGATCAGCGGCTCGTAGAAGTCGGCAGCGTGGTTCGAGCTTACGATGACCGCCCGAGGCACGCTGGCCTCAACGCAGGCCTGCATCACGTTGTAGGCCATGCGGACATTGTCGTACTCGTTCCAGAAGGTCTCCGATCCTGCGTCGGTCCCTGCCCTCCCGCCCTTGGGCGAGCGCACGAATCCGGAGTGGATCACGGCCTCATGCCCGCGGAAGAGATCACGGTATGCGGTCCGGTCGTTGTCGAGCAGATCGATCTTGTGCACGCCCTCGACCGGATTGCCGTTGAAATCGGTGTCCCGAATATCGACGAGCGTGAGATCAAACTCCGCGGCCAGGCCGGGGAGTACGCGCTCAATGATGCGCCCGCAGGCGCCGGTTACGACAACTCGTGGCTTCATCGGCCAAGTGTAGCGGTGTACCGGGCGAACGGCTACACCCCGGGCCTCACCGGAGCGGCGGGGTCCTCCACACGGTCAACTTCCCGGGCCAGCGCCCGGCGGGCGAGACGGGTTACGAAGATCGTCACGGCAACGGTGGCCACCAGCCCGAGCGCGTACAGCGCCCACTCGAGCGGTGTTCGGGCGCGCTCCTGCGCGCCAAGTGTGGCGAGGTTCCCGGCGAGCGAGCCAATGTAGACGTACATGACGGTTCCGGGGAACATCGCGATCCATGAGGCGAAGAAGAAGTCGCGCAGGCTCACCTTCGTCAGCCCGTACGCGTAGTTCAGGAGGTTGAAGGGAAAGATGGGGCTCAGCCGTGTGAGCCCGACGATCTTCCATCCTTCGCGCCCGACCGCCCGGTCGATCGCGGCGAACCGCTCGTTGCCCGCGACCCTGGAGGCGACCCAGTCGCGCGCGAAGTATCGGCCCACGAGAAAGGCCGCCGTCGCTCCTATCGTCGAGGCGATCGAGATGTAGATGGAACCCCACACAACGCCGTAGATGAACCCGGCGCCGAGCGTGAGGATTGAACCCGGGACGAAGAGGACGGTCGCGGCGATGTAGACCGCACCGAAGATGAGCACTCCCACGGCGCCCTGGTCATGGACCCAGGCGAGCAAGGCGCGCAGGTGGATTCCCACGTCAAACAGAAATCCTGCGGTGACGAGCCCGGCGAGCAGCACTGCGAACAGAATGATCCTGGTGGTTGAGCGTTGTGCCATGTCCTTCTCCTATGCCTCGGTCGTCCCGGCCGTTCCACGGTAGCGGAAGAGTAGCCGCAACAGCCGGCGCACCCGGTTATTGAAGAGGCGTGGGGCCATCCGGGTCGACACCGCCTTCCTGTGGAGCTCGGACAGGGTGGGATACGGGTAGATGGGGCCCATGATTGCCCCGGCTTTCCAGCGCTTGCCTACGGCGAAGAGCGAGGGTACGAGCAGCTCGCCCGCGTGATACCCGGCGATCTGCGTCCCTATCACACGGCCCTTTCGGTCGAGCAGGATCTTCATCCGTCCCGCCGGTTCGCCCTCCGCCTGTGCCCGGTCGGTGGAGCCGAACGGCTGCACGATCGTGTCGTAGTCGATCCCCGCCGCCTTCGCTGAAGCTTCGTTGTACCCGACCGACGCGAGCTCGGGATCGGTATACGTGCACCAGGGAACGGCGCGGTAGTCCATCGTTCCGCCCGCGTGAAGCGCGATTCGGCGTACCGCGAGGCTTCCCTCGGCGCCGGCAACATGCGTGAACTGGTACCGTCCGTTGACGTCGCCCACCGCGAGAATGTGACGCTGACTCGTGCGCAGCTTCGCGTCGGCTACGACGAAGCTCTTCTCGACCGTTACGCCCGCGTTCTCCAGGGCAAGCCCCGACGTGTTCCCCTGACGCCCAACGGCCATCAGAATCTCGTCCACCTCGAGCACCTCGTCGACGCCGTCGGATCGCGTGACATGGATCTTCTTCACCGATCCGCTGCGCTCGACGCGTGCGACCGTGGACCCAAGCCGCAACGATACGCCCTCCGCGGTGAGCCGCTCCTCGACGAAAGCGGCCATGTCCGGGTCTTCGCGCGGCAGAACCTGCGGCGCGAGGTCGAGGATCGTCACCTCGGCGCCGAGTCTCCGGTACGCCTGGCTGAGCTCGACGCCGATTGGCCCGGCGCCGATGGTCGCGATCCTCCGCGGCAGGGCGGGCAGCGAAAAGGCGTCGACGTTGGTGATATACCCGGCCTCTTCTATACCCTCGAAGGGGATCGCCCGCGGCGAGCTTCCGGTCGCGAGGATCACCGACGGCGCGGACAGCCGCGTCTCGCCGTCAATGACGACTTCGTGCGGTGAGGAGAACTCCGCTCTGCCAAGGAAGACCTCGGCCCCGAGCGACCGGAACCGTTGCGGTGAGTCGTGCACCTCGATCGCAGCGATCACCTTCGCGACGCGCGCGTTGACCGCGGACAGGTCGACCGGAGGCGGCTCGACCGACGGCAGCCCGTAGCGTCCGGCATCCGCCATCGAGCGATAGACCGAAGCCGCCTTCAGCAACGACTTGGACGGCACGCACCCGTAGTGCAGACAGTCCCCGCCAAGCCGCTCCTTGTCGATGAGGGCGGTCTTCATCCCAAGCTGCGCGCACCCGACGGCAGCCGTCAACCCGCCGGCGCCTCCCCCAACGATGATCACGTCGTGGCTGTGCTTCGCCATACTCTCCTCCTGCCGCTGAGCGGAAGGTAACTAAATGTATCTACAAGTGTCCAGTGTCTTGTCTTGATGCCGGCACCTCCGCATTTCGGGCCTCGGCCTGGAATTGTTTTAAATATCTAACTTTTTGCGCTTGACGCCAAAGCTTGTGTCTGGTACTACTATTATGAGAATACCACTCATGTAAGGAGGCCATACGTGGTGTTTTCTCCTGTTCTACGAAGACGGATTGCAACGCTCATGCTGCTGACTCTCGCCGCACTGCCGCTTCTTGCGGCAGGACGAGCGGAACCAGGGGCCGCAGAGCCGGTGCAGCGGGAGCTCACGATATACTCCGGCCGTGGTGAGTCGCTCGTGGCGCCCCTTGTCGAGTCGTTCGAGTCCGAGACCGGAATCCGCGTGAGCATCCGCTACGCGGGCACCGCGGAGCTCGCCGTCCTGCTCGCCGAAGAGGGTGCGCGCACGCCGGCCGATCTCTTCTGGGCACAGGACGCCGGGGCGCTCGGGGCGCTCGCGGGGGCGGGCCTGCTCGCACCGCTGCCGCAGCACCTGTACGACAACCTGCCGGACATCTACCGCAGCACCACCGGCCAGTGGCTCGCAACAAGCGGCCGCGCCCGAGTGCTCGCCTACTCGCCCGGCCGTGTGGACGAGGCGGAGTACCCGGAGAGCGTGTTCGATCTTGTCGCTCCCGAGTATCGCGGCCGGGTCGGCTGGGCGCCGACAAACGGCTCGTTCCAGGCTTTTGTGACCGCGATGCGCGTCGTGCACGGCGATGAAGCCACCGGCGACTGGCTCCGCGCAATGCAGGCAAACGATGTCCAGGCCTACCGGAACAACACGACGCAGGTCGAGGCAATCGCCGCCGGTGAGATCGACTTCGCGCTGGTGAACAACTACTACCTGCTCCGATTCACTGCGAACGATCCCGACTACCCGGTCGCCCAGCGCTTCTTCTCGAACGACGATATCGGAAACCTGGTGAACATAGCAGGTATTGGCGTTCTGAGCGCGAGCCGTCGCACCGACGAAGCGCTCGAGTTCGCGCAGTTCCTGCTCTCGAGCGAGGCGCAGGCCTACTTCACCGGGACGGTCTACGAGTATCCGGTGCTCGCCAATGTCGAGCCCGACGAGCGGCTCGAGAGTTTTCAGACGCTGCTCGACTCGAGTCCGCAGGTCGACCTGGACGCCCTGGAGGATCTCGAGGGCACGCTCTCGCTCCTGCGGGAAGCCGGGCTGCTGTAGATAATGACCGACGCGTTATCAGCAGCGCGACCGCTGCCGGCGGAACACGACCGCCCGCCGTGGTACCTGCTCGTTGCCCCGGCCGCAGTCGCCGTCGTCATGCTCGTCCCGCTCGTCTATCTCGTCGTGCGAGCGACGGAGGCAGATGCGGCGACACTCGCGTCGCTCGTGCTGCGGCGGCGCAACCTCGAGCTGTTGGGCAATACGCTCCTTCTGACCGGAGGCGTGGTAGGCGCGACCACGCTCATTGCGCTCCCTCTTGCCTGGCTGGTAGTCCGCACCGATGTTCCGGCGGCGCGCGTCGTGACCTTCCTGGGGGTGCTTCCGCTCTCGGTCCCGGGCTACGTCATGGCGTTCGCGTTGCTGAGCCTTGGGGGAAACCATGGGTTCCTCGCCGGAGTGTTCGGCATCGTGGTCGCACGCCCGTCCGGCTACTGGGGTGCCCTGGCGGCGCTCACCCTCTACTGCTTCCCCTATGTCTTCCTCAACGTCCGTGCGGCGCTCGCCGGGATGGACCCGAGTCTTGAGGAGAGCGCACGAAGCATGGGATACGGTCACGGAGGGGTCCTGTACCGGGTCATCCTCCCCCATCTCGCTCCGGCGCTCTTCTCCGGTTGGCTGATCGTCGCGATCTACGTGCTCGGAGACTTTGGCGCGATCGCGCTCATGCGCTACGAAGTCTTCAGTTACGCGATCTACACCCAGTACTCCGGGGCGTTCGACCGCACCTACGCGGCCTGGCTGTCGCTCATGCTTCTTGCCCTCGCAATGGTGCCGGTCCTGCTCGAAGGTCGCCTGCTGCGAAGCGCGAAGTACGCCCGGACAGGCACCGGAGTCGCCCGCAGCCTGCGCCGGATCCGGCTTCGCGCCTGGAAGATCCCGGCGCTCGTCTTCATTGCGCTGATCGCGGCGGGCGCCATTGGCCTCCCCTTCGGCATGCTCGCCTACTGGCTCAGCCTTCGTCCACCCTGGGGGGAGCTCGGACGCGTGGGTCAGGCCTTTCTCGCATCAGCGGGCGCCGCAGCACCGGCCGCCATATGCACCGTCCTGGTCGCGATTCCGATCGCCTACCTCAGGGTTCGTCACCCGTCACCGCTGTCCCGCACGGCAGAACGACTCGTCTACGTGGGATACGCGCTGCCGCCGCTCTCGCTCGCGCTCGCGATGGTCTTCTTCTCGCTGCGTCTGTTGCGTCCGCTCTATCAGAGCCTGCCGCTCCTGATCGTAGCGTACGTTATCAGCTTCCTCGCGCTCGCCATAGGACCAATTCGCTCGGCGCTCCTGCAGGCGCCCCGGCGATTGGAGGAGGCGGCACGGTCACTCGGGTTGTCGCCCTTGCCGGCCTTCGCCCGCACGGTCCTGCCGCTGCTCCGTCGGGGGGTACTCGCGTCAGTGGGGCTCGTCTTCGTCATCGCGATGAAGGAGCTGCCGATCGCGTTTCTGCTTGCACCCACCGGATACGTCACGCTGTCGGTCGCCGTGTTCAGCCGTACATCCGAGGCGATGCATGTTGAGGCCGCGCCGTACGCTGCGGCGATCGTTCTGTTCTCGAGTCTCTTCGTAGGTCTGCTGCTCCGGCACGAAGGAAAGGAATGAGATGCACGTACTTGAAGTGAGAGATATGACGCGACGCTTCGCCGGCATGACGCATCCGGCCGTGGACTCGGTGAGCTTCCGCGTCGAACCCGGCGAGATCTTCGGTCTCCTGGGCCCGAGCGGCTGCGGGAAGACGACGACCCTTCGCATGATCGCGGGGTTCGAGTCTCCGGACAACGGAACAGTACTCATTCGCGAGCGGGAAGTCGTCTCGCTCCCTCCTGAACGCCGGAATGTGGGCTTCGTGTTTCAGGACTATGCGCTCTTTCCCCATCTCTCGGTACTCCGGAACGTCATGTTCGCCATGAGAGGCACTCCGGCGCGGCTGCGCGAGAAACGCGCCGCCGAGCTCCTGCGGATGGTGGGACTCACCCGGGTCGACCAGCGCATGCCCGACGAGCTGTCGGGGGGGCAGCAGCAGCGAGTTGCGATCGCACGGGCGCTCGGCGCCGATCCTCAGCTCCTGCTGATGGACGAGCCGTTCTCGAACCTGGATGTCGCGCTCAGAGACGCCACGCGACGCGAGGTTCGGGCGCTGCTGAAGGAGCAGGGGCTGAACGCGATTCTGGTGACCCACGACCAGGAGGAGGCGCTGTCGTTCTGCGATCGTCTGGCGGTAATGAACGCCGGGAAGATAGAGCAGGTGGGAACACCGGAAGAGGTGTACCATCATCCGCGAACCGCGTTCGTCGCCCAGTTCCTTGGGCGCTCAAACCTCTTCGAGGGCGAGGCAGATGGCGAGATCGCGCGGACGTCGATGGGCGCTCTCTCGATCAGGCCGGCGGCGCACGGCCGGGTTCTCCTCTCCCTGCGGCCCGAACACATCGTGCTCACCAAGGGGTGCGGAGGGGAGCTCGAGGGCGAAGTCGTCGCGAGGGAGTTTCGCGGCCACGATCTGACCTACCGTGTCAGGTACGAGGACCGCAGTATCATCGCGCACACGGAGTACACCCACTCGTTCTACCCCGGCCAACGTGTCCGACTCATGGCGCGGGAACCGGCGGTCGTCCTGCGGGACATGAATGGAAGCGCGGCGCTGGTGCCGGGAGAGGCCCATGGCTGACGTTGCTCATCTGACCGAAAGCATGGAGATGTACCTCAAGGCGATCTACCTCGTGGAGCAGCGCAAACGCGCGGCGCGCGTCACCGATATCGCCCACGAGCTCGGCGTCATCCCATCGTCGGTCTCCGCAGCCCTTCGGACTCTGTCAAAGCTCGAGCTCATCAACTACGCCCCCTATGATATCGTGACGCTCACCCCACAGGGGCTCGAAGCTGCCGAGCAGATCATGCAAAAGTACGATGCGCTTCGCGATTTCTTCGTCAAGGTCCTTGGCGTGGAGAAGTCCATCGCGGAATCTGAGGCGTGTCAGATGGAGCACCGGATATCTGAGGAGGTCTTCGACCGTCTGCTCAATTTCGTTCACTACTACGAAGAGTGCCCGTACGAACGGATTCGGTGGGACGAGAAGATCGGGTATTTCTGCAGCCGGAATGAAGCCAACTGCAGGCACTGCACGATTCGGGATCCCGCATAGCGAGACGACCTGCCCTGAGTCTACCTCAGGAAGAGCAGGTGAATCAGTCCGTACGCGAGGAGAATCACGAGGATCAGCACGAGCAGCACGGGGCCGATGACCTGGAATGCCGCGCAGAGCCACGCGAGGGTGTCGCCTCCCCGGCGTGAGGTGCTCGGTGGCCGGCCGGAGCGTTCGGCACGTTCGCCGCGCTCGGGATGTTCAGGACGGTGATCGGAACGGCTCACGTGACCGGATGGACCAGGTGGCAGGCAACGGAGTGCCCCGTCTCGGTCTGCAGGAGCGCAGGCGGCACGGTGCGGCACACGTCCATCACATACGGACACCTCGTGTGAAAGGGACACCCGGCAGGCGGGTTCGCGGGACTCGGCACGTCCCCCTGCAGGATGATCCGTTTCTTCTTGACCGTGGGATCGCTCACCGGTATCGCGGAGAGCAGCGCCTGGCTGTACGGATGGAGCGGCTCCCGGTAGAACTCGCGCTTCTCGGCGACTTCGACGAGTTTCCCCAGGTACATGACTCCTACCCGGTCGGCCATGTGGCGGACCACGCTCAGATCATGGCTGATGAAGAGATAGGTCAACTGAAACGAGTCCTGGAGGTCTTCGAGGAGGTTGATGATCTGGCTCTGTATGCTGACATCGAGCGCGGAGATGGGCTCGTCGGCAACGATGAACCGTGGATCGAGCGCCAGGGCCCGGGCAATCACCACGCGCTGGCGCTGGCCGCCGGAGAACTCGTGCGGATAGCGGTAGCTGTGATACGCCTCCAGTCCGCAGCGCACGAGCACCTCCTCCACGCGCTCCCGCGACTCCGCGCCGGACGCCATCCGATGCACGCGCAGGATCTCACCAATCGCCGAGCCAACGGTCTTCCGTGGATTCAGCGCGCTGTACGGATCCTGGAAGACGATCTGCATCGCCTTTCGCAGTCTGCGCATCCTTTCGCCTGACGCCCCGAGCACGTCCTCACCCTGGTAGTAGACCTCACCATCGGTCGCGCCGGTGAGACGGAGAATCGCGCGGCCGGTCGTACTCTTCCCGCATCCGCTCTCCCCCACGAGCGCAAAGGTCTCGCCGGCCTGTATGTCAAAGGTGACACCGTCGACCGCCTTCACATGACCGCTCACGCGGCTCAGGACACCGGTTCGAATAGGGAAGTACTTCTTCAGATCGCGAACCGAGAGTACCGGGACATCGGCGACTGCTGGCGCACTCATGATCGCACCTCCGGTTCGTCCGCCCGCGCCACGCTGTCCGGACTCTCATGCAGCCAGCAGCGCACGTCGTGACCCTCCCTGAGCTCTGTTCGGGGCGGCATCTCGGTCCCACAGACCGGCATCGCGTAATCACACCTCGGGTGGAACGGACAGCCGCCGGGCATGTGGAGCGGGTTGGGAACGCTGCCCCTGATGAAGGGAAGCCGACGTCGCAGGCCGGGTTCAGCCGGTACGGCAGAGTCGTCCTCGTCTATGCTCGGACGCGAACCGATAAGGCCCTTCGTGTAGGGGTGCTCGGGCGAGAGAAAGAGCGTTTGCACGTCGGCCTGCTCAACGAGCTTGCCGGAATACATCACGACGACGCGGTCAGCCATCTCGGCAATAACGCTCAAGTCGTGCGTTATGAACAGGATCGACATCCCGATCCGTTCGCGCAGCTCATGCATCAGCTCGAGGATCTGCGCCTGAATCGTGACATCGAGTGCCGTCGTTGGTTCGTCGGCGATCAGCAGTTTCGGGTCACAGCTCAGTGCCATCGCGATCATCGCGCGTTGCCTCATCCCACCGGAGAAGCGGTGTGGATACTCGCCCATGACCTCGTCGGCCCGGGGAATCCCCACCAGCTTGAGCATCTCGATCGCCCGCGCGCGAGCCGCGTGGGTGTCCAACCTCTGATGCAGCTGAATCGTCTCCATCAGCTGGTCACCTATCGTATAGACAGGATTGAGGCTCGTCATGGGCTCCTGGAAGATCATCGCGATCTCATTGCCCCGGATCCGGCGGATCTCCTCGCCCGAGAGTTTGAGCAGGTCTCGCGAACCGAACCGTATCTCGCCACCCTCTATGACCGCCGGCGGGGTGGGCAGCAGTTGCAGGATGCTCAGCGACACGGCGGTCTTGCCGCATCCGCTCTCGCCCACGAGCCCCACCACCTCGCCCCGGCCAATGTCGAACGAGACGTCGTCGACGGCCCTGACGGTACCGTCCTCAGTTCTGAAGCTCGTGCGAAGGTTTCGTATCTCTACAAGTGGTTCCATGGCTACTATGACCGGGTCTTCGGGTCGAGCGCGTCGCGCAGCCCGTCGCCCACGAGGTTGAACCCGAGCACCATGAGAAGGATCGCGAGTCCCGGGTAGGTCGTGAGATGATGCGCGGTACGTATGTACGCACGCCCGTTACTGAGGATCGCGCCCCATTCGGGCGTAGGCGCCTGGGCCCCCAGGCCCAGAAACCCCAGGCCCGCCGCCCACAGAATGGACGTCGCGATCTGAAAGGTGCTCTGTACGATGATGGGAGCGAGGCAGTTCGGCAGTATCTGCCGGAAGATGATCCGGACGTCCCCAAGGCCCGCGGCGCGGGCCGCCGCGACGTAGCTCTGCTCCTTGATCGAGAGCACCGACCCGCGCACGAGCCGGGCGTAGATGGGTACGCTCGCAATCCCCGTAGCGATCATCACGTTCTCTACGCCCACTCCAAGGACGGTCACCACGACGATCGCGAGCAGTATACCGGGAAAGGCGATCATGATGTCGATGAAGCGCTGCGTGATGATGTCGAGCTTTCCGCCGAAGTACCCGCTGACCGCGCCAATGGGCACGCCTATGAGCACGCCGATGAGGACCGAGATGATCCCGATGTTGAGCGATATCCTGCCGCCGTAGAACATCCGGCTGAGCAAATCACGACCGAGCTCGTCGGTGCCGAGCAGGTGCTCGCGACTCGGCGGCTGGAGCCGGTTGCCGAGATTCGCGGCGAGCGGGTCGTGCGTCGCGAAGACGGGCGCGAAGACCGACACCACCACGAACAGACCTATGATGGTGAGACCGACGACGGCTGCACGGTTCCTCACGAGGTGGCGAAAGACCTCACGAAGCTCGCTCGTCTTCTTGCGCGGCATTCCTTCTGCGGTCAGGTCGACGTTCCTCATCTCACTCTCCGCTCTCGGAACGATAGTGGACCCGCGGATCAAGGAACGCGTATGCGATGTCGACCACGAGGTTGATGATCACGAAGAGGAAGGCGAGGAGCATCACCGTCCCCTGGACGATCGGGTAGTCGCGCCGCAGGATCGCATCCACGAGCAGACGCCCGACGCCCGGCCAGGCGAAGACCGTCTCGGTCAGCACGGCCCCGCCAAGCAGAATCCCGAACTGCAGTCCGAGCACGGTCACTACGGGAATCAGCGCGTTCTTCAGCGCATGCTTGTAGACGACGATCCGTTCGCCGAGCCCCTTGGATCGAGCCGTCGTGATATAGTCCTGACGCAGAACGTCGAGCATGCTCGACCGGGTGATCCGCGCCATGAGCGCCGCGCTTGCGGTACCGAGCGTGATGCTCGGTAGCACCAAGTGTCGCACCGCGCCGATCCCGGTCGCCGGCAGCCAGCGCAGCTGAACCGCAAAGAGGAGTTGGAGCATCAGCGCCATCCAGAAGACCGGCGCAGCGACTCCAACAAGCGCGACGAGCATGCTCGCATTGTCAAACACCGAGTTACGCTTTGTTGCGGACACGATGCCGGCTGATACGCCGATTATCGTCGCAATCACAAGTGCCACGGTCGCCAGCAGGAGCGTTCTGGGAAAGCGTTCACCAATCTCGGTCGTCACCGGTCGTCCGCTGAAGATCGAGCGACCCAGATCGCCCTGGACCAGGTTGACCATGAAGCGACCATACTGAACGTGGAGCGGTTGATCGAGGGCGTGGCGAACGCGAACCTGTTCGATAAACTCAGGGGTCGCGTTGACCCCGGCCATCGCACGCGCCGGATCGCCGGGAATCATCCTGATGATGGCGAACACGATGATGGACACGCCGATCACGACGGGTATCGTGAGCATCAACCGTCGCACGATGTACTGGTACAAGTGGCGATCTCCCGATCAGAAAACAACCCGGCCCGCGAAGGGCCGGGATTGAAGGCTTTCGACCTCAGTCGACGAAGTAGGCGTCCCACGCGCTGAGATTCTCAAGCGGGTGGTGGATGAGTCCTTCCACATTGGAGCGAACCGCATTGATCTGCCCGGCGCTGTAGAGGAAGATCCACGGCGCGTCGTCCCAGATCAGCTGCATCGCCTCGGCGTACGTCTCGGTCCGGACATCCGGGTTGGTCTCGATCCGGGCAGCATCAAGAAGCTCGTCCACGCGCTCGTTGCTGTAGAAACTGCGATTGTTGCCGTCCGGGTTCCACTGGCGAGTGTGCAGCAACGCGTACAGACCGTAGTCCGAGTCGAGAGTTACGGTACCCCATCCGAGCAGGTAGCTGTCGTATTCGGCCTGCTCGGGCGGCTGGCCGGTGAACTGCAGGTAGCTCGTCCACTCACGGGTCTCGAGCCGTGCGTCTACGCCCACCTCGGCGAGCATCGACTGAACCGCCGCGGCGACCGTGGCGTCCAGCGGGTACCGGCCGGTCGGGTGGTGCAGCGACATTGAAAGCCCGTCCGGGAAGCCGGCCTCCGCAAGGAGCTCGCGCGCGAGGTCCGGATCGTACTCAAAGGGACCGACCGACGCGTGTCCGAAGACCGCATCCACGACCGGAGCGTCGAGCACGAAGGCATTTCCGTCGAAGATCGAGTCGACGATCGCCTGCTTGTCTACCGCATGATTCAGGGCCCGCCGCACGAGCGGGTTGTCGAACGGCTCACGCACATTGTTGAAGCCAATGTAGATCGTACGCACGCTGGACTGGAACACGACGTCGATGTTCGGATCGCGCTGCAGCCGCGGAACGTCCTGCGGCGGCACGGCCATGATCGCGTCGGCCTCTCCCGTCTCGAGTGCGACGATTCGCGCCGATTCCTCAGGAATGAAGTTGAAGACGAGGTTCGGAATGCGCGGCGTGTCGCCCCAGTAGTTCTCGTTGAGGCTGAGCCGGATGCTGTCGCCGCGGCTCCATCGATCCATCACGTAGGGGCCGGTGCCGACGGGATTCTCAAAGGTGTCGGCCGGGCCCAGGTTCTCGATCTGTCGCGGGCTCACGATGCCGATGAAGCTGTGAGACAGGTGCGAGAGAATCGGTGCAAAGGGCTGCCCAAGAGTGATCTCGAGTGTGTACTCGCCGGTCGTCCTGATCTCCTGCACGCTTCCGAGCAGGAAGGCATAGGCGGCGCCGACCTCCGGGTCGACGAACCGCGTGAGGTTCATCCGGACCGCTTCCGCATTCAGCGGCGTCCCGTCGTGGAACGTGACTCCCTGGCGAATCTGAAAGGTCCAGACGGTGCTGTCCTCGTTCGCCGACCAGCTTGTAGCCAGCATCGGCGTGAGGCTGCCGTCCTCCTCCATGTAGATGAGCCGCTCAACCACGTGCTCACCCACGGTCGCCGCGGGCGCCGAGGTCATCTTGACCGGATCGAGCGATTCCGGCTCGGCTCCAATCGCGATCGTCAGCGTGTCGCGAACCGCCGCCGTTTCAGCGGTGCCCGTCGCGAAGAGCGGCGATGCGGCCAGGGCAATCATCGAGACGATGACCAGTCCGAACAGGTACGTTCTCTGACTGTTACGCATAATCCCTCCATTTAGAAATTAATAGACGTTTGGAGCATAAATATACGCGGCCGGCGTGAACCAGGTCAACCAAAATGATACTGAGCGGTTGCGAACCGAACACTCCAATGATACCTTGATGGTGAGAGTGCATGACTGACCGACGCATCAACCGGCGCGATTTTCTCAAGGGAGTAGCCGTTACCACGGCTGCGCTCGGTATTCCTGCGTCCGGCGCATGGGCGCGCGGGTCGGGCGGGGGATCGGAGAACCGGGACCGCGGCGGCGCCCCAATGCAGGCTCGCCGGCTCGGGAAGACCGGGGTCACCGTCAAGGCGTTCAGTCTTGGCGGCGAGGCCACGGTGCAGATGCGCAATCGCCGCGACGAGGCAATCGCCATCATCGACCGCGCTCTGGATCTGGGAGTGAACTACATAGACACCTCTCCCCGGTACGGCGGCGGCGGCAGCGAGTCGAACATCGGCGAGGTCATGGCACGGCGTCGAGATGAGGTGTTCCTCGCGACGAAGACGCACGACCGCAGCTACGACGGGACGATGAGGCTCGTCGAGCAGTCGCTTGCACGCCTGCAGACAGACCACATCGACCTCTACCAGGTCCATAATGTGCGCACTGAATCGGATGTGACGCAGGCTCTCGGCGATCGAGGAGCCGTACAGGCGCTCGAGCGCTTGCGGGCCGACGGCACGATCCGCTTCACCGGCATCAGCGGACACCGAGACCCGGGCGTTCTGCTCCGCGCGATCCGGGAGCACCCGTTCGACTGCCTGCTCATGTCGCTCAATGCGGCCGACCTCCACATACGCCCCTTTCAGACGGAGCTGCTGCAGGAGGCAACGGCGAGGGAGATGGGGATCATCGCCATGAAGGTCGCCGCGGTAGGGAGGATCTTCCGCGAGGGCGGGATCACCTCGATGGAGGAGGCACTGGGGTACACGCTCTCGTTTCCGGTGAGCACGGCGATCGTGGGGGTTTCGACGATCCGCGAGCTCGAGGAGAACGTGGATATCGCGCGCAGGTTCACACCGTTCGAGTCCGAACAGATGGAGAGGATGGAAGCATTGACCGCCGGATACGCGGATCAGGGAAACTTCTTCAAGCTGCAGTGGTGACCCTGGGAACGGACGGCGGATCAGGAGGCGAAAATGAAGGTATCGCGTCGGGCTTTTCTCACTGGTATGGCTCTTGCCGGCGGATCGGTTCTGCTGCGGGCGCAGGGTTCACCGGAGCGGCCCGTTGCGCCGGGCACCGACTCCACCACTCAATCGACCCCGCGGGAACCCGGTACCTGGGAGCCGGCATACGTTGAGCTCGAGCGGCGCGGCGAGTTCGCGGCTCGGGTTGAGCAGGCGTACAGCCATCTCGAGCGATGCGATCTGTGCCCGCGCCAATGCGGGGTCAACCGCCTGCGCGGGGAGACCGGGATCTGTCGCGCCCCCAGGCAGGTTGCCGTGTACTCGTATCAGCCGCACTTCGGGGAGGAGCTTCCGCTCGTCGGCCGCGCAGGCTCCGGAACGGTCTTCTTCTCGAACTGCAATCTCCGCTGCGTGTTCTGCCAGAACTGGCCGATCGCCCACGAGGGGCGCGGACGGGAGCGCACCGACGACCAGCTCGCCGACATGATGCTTGCCCTCGAGCGCAATGGCTGCCCCAACATCAATGTCGTCACGCCCACACACGTCATGCCCCACATCCTCAGCGCAACCCGCATCGCTATGCAGAAAGGGCTTCGAACGCCGCTATGCTACAATACCGGCGGCTACGAGCTTCCGCAGATCGTGCGCCTGCTCGACGGAGTCGTCGACATCTACCTGCCGGATCTGAAGTTCATGGACGGAAACCAGTCGGAGACCTACCTGGGCACCGCCGCGGACTACCCGGAGATGGCGAAGGCCTCCATCCTCGAGATGCACCGTCAGGTCGGCACGGTGGAAACCGACCCGAACGGCGTGGCCAGACGGGGGCTCATGATCCGCCACCTCGTGATGCCGAACAATGTGGCAGACACGGACAAGGTTATCGAGTGGATCGCGCAGAATCTGCCGGCAGACACGTACCTCAACATCATGGCGCAGTATCGCGTCGATCACCGGGCGTTCGAGTATCCAGAGATTGCCAGGGCAATCACCCGCGAAGAGTTCATTGAAGCGATCGATCACGCACAGGCGGCAGGACTTACGAACCTGGATTCGCGTTCGCTATCAAACTACCAGGTCTTCCGCAGACGAAGCTGACCGCGCTGACTCCAACCGCACTCACCACAGACCACCAATCCGGGCGCCGCAGGAGGCACAGGCGCCGCTGTTCATCCGTACCGCCTCGATCACGAACCCGAGCCGCTCAATGACCTTCTCGCCACAGGATGGGCAGAAGGTGTTCTCGCCTTCATGCCCGGTGACTTTCGCGACGTAGGTGAAAGGCAGTCCCTCGTCCATCGCGATAGTCCGGGCCCGGTTCAGCGTTGAGACGGGAGTGGGCGGGAGGTTCGCGAGTTTGTAGAGCGGGTAGAAACGGGCGAAGTGCAGCGGCACCTCGGGTCCGAGCTCGTCTCGAATCCAGCGAACCATTCGCCGTATGAGGGCATCGTCGTCGTTCAGGGTGGGGATAAGGAGATTGGTGATCTCTATGTGCACACCGGCGCGGGCGAGCAGCCGCAGACTCTCGAGCACGGGCTCCAGCTCGCCTCCGCAGAGGTCACGGTAGAATTCCGGATCAAAGCTCTTCAGGTCTACATTCACCGCATCGATCGTAGCCGCGAGCTGTTTGAGCGGCTCGCGCTCGATGTAGGCGCTCGTGTGAACCAGGTTCAGCAGCCCGGCGCTGCGTGTGCGTCGCGCGGTCTCGTACATGAACTCGAAAAAGGCAACCGGCTCGCCGAATGCGTAACTCACCGACCGCGCGCCCATCGCCTGCGCCTGCCTGACCACCTCCTCCGGCGGCAGATCGTAGGCGTGCACCTCCTCCGGATCAACGAGCGCCATGTCCCACACCTCGCAGAACGCGCACTCGAGAGGGCAGCCGCTCGTGGAAACCGAGAGCGCCCGGGTTCCCGGGAGGACATGGTAAAATGGCTTGCGTTCCACCGGGTCGATCTGGACGAGGCTGGGGTTTCCGTACACCATCGTGTACATCTCTCCGCCACGATTCTCGCGCACACGACACACGCCGCGGCGCCCGGGCGCGATTCGGCACCGCTTTGGACAGAGCGTACACTCCAGATGCCGTGCATCGTGTCTGCGGAACCACGGAGAGCGTTTGCGGCGGATGAGCCCGAACTCGGCCGACTGCGCCTGACCGCGACGCGGCGCACCGAAAAGCCCGGCGAGCGCAAGCGCGCAGGCGCCTGCCGCCCCCGCCTTCAGGAAGTCTCGCCGATCCGTATCAGACCTCTCGTACTGCATGTACCATCCTCCCTATCAGGAGTACCAAAAACGCGGTGCCGTTGGCAATGGCGGCGAGCAGGCAGGCCGCTACGATACCGAGCACGGGAGCGACGACGATCCCCGCGATGAGCGATCCGGTGCAGGCGCCGAAGAGCTCGAGTCCGTAGACCGTCCCGGTCGCACGTTCGGCACGACCGCCGGTCTTCAGGCAGAGGGCGACCGCGATGGGGAAGTCGACGCCGTTGAGAAAGCCCGCGGCAAAGGTCACGAGAAGGAAGAAGGCGAAACGAATCGCCGCCGACTCGACGCCGGCCGTTGCGGGCAGTGCGAGCGCGATGAGCGCGGCGCAGATGGCAATCGTGAGCTGCACTCCCATCAGCAGTCGCGGGTTCGCGCGGTCACGCACGTAGCGGTGGACGCACCAGGCGCCGAGCGCCAGACCGGCCATGAACCCGGCGACGATCAGACCGACCATCTCGTACACGAATCCGTAGACCGACTGGAAACCGAAGAGTAAGGCAACCTGCAGCGACATCGTTGACAGGCCCGTCGTGAACACCGCAAACAGAAGCGGGTACCGCCCAACCGTGGCTTGCGGGGATGCGGGTCGCAGAAGCGGGACCAGCAGCGCGAGCAGGAGCGCGATAGCCACGGGCGGGACGATCCACCACGGCCTGGTACGCAGCACGGCTCTCAGAGCGTCGGCGTGAGCCGCCCTGGTGAGCTGGTTCCAGTACGCAAGCGTATGCACATAACCAATCGGACGGAAGTCGGAGTTAATGAAGTACCGCTCGTACACAGACGGCAGAGCGGGCTCCCCAAGCTCCTGTTCTGCGACGGCCGGAGCGAACAGCGGCCCCGTGTCCGGGGCCGACAGGTGTGCGTCGTCGGAGCGCCCGTGATGGCGCAGGATCCAGTTGATGCGCCGCAGCGGTCCCGGTTCGAGCAGGATGTCGAACTGGCGGGGAGAGAACCCGGGAGTCGCCACGCCGGAACGATGATAGCGAGCGATCAGGACGGCCGCCTCCTCTGATATCGTGCCGGGCGAGTTGGTCGCGAAGAAATGCAGGTTCCGCTCTCCCACGACGAGCACGTGCGCGAACACGCGGCGGAGGGTGTGGAAGATCGTTGCGTTCCGGTTGGCGATCTCGATCCCCCTCGCGTCGGCAGTCGAGCCGGCAGTGATGACAAGCACGCCGTCTTCCGCGAGGCGATCGGCCACCTCGTGGAAGAACTCAACGGTGTAGTAACGATTGAGCACCGCCGTCGACGGATCGGGCGCATCGACGAAAACCAGGTCGTACCGTTCGTCGGTCTGACGCAGCAGGAGTCTGCCGTCCCCGTGCGTCAGTACCACATTCTCTCGCTCGAGAGCTCGGCGGGTCTGCTCGCCGGCGTACTCGACGGCGGTCGAGGTGACGACGGGATCGAGCTCCATGTAATCCACGCGATCCACCGGATACCGGACAACCTCGCGGAGCAGGCCACGCATTCCGCCTCCCACGAGCAGCACCCGGCGTGGGCCCGGATGCTGCGCCATCGCAAGATGGGCGGACACGACGGCATCCTGCTCCTCGAGGGCCGGGTCCGACGCCTCGAGTCCGGCCAGCGAGAACAGCAAATTGCCGCTCTGGAAGAAGCTGTACTGTTCCTCCCGGCGCAGGACGCTGACGGCGCCGTAACGGGAGTGGCGTACGCTCACCAGCTCGTGCCGTGGGGTGAGCGTGCGCCACTGCAGCTGATATCCCCACGAGTCGAGCAGCGGCAGCGCGGGCAGACTCACGATCCCGACGATCAGAGCGGCCCACAGGATAGGCCTCCTGCGAGCCTGAGAGCTCAGCAGACCGGCAACGGCCATGACGAGCCCCACGCCGACCACAGCGTGAAACGAGCCGAACAGGTGTACGAGAAGGAGGGCGAAGAGCAGTCCGCCCATCACATTTCCGAGCGCTTCGGCGACGTAGGTCTTGTCCGCCGCCGCTGTGTCAGCGGCCCGGTCGCGCCGCCGCCAGGCGCGGGCGAGCATGACGAACTGGGCACCGAGGAGCAGGCCCACCGGGGCGGTCACCAGGGTAGCCGCGATGAGCATGTCGACGACTGAGAGGTAGGCCCCCGGCTGCACCGGGAAGAACGACCGCAGGGCTCGAATCGCGACGATCGTCGCCGGGAACACCACGAGAACGGCCGCCGCGATCACGCTCATAGCGAGCGCCTCGTCGGTCTGTTCCCGCACTCTCCCGGCGATCCGACTGCCGATTCCCACCCAGACGGTCCACGCTCCAAGGATGATGCCAAGGCTGAGCTCGTTCCCGTGGAAGACCATCAGACACTCGCGTAGAAGGACAACCTGTCCAATCTGGCCGGCGAAGCCGAGCGCGAGCACCGGCAGAAGCTGGGTCAGTCGCCGTTCGCTCATATCTGCGTCATACGACGGGTCAGGAGGGCTGTTCGAGCTTCACCTGGTACACCTGCTCGATCGTGTTGAGATCCTCATAGAGCGCCTGGATGTTTGTGGTATCGGCGATCTTCACGAGGAACTTCATTTTCACGGTCTGCTTCTCAAGAGCCTGGGTCACGTCAATGTTACTCACATGTATACCGTGCTTCCTGAGAATCGGCAGAACCACATCGGTTGTGATCTTCGTGTCCCGGATGTTGACTTCAAGCGTCTTGAAGGCTCGATCCGGGAACATCCGCCGCTCGACCTTACTCAGAAACGTGAGCGCGAAGAGCGTGATGAGCGTGCCGGTCGCAGCGACGAAATAGAGTCCACCGCCGATCGTGAGACCAAGGGCCGCCGCAATCCAGATCGACGCGGCGGTCGTCAGCCCGCGCACGCTTCCGCCGAACCTCATGATCGTCCCGGCCCCGATGAACCCGATTCCGGACACCACCTGGGCCGCGATACGCCCGGGATCACCTCCCCGCCCGAGCGTGAGCGCCTGCGCATCGCCGGCGCCATCCGGACCTGCCGCCATCGACATGCTGAGGATCATCAGGACCGCCGCCCCGAGCGAGATGAGGATGTGGGTCCGGAGACCCGCCGCCTGGTTGCTTCGCTCACGCTCGAGCCCGATCGCCCCGCCCACGAGGAGGGTCAGGAAGAGCCTGAGAGCGTACTCGAGGACGAACTGCTCTGAATTGAGAAGCTCCTGGAACCAGCTCATCCGCCCTCCTGCGCGCATCGCTCGCGATAACCGCGAGGTCCAGTGTACCACAGGAGTGTCGGATCATCACCCCTCGTCGGCCTCTCGCGTCAGGGCCTTGATGTACTGCAGCCGCTCGAGATCCTTCGAACGATAGTGCCCGGAGGTCGCAAAGCGCCCCCGCGCGTCGCCGACGCCGGCATACCCGTTCTCGCACAGCCATCGGTCCAGCTCGGAGACGATGGCCGAGAGAGCCTCGATCTTCCTGGTATAGAGTGCAGAGGCAATCTGCACGACGCGGGCGCCGGCGACCATTGCCTTCGCGGCGTCCGTCCCGGTATGAACTCCGGTTGACAGCGAAAGGTCGCATGACACCCGGGGGGAGAGGATGGACACCCAGCGAAGCGGCAGCTGAAGCTCGTTGGAGGTGCTGTACCGGTTTCCCGGAACCGCCGTGAGCGCGACCGGGTCGATGTCGAACTGGTAGAAGCGGTTGAAGAGAACCAGGCCATCGGCGCCGGCGTCGACGATCCTGGAGACGACGTGCGGCAGGGCGGTGAAGTACGGACCCAACTTGACGGTGATCGGCAACCGTGTCTGCCTGCGAACGGCACGGACGATCGAGGCCATTGTCTCTTCGATCTCATCCGCCGTCTCGTCCGCGCCCACGGGCATCAGCGCGATATTGAGCTCGAGCGCATCGGCGCCGGCGGATTCGATCTGCGAGGCGTAGTCCGTCCACGCGTCACCTGATGTACAGTTCACACTCGCGATCACGGGAACGTCAACGGCGCGTTTGGCATTCTCGATCAGCTTCAGATAGGGTTGCGGGCCCCAGCCGTGCGCAAGACTCTGCAGATACGCCCGCGCCTCCTCCGGAAAGGCGGCGCCCGCTCCGGCTGCCGCACCACCGAGCTCAGCGACGATCTGTTCCTCGAACAACGATTGGAGGACGATCGCCCCGGCGCCCGCCTCCGCGCACCGGCACACGCCGGTGAGCGAGCCGGTGATGCCGCAACTCGACGCGACTACGGGATTCCGCAGGCTGAGCCCGAGGTATTCAGTCCGAAGGTCTGCCGCTGGATCTGCCATGGTAGCAACTCCTTGGGTATGAGAGACGAGGACCCACTCACCAGAACAGGAATCCGGCGAATGCGATCGCGAAAACGGCGAGCGAGAAGAGCACCACCGGATTGGTCTTGAACGTGTCCGTGGTCTCCGAGATACGCGATGACTCACGAATCGCGCCGAGGAGCACATACACAACGGCGAACCCGATGGCGCTACCTCCCGCTGCGGCAACAACGAGGCCGAAATCATCGCGGGTCGCCACCAGCATCTGCACGCCCACGAGCGGCGCCATCGCGAGCACGGCCTGCGGCATCCCGAGCCATTCGCCACGCAACTCCCCGACGGCGAGCAGCGATCCAAGCCCCAGGAGGCCCACGACGATGTGGACCGCCGGCGCCGCCGTCGACGAGGAGGCCGCCACGATTCCGCCGCCTGCGATCCCAACGACAAACAGGGTCACGGCGAATCGCAGAGCCGGCAGGTACGAGCTTCGAGCCGAACGGGGAAGCACCACTGCGATGAGGGCCCCGACGAATGTCATCACGACCGGGTTCTCGATCAGCATGGCGTCCAGGAAGACCCGTGGAATGTCACTCATCGCCACCTCCCTGAGCACGGCCGGGCGTCTGTCTCGCACGCGCTGCGGAGACGATCCTGGCTGCGAGCACGACCGTGGCAACCAGCAGAAACGCACCTGTCGGCGATGCGAGGAAGCCCGCGCGGATCGTGAAGCTCCCCGCAGGCAGATAGCCGAGCAGCGCGCCTCGCCCGAAGAACTCACGCACTACGCCTGCGCCCGCCATGAGCAGGGCGAACTGTACCCACGAGACGATGACGTCACGGCCCGTGGCGCCGTCACCGGCTGCGTAGTAGACGATTGGCATCAGCCCCGCGATCCTGAGGAAGAGCACCGCGCCGTCGCGGATCGGCACGACGTAAGGGACAACCGATGCAAGCGCCCACGAGACGGCGAAACCGACGGCGAAACACGCCGCCCATCGAGCGGCGGCAGGGATCGACGCGGCAAGCCGCACCAGCGCCCATGCGGCATAGACCACGAGCGCTGAAGCAGCAGAGATCCCTAGTGCGGCCAGAGCCGTCGCAAGGTCGCCCGTTGCGCCGAGCAGCGTGACCAGGCCGAGAAGAGCGACTCGTTCGATCCGTAGCGATTGATCATGCACCATGCTCTCCCCCTACCGGCCGAGTGCGTCGGCGATCGCGGCGAGAATGCCGCGACTCGATGCGGTCGCTCCGGACACCACGTCAACGTCCATACTCTGAGCCGCGACGACCGAGTCGGCGATGCGACCAAGGGCCGGTGCTCCAATGTCCGGAGTCTCGGAGTGTGAAAGCACCTCTATTGACGCGACCCGCAGATCCTCGACAGTTACCTGCACCCGGATCGAACCGCCGTACCCTCCTCCGGTTCCGACAAAGGCGCCGTCCGCGGGCGGCTCGAGACGGGCTCGCGGCCTCTCCGGCTCTGTCCGGAAGAGCAGGCCCTGCTCCACCGCCTGCGCCACGGCCCGCGACGATGCCGTGGCCCCGCTGATCGCCTCAAGGGTCTCCACCACCGCCGACGGATCGTCCGTGGAACGGCGAAGGAACTGGTTCAGGAACGACGGCCGTCGAACGAGCGAGCCGAGCGTGGCGCTCTCATCGTGCTCGACGACTCGCAGCCCGATGATGCGCTCATCCATGTCCAGAGCGAGCACGACACGTATCTCACTGCGGTACCCCTGCGCCGATGAGTACACGAGGTACCCGACCGGCTCGCGCTGGCGGTAGACCTGCTCCGCGAAGACGGTGTCCCGTGCGGCCGGATACTGCAGCGCGTAGCGCGCATCCGGGAAGAAGGCTCGAATGTCACGGCGCACGGTGCCGTCAACGTAGTACGCGCCGGCGAAGTCCGACAGCGACGAGGCGCCAAAGCCGACGCCGGCGCCCACCCCAACAATGGCGACCGCGGCGAAGATCGCGAACAGGCGTCGGCGCCGCTTCTCCGCCTGCCCGAAGAACGGGTTGACGATCGTGACGTCGATAAGCGGCGTCACCCCGTTCATGAACAGTACTGCGAAGGTAACACCCTCCGGGTACACGGTGAACCGGCGAATCAGGACCGTCAGAACTCCGCACCCGATTCCGTACACGAGCCGTGCATCACGACCGACCGGCGAGGTCACCATATCGGTCGCCATGAAGATCGCGGCGAACATGATGCTCCCCGAAAGGATCGTGAACAGCGGGTCAATCCCGAGCGCAAGGGCCGTCAGCGCGGCGGCCCCGAGATAGGAGAGCGTGATTCGCCAGCCGACAAACCCACGGGCCATGAGATAGGCCCCTCCAATGAGAAGCGCGAGAGCGGACACCTCGCCGATGCTCCCCGGAACGCTGCCAAGAAAGAGATCGAGGTACGACACAGCCGCTCCCTCGAGAGGAGTCGCCGCGGTCACCACATCGTGGTCAAGCGGCACCCGCCATTCGGTCACGAGAGCCGGGTACGCGAGCAGGAGTATGCCCCTCGCGACGAGCGCGGGGTTGAACACGTTATGTCCAATGCCGCCGAATGCCTGCTTCCCGACGAAGACCACGATCACAGCACCAAAGAATGGTATCCACCAGGGAGTGCCGGGAGCGAGCGTGAGGCCGAAGAGCAGTCCGGCGAGGAAGGCGCTCCCGTCGCCGAGCGGCTGCCTGACGGAGAATCCACCGGGAGTGAACGGGCGCTCGAAGACCGCGGCCGCGACCGCGGAGGCGAATATCAGGTAGAGCGAGTACGGGCCAAAGAAGAGCGCCGCGGCCGCGATCGCCGGCAGCAGAGCGGCGGACACCTCCCACATGTTTCGACGCACCGAATCACGGCTCTCGATGTGCGGACCGGCTCGTCGGACGTTCTCGTTCATCACCGTACCCCTATCGTCGGCGTCTGGCGGCCATGGCGGCCTTACCCTGGTTGATCCACTCGAGAAGCGGTCGCTTCGACGGGCAGACGAACTGGCAGGCACCGCACAGGATACATGCGTCGAGCCCCGCGCCTATCGCTTCCTCGACCATGTCGTTGTTGATGTAGGCGGTCATGCGGTTTGGAGGCAGATACATGGGACAGACCTCGACGCATCGTCCGCATCGTATGCAGGCCATATGCTGACTGCCGCGGTACTCGGAGTCCGTGAGCAGGATGAGCCCGCTCGTTGCCTTGGTCACGGGAATCGAAAGGTCGGTAACCCGCATCCCGGTCATGGGCCCTCCTACGATGACCGCAGGCTCATCGACCGACGGACCGTCACAGAAGGCAATGAGGTCGGAGACCGCGGCGCCAAGCGGCACGCGCAGGTTCCGGGGCGTCGTGACACCGTGTCCGCTGACCGTGACAACCCGCTCGTAAAGTACCCGGCCGCGATCAACGGCATCGGCTATGGCACAGACGGTCTGAACGTTGTTGACGAGCACGCCCACGGCACCGGGCAGAGCCCGCATGGGCACCTCGCGGTTGAGCACGGCTTTGATCAGATGCTTCTCGGCCCCGTGCGGGTAGCGGGTATCGAGCGCCTGCGCCGCTATCCCGGGAAAGCCGGAGGCGATCTCGCGGAGCTGACTGAGAGCCGCAGGTTTGTTGGTCTCGCACGCCACGAACCCGCGCTCCGCGCCAACGGTCCTCCGGACGATGTCGAGCCCGCGAAACACCTTCTGCGCCTCTTCCTGCATCAACCGGTCGTCCACCGTTATGTACGGCTCGCATTCGGCGCCGTTGACAATCACCGTGTCTATCTTGTCGCTCGTCGCGAGCTTCACGTGCGTGGGAAAGGTTGCTCCGCCGAGTCCGACGATCCCCGCCTCCTCCACGCGGGAGATCACGGCTTCACGAAAGGCCTCGTCGTCGAGCATATCAACATCAAGCGGATCGAGATCCTGCGCCGTCTCGCCCGAGCCCCGGTCCACCCGGATCCGGACGGCGGGAACCCTGCTCCCGTCAGGGAGGGGCGCGTCGGTGAGATCCACCACTTCGCCTGTCACGCCGGCGTGCACCCTCGCACGCAGCCCGTCCGCTTCGGCGCCGATCAGGCTGCCGGGGTGAACACGATCGCCCACCGCCACTGCCGGACGCACCGGCAGCCCTATGTGCTGTTTGAGCGGCACCAGAACCTCCGACGGCGGCGGCAGAGAGACGATGGGAGACTCTGAGGTCAGCCCCTTCTCTTCGGGAAGGTGCGTTCCCCCGATCGGGAACCTCTTGACGCGGTCGCTCATCAAAACCTGCCGACGATCACATCATCCTCCGAGAGGATACCCGCATCAACGAGGGCCCGCTGATAGGAGGTCGACTCCCGAGACATCCGCACGGTCGCGCCGGAGATGCCGTCGGCTGAGTCCTGCACGGTTCGCGTCGCTCCCGTAGGGACGTCGACACCGAACTGATTGAGGTCGTTGATCGCTGCCCGGTAGCGCTCGGGAGACCAGTCGACGAGCGACGTCAACGTGCGCGCGTTCCTGCCAACGAGGTAGGTCGCAATCGCATCGTAGTTCCCCTTCCAGCCTCCGATACCGAAGTACCCGTACTGCAGCGCCATGGCCACGGGGCGATCACCGTCGAATCCGACTCCCATCGAGGACAGAAAGTTGCGAACGCTCGAACGCCCGTCGATATCCGCAAAGACGCCGACATCGTTCAGAACGTGAGAGTACATGTGCAGGTCGAAGATGTGCCTGTCGGCAAGCTCGTCCCAGCTCTCCGGAGAGAGAAACGCCCCGCCGGCGGTCCGCACGGTTGGAACCACGAGGCCACTGCCGAGGGTGAGCTCGTTCATCTGCACGCGATAGTCGAATCCGGGCGGAAACTTCATCTCGAAGCGGTACCGGGTCAGCGGCTCGACGACGGTGACCGCCGCTGTGCCGTCTTCATCGACCGCCACCGCGTAGAGAGACATCAGGTTCACCGTATAGATGGAGAACATCGAGTCTCCGGGAACAAAGGGGCTGCTGAGCGTGGCGGGGGTGGGATCTACGGAGAAATCCACGGTCACCAGCGCGTTTCCGCTCTGTCGCGTCGTCCAGAAGCCGTCCACACGCTGCCAGTATCGCATACTCGCGGAGAGGATATTGGCGTCCTCGTCCAGCTCCAACACCGTCTCGATGTACGCCCCGGCGTCCTCGAAGGCGGTCCCCCTGGCTTCTCCGGACCAGGAATACCCCACGTGGCGCCCCGCAAAACCCGCCGGTCCGGTTTCGATCACAACCCGCTCAGGTTCGCAGGCAGCGAACAGTACGATCGTGCCAGCCACGGCCAGGACGGCCAAAAAACGTCTTGGTATCACTCGAAACTCCCCAGTTCCTGGAATTATTGCCGACAAGATAGCACAGGTTCCTTGAACAGGCAACGGCGCGAGCGGTTCATGGAGGGAGTCGTTCATGGCTCGACTCGACGGCCGGGGCCGTGATCACTATGATGGGGCGCGATGAAGGTGCAGCGGATCTCATCGGAGAATGACATCTTTCAGGTCCTCGTCTCGCTGCGTGATAATCGCCAGAAGCGGGCGAAGCGGGGCACGATTTTCGTGGAGGGAGTCGCGCCAATCAACGCGCTCGCAGACTCACAGCCTGCCACCCACGCAGTCGCCTTCCCGCGGAAGGCCCGACTCTCCGGATGGACGGTTGACACGATCGATCGTCTCGAACCGGCGACCGGCTACGAGATCGCCCCGGATCTCATGGAGCGGCTCTCTGACCGGGCGGACCCATCGGAGCTCATCGTCATCGCCGCACGGCCGCGGTGCGAGCTCCGGGACATCGTGCCGGGCAGAGACTTCACGGTCGCAGTCGTCGATCGGCCCGCGAATCCCGGGAATCTCGGCTCGCTCGTCCGGTCAGCGGATGGCCTTGGTATCCACGCGGTCGTCACTACGGGACACGGCGTCGATATCTATGACCCGCGGGTCATACGCGCGAGCCTTGGCGCCTGCTTCTCTACCCCTGTCGTCCACGAGCCGTCGGCGAAACGGCTCATCGCGTGGCTCCAAACCATGAGGGACGGCAACCCTCCGCTGCGGGTCGTCGGGACCGACTCGGGCGGCGCGACCGCCTTGAGCGATGCGCGGCTGTCGCCTCCGCTCGCCGTGGTATTCGGGAACGAGGCGACCGGGCTGTCCGCGAACCTGCGGGAGGTAGTCGACGAGGTAGTGGCGATTCCCCTGCGCGGCCGGGTTGACTCACTCAATCTCGCCTGCGCGGCGAGCATCCTCTTCTACGAAGTCGGCAGAGCCGCGGCAGGACGGGAGCAATGATGCACCGCACGCACCATGCAGCGCACCCGCGGCGGAGGGCGCGCGCGCCAGGCACGACTCTCGTCGCGGCCGTCTCTGTGACGGCGACCCTCGTCGCAGCGACGGTTGCGACCCCGCCCGCGGAGGCCGGCACCTTTGACGCGTGGCTCGAGCGGGCCGAGCACCGCGCGCTGTTCATGCCTGCTGACACCGACGCCGGAGCGCTCCTTGATGGTCCCGCGGCAATTGCCTACGACGTTGACACGGATCCGGGCGACGACGCCTTCATGGCGGTCTCGAGCGACGTCCACGGCGTCTACCGCGTGAGCTTTGAGACGCTCGCGCAGACGATCGCGGACCTCGACAGTCATGAGAACTTCGTGCCGCACGTCGCGGGCAGCCGCGCCCGCCGGACGGGCAGTGACCCGCCCGAGTGGCTCCAGCACGTCGAACTCTCCTCCGGGTTCCTCTTCTTCAGAGTCGACCAGTCGTTCGAGAACCGCCATGTCGTCCTGCGAATCGACGAGGACCGGTTTGCCCTGGTATTCCGACTGAACGAGAGCTACGACGCCCTGGTCTCCGACATCCACGGTGCATGGTATCTCGAGCGCGTTGTCATCGACGGAGGCGAACACGTCTATGTCCGCTACTTCAACCACGTCGTCTTCAGCAGGCGGACGGCGGGGCTGCGCTTCGCGGTGCGGAGCTTTGGTCTGCGTGACGCGAAGAACGCGATAGCGGCGTACGTGAGCGAGGCGAGGCGGCGGTCGCCGTAAGGTCCCTCCGCGTAGCTCGCCCGCCGGACCTCACGGCAGGGGATTTCCGCGCGGATCGGTATCGCTTCCCGCGAACTCCTTCTCCAGCTCGTCACGGAGCCTGGAATCGGTGTAGTGCTCGAGGTAGTCGGCGGCCGGGTGGAGATCGACGAGCCTCACCTTGCCGACGTCGTGAAAGAACCGTTCCCAGAGGCGATGCACGCGCAGGACGCGCCTGGCTGCGGGACGCCCTCGGTCTGTCAGATGGTACCGCCCGCCGTCCGAGCGCACGAGCCCACGAACACGCAGAAGAAAGAGCCCGATCCACAGACCTGTCGCTCGCCCGGCAAAAGGCGACCGATGCGCCATGCGCAACTCGCTCGGAGAGAGACCGTCGCGGTCGGGACGCTCGGATGCCCGCGCAAGAAGCCCGAGGACATCCTGGGTCCGTACGATCATCCGCCTCGAGAGCATCGTCCAGGCCCTGGTGAGCAACCCGCGCTCCGGCGCGGCGAGCAGCGCGACGAAGAAAAGCAGCCCGAGCACGGTCGCCATCGTCCCGGCGGTGCTGGTGTCTTCGAAGCCGAATCGCGGCGGTATAGTGATGGCCGCCACGTGCCCGAGAACGGCGGCAAGGAGGGCCGAACCCACGCTGACGAAGAGAAAGGGTGCAAGCCGACGAGTGACCAGATGCGCGATCGCCGCGGGAACGACGAGCATCGCAATCACAAGAATACTCCCCACTACCTCAAAGGCGGCAACGGTGGTCAGCGCCACGAGCGTCATCAGGAGGTAGTGCAGCCACGTTGCGTTGAACCCGAGCGTGGTGGCGACCGCCGGGTCGAAAGTCACGAGGCGCAGCTCCTTGAAGAAGAGGATCACGACCACCAGATCGACCAGGAGCACGGCGGAGAGCACTACCACCCCACGGGGAATCACCAACGATCCAATTTCGACGACGGTGAGCGGCACGAGCTCCACCGAGCCGAACAGCACGTGATCCGGGTGGATGTCCACGTGGCGGGCCGCCTGCTCGATCAGGATGAGCCCCACTGCGAAGAGCACGGTGAAGACCACGCCCATGGCCGCTCCGTCGTCGAGCCGTCCGGCGCGGCGAATGACATGGACGAGCATGGAAGCGAGAACCCCGAAGCCTGCAGCGCCCACGAGAACCGGGCCGCCCACCCTGCTCCCGGTCAGGATGAAGGCGATCGCGATGCCCGGCAGAACGGCGTGGCTGATCGCATCGCCCATCATGCTCATCTTCTCCAGCACGAGGAAGGCTCCAACGAGAGCGGCGGAGGCGCCGGCGAGCGCGGCCGCGATCACGATCCAGGAGTCGAGCGAGGTCCAGATCACGAGGCGCCTCCCTGTTCGTCCTGCACGAGGGAGTGAGGGCTCGGCGGCAGAGTCCTGCCGTATCCGGGTACCGCCTCTTCGAGCTCGGCGACGAGCGCGTCCCCGAGTACATGTTCGATGTAGTCCGCCCCCTGGTCGACATGAGCCGCGGCGGTATCCGCGTACTCGAGCAGGTAGACTTCCCACAGCCGGTGATTCCTGGTGACGCGCATTGCCTCGTAGCGCCCGGTACGCGTCAGCTGCCACGGCTCACCGGGAACCCGGTACACGAGCCCTTCGCGCTCGAGCCGGCCCAGCGCAGAGCGCAGCCGCGCGGCGGTCCACCGGCGGGAGGCGGACAGATAGCGCATTTGTTCGTCGGCATCGTGGTCCATTCCGGACTCCTCGCACTCATAGAGCATCCGCAGCAGGTTCTGCCGGACGGTCCTTCGGATGGCACGGTCGCGCGTGATCACCGCGCGAACCACGCCTCGACTGCCGCCGAAGAGGAAGCTCACGAGAAAGAGGGTCCCGAGCGCGGCGACGATCACCGCGCCTGCGGGCAGGCGCGGCGCGAGCGCGCTGATCGCCGTGCCCAGATACGACCCGACGGCCCCGATCAGTGCCGCCACGAGCACCATGACGCGCAGGCTCTCGGTCCAGAAGCGGGCGGAGGCCGCGGGGACGATCAGGATCGCGATGACGAGCACGATGCCCACCGCCTGAAGCCCGAGCACCGTGATCGCGACGACGAGCGACATCAGCAGGAGATCGAGACGCCCGGCCGGCCAGCCGTCGACGGCGGCGAACGCCGCGTCGAAAGTGAGAAGGCGAAACTCCTTGAACAGGAGTGCCGCTACCACGATAACGACGGCCGCCGCAAGCCCGATCAGAAGAGCGTCGGTCCGGATCATCGACGCCGCAGAGCCATAGATGAACGAGTTGAGCCCGGCCGCCTGTGCCCCACGCATCTTCTGCACGATTCCCAGAAGCGCAGCGCCGAACCCGAAGAAGACGCTCAGCACGATCCCCAGCGCGGCGTCCTGCGAGAGTCGGGTGAAGCGGGTGATCAGCATCACGCATCCCATGCCCAGCAGCCCGGACACGAGCGCCCCGGCGAGGAGCAGCGGGAGACTGCGGGCGTCCACTCCCATCGCGACCGCAACGAGAAATGCCCCGGCCACGCCCGGCAACGCCGCGTGGCTCACGGCGTCCGCCAGCAGGGCGCGTCGACGCAGCAACAGGAAGGTACCGATCACGCCGCCCGCGATCCCGAGCAGGACGGTCCCGAACATCACGATCCGTGTGTTGTAGTCGGCAAGCGTCAGGACGCGCATGAACCGGTCCGTCATCACGAGCTCGACCCTCCAATCGCGTCAACCGCGCGGTCGAGCAGGGTCAGCCGCCCGCCGTAGGTGCGTCTGAGGTTCTCCGACGTGAAGACGTCACGGGCCGGCCCGGCAGCGACGACCCGCATGTTGAGCATGACGAGGTAGTCGAAGTACTCGCGGACCGTCTCGAGGTCGTGATGGACGACGAAGACGGTCTTGCCCCGCTCACGCAGCCGCTGCAGGATCGCGATAATCGCCTTCTCGGTTCCCGCGTCGACCCCGGCAAAGGGTTCGTCCATGAAGTAGAGGTCGGCATCCTGCACGAGCGCACGGGCGAGGAAGATGCGCTGCTGCTGGCCGCCGGAGAGGCGGCTGATCTGCCGGTGGGCGAACTCGGCCATGCCCACCTCTTCGAGCGCCTCGAGCGCC
>SKZO01000026.1 GCA_007127335.1 Spirochaetales bacterium | reverse complement strand
TCCTGGTTGGGATCCAGGACGCCGTGCTCCGCCCCGGTCTCCGTCACCGCGTGCGTGCTGATCTCGGTGCGCACGAACCCGGGCGCCGCGAGCGAGATCGCGATACCGGACGGCTCGAGCTCGCCCCGCATCGCGTCGTACAGCCCGTGCAGCCCCGCCTTGGCGGCGGCATAGGCGGTGCGCCGCGGCGTGGGGATCATCGCAGCGAGGCTGGTGACCGCGACGAGGTGGCCGCTGCCGCGGTGCTTCATGCGCGCAGCGACGGCGTGCGTGAGCCACATCGTGCCGATCAGGTCGATCTGGATGACGCGTTCGAGGGTCGACGGGTCGGCCTCGACGAAGGTGGACCGCTGGCTGATGCCCGCATTGTTGATCAGGACGTCGATCCCGCCGAGCACCTCCCACGCGCGGGCTGCGATCTCGCCGATTCGCTCGCGCTCGAGCAGATCGAGCGGCAGCGCCGAGACCGAGGCGTGCTTCAGCGTGAGCTGCTCGAGGCGTTCGGTCCGACGAGCGCTCGCGAGCGTTCGAACTCCTGCCGCACCGAGCGCCTCAACGAGAGCAGCGCCGATCCCGGAGCTCGCGCCGGTGACCCAGACGTGCTTCCCGTCGAAGTAGCGCTGCCAGCCTGAACCGTGTCTGTGCATCATTCATGATCCTCGAAGTCTTCAGCCGGCGGCACGTCGGCCTTAGTCAGCGAACACAGGACGATATCGGTAAGCGGTGTGATCTTCGCGATGCGGTTCGCCTGGCGTTCAACCATGCGCTCGAAGAGATTGCGCACGAAGCGGCCGTTCCCGAAACTCTTGTCCCGCCGCGAGTGGAAATCGGTGAGCAGCCGCAGGATGGCCTTCCGGGCCGGCCCGGTGAGCGTGAACGAAGCGTTCTTCATGAACAGATCGAATATCTTCAGCAGCTGCTCCGGCTCGTAGTGGTCGAAGTAGAAGAAACGGTTGAACCGACTCTTGAGTCCGGGATTGGAGTTGATGAACTCCTTCATCTCGTCCGGGTATCCGGCAACGATGACGGCCAGGCGTTCGCGGTTGTCCTCCATCCGCTTGAGCAGCGTGTCGATCGCCTCCTGCCCGAAATCCTTGTCGCCCTTGTTCATCGCGAGCGTATACGCCTCGTCAATGAAAAGCACGCCGTCCATCGCCTCCTGGGTCACTTCCTCGATCTTGATCGCCGTCTGCCCCACATAGCCGGCGACGAGCCCGGCACGGTCGGTCTCAACCAGATGCCCCTCTTCCAGGAGCCCCAGACAGCGATAGACCTTTCCCAGCAGACGGGCGATCGTGGTCTTTCCGGTGCCCGGTGGTCCGTGGAAGACGGCGTGCAGACTCACGGGGGTGACCGGCAGGTCGCGTTTCTCCCGCTCCTGCTGTACCTTGATGAGGTTGACAAAGGTCCTGATCTGCTCCTTGATCTTGTCCATCCCGATCAGCGCGTCGATCTTCTCCATGACCTCCTCGAGCGTCTCCTCCGGCTCCTTCTCGCGCTCCTTCTTCCGCGCGATCTTCTTTTCCTTCTTCTCTCCAACGGCGGCGACGGCCTCGGTGTCGCCGTAGATGGTGGTGCGTATCTTCTTGAGCGTCGATTCGCGCTGCGGGTTGACCTGCCCGTCCGCCTTTACGGCCACCTGCGCGAAGCTGTTGTACGTTGCCGCCACCCGGTCGAAGTGCGAGGTATCCTCCTCGTCGTCGTACCGTTTGAGGTAGTTGAGGCTCTTGAGAGAGCCGTTGACGCTTCTGCGGGCGACCTTCTGGATCTCGTTGTTGAAGGTGTGCCAGTGCGAGAGGATCGCCTTGCGATGGTGCAGCGGCAACGAGTCGTAGCGGAAGAGGTCCTCTACGAGCCTGCGATCCTCGACGATGCGCTGGCGAAGCGGCATGAACACCATGGAGATGAACAACCGCGCCTCCTCGGGAACCTCGGGTTCGTCCCGGATGGACAGGTGCGAGAGCACGAGCAGGTCGTCGACCATCTGCTTCAGGAAGGTTGGCTCCCCGTTGAACTGTTTGTAGTCACTGACGCTGACGTAGATCTTCTTCGCCTCGGCATGGAGGAATCCCAGGTTCGCCAGCCGCCCTTCGGCGCTGCCCGGCTCCTGACCGACTTCCTCCATGGGCGCCTCTATCTTCTGCGTGAGGTTGCTCAGAAAGGCGTTGACCTGATTCGTCTTCGTGACCGCGGTCAGCGTCACCTCGCCCTCGATGAGCTTGATCGTGATGCGCGTGGACGAGTATCCGCGCTTGGTCTCCACGGAGAGCACATTCTCGTAGTCGAGAGTTTCAGGCGGATTCCTGCTCTTGCCCGAGATAAGGAACACCAGTCGGCGGTCGGTGATGCAGAGCAGACCGGGCGCCCCGGAGCCGGTTCCGGTGATCCCTATACCCTGGTAGAAGCCCTCGAGCACGTTCTCAACGCTCTCCGCCTCCTCCAGGTGCTTCCCGAGCGTGGTGAGGATGTTCTTCTTGAACGATACGTGTGTCCAGTTGGGTATCCGCTGGAGCTCGCCCTCCAGATCCCTCGCCGTCGGCATACCCGTACTTAACCACGGATGGATGTTTTTTTCCACCTCGCGGCGGCCGGCCTTTCCGGCGGCCAGGAGATCGCCGCGGCCGCAGATGACAGGTCGTCGGCTTTGGAGTAGCTTCACGCTCAATGGAATCACGAATCGGCGAGCTCGCGGCGCTTGGTACGGCAATCTGCTGGACGGTCACGGCCCTCTCCTTCGAGTCCGCCGGCAGGCGAATAGGCTCGCTGGTGGTAAACATCGTCCGTCTCGTGATGGCCGCCGCGCTCTTCGCGCTCTACGGCTGGGTGGTGCGCGGGATGGCGATCCCGCTCGACCTGCCGCGGACCGCCTGGGTCTGGCTCGGTCTTTCGGGTCTCGTGGGGTTCGTGATCGGCGACCTCTTCCTCTTCCAGGCATTCGTCGACATCGGCGCGCGCGTGAGCATGCTCATCTACGCCTCGGTGCCGCCGCTCACGGCGATCCTTGGGCTGCTCGTGCTGGACGAAACGCTCGGGGTGCTGGGCATCGCCGGCATGGTCCTCACGGTTACGGGCATCACGATCGTCGTCGCGAGGCGCACGTCCGGGGCACCGGCGCCGCAGAAAGGGGTCCGGCACATGAGGACCCGCGGTGTCCTCCTCGCGTTCGGCGGGGCGCTCGGACAGGCGGGCGGTCTCATCCTTGGTCGCCTGGGAGCCGGTCGAACCTTCGACGCGTTCGCCGCGACGCAGATACGTGTGCTTGCCGCGATCGTGGGGTTCGCGGTGGTGTTCACGCTCTCGCGGCGGTGGCGGACGGTGGGCCCCGCACTTCGAGACGGCGGTGCGATGGCGAGAGTCGGCCTGGGGGCCGTATTCGGTCCGTTCCTGGGCGTCTCATTGGGACTGTTCGCCGCGCAGAACTCCACGGCCGCGATCGCCTCCACGATCATGGCGCTCGTGCCGGTACTGATCATCGCGCCGGCGGTCGTGCTCTTCCGCGAGCGGGTCACGATGCGGGAGATCGCGGGAGCGATCGTCGCGGTGACCGGCGTGGCGATGCTCTTCTGGTGACAGGCTCCCGATCGGTCGAGCCGCCGTTCTCGCGAGCGCTTTCGCGAGCGCTTGACCTGCGGCCGGTTTTTGATTTATATGAGCGAGTACTCATATGAATGGAGCGCCCATGTCGAACTCAGGTATCCCGACCCCGCCGCGGCAAGCCCGCAGAATCGGCTTCTTCGAGAAGTACCTCACCGTCTGGGTCATCGCGTGCATCGCGATCGGAGTGCTCGTGGGGCAGTTTCTTCCGGGAGTCCCGGAGTTTCTCAGCCGACTCGAGTACGCGCAGGTGTCGCTGCCGGTGGCGGTTCTGATCTGGCTCATGATTTACCCCATGATGCTCAAGGTCGATTTCGCGAGCATCGTGCGCGCGACGAAACAGCCGAAGGGGCTCACCGTCACGACCGTCACGAACTGGCTCATCAAGCCGTTCACGATGTACGTGATCGCCTGGTTCTTCCTCAAGGTTGTCTTCCGCCCATGGATCGACCCGGCTCTGGGAACCGAGTACCTCGCCGGCGCAGTGCTACTGGGAGCCGCCCCCTGCACCGCCATGGTGTTTGTATGGAGCCATCTCTCGGACGGCGACCCGGCGTACACGCTCGTACAGGTCGCGGTGAACGACCTCATCATCCTCGTCGCCTTCACCCCGATCGTCGCGCTGCTGTTGGGCATCACGAACATCGCCGTCCCCATGGACACCCTGCTCCTCTCGGTGGGGCTCTTCGTCGTGATCCCGCTCGCCGCGGGCTGGTTCACCCGCGTACTCATCGTGAAGCGTCGAGGGATCGAGTACTTCGAGAAGCAGTTTATCCCCAGGTTCAGCGGCATTACGACCGGAGGGCTCCTTCTGACGCTCATTATCCTCTTCTCGTTCCAGGGCGAGACGATCGTCGGAAATCCGCTCCACATCCTGCTCATCGCGGTGCCGCTCGTGATCCAGACCTTCCTCATCTACGGGATCGCCTACGGATGGGCGTG
>SKZO01000347.1 GCA_007127335.1 Spirochaetales bacterium | reverse complement strand
CGAGTCTATTGGCGCCGACGCCTATACGCCGGATGCCGCGAGCGCCGCGGAGAAGGCTACCGAGCTCGTCTCGGCGTAGATCGTCCCGCCTCTCTTACGCTCCGCGATGGGCGCTCGGCGTAGCGCCCATCAGCGAGCGATATACCTTCGTGAAGTAGCTGTGGTCGCCAAACCCGGACCGGTGCGCGATCTCCTGCACCGGCAGGTCGGTCGACTGCAGCAGCTCGCGTGCGTGCTCGCACCTCACCCGATTGAGATAGCTTACGAAGGTCTGCCCGATTTCATCGTGGAATACCCGGCTGAAGTGACTCGTACTGAGCCCCGCCGTCGCCGCGACCTCTGAAACGCGTAACGGCCGGTCGAAGTTCGTCTTCACGTGTGTGATCGCCCGTCGCAGCGCGCGTGCATGGCCAAGGTGCGGCAGGTAGAAGATCAGGTCCGCGAACCGGCGCACGATTCGCGCCATCCAGTACGCGACGCCGTTGATATCCGTCTGGTGGTCGATCGCGTCCACGAACTGGTAGTTCAGTCCGAACACCTCTTCCGGATCGGCTCCTTCGGTGAGTACCGCCCGGGAGAGCAGGACGATGAGCTCCCGTGCGCGGGTCTTCACCTTGTCCATGGCAACGCCGGACGCCAGAAACACGTGGCTCAGGAGCTCGTTCAGCGTGCGCTGCGCGGCGCGCACGTCGCCGGAACGGATGTGGCTCAGCAGCATCGCCTCCTTCTCGACCGGGTAGGTCGGGTTTTCCGGATCGTCACCGTGGTTCTCGCGAACCGCCTTGAGCTCCTGGATGTACTCGTTCATCCGCGACTGTTGTCCGAGCGAGTCTTCGGCGTCACGCAGGCTCATTGGATTCGTGCTGATCGCGAGCGTCAGTTGCAGGAGCAGCTCCGAATAGGTGGTGACCGTCGCCGGCGGCAGGCGCGGCACCCGTGAGAAGAGCGTGCGGAGGTCCTCCACTGCCGAGCGATCGCGGCTGCCGGAGTACCGCGGAAGCAACTCATCCTCGAAGAACCCCTCCTCGTCGATCGTGAGCACCGGTCCTGCAACGAGCGCGCCAATCAGCCGCGCTTCGTCCATGATCGGCGACGTCCAGTGGGTGAAGGCGTTCTCGCACATGAAGACGCTGCGTCCGCCGAACCTGATGGACTCCTCAACCCACTTCATGTGACGGACCGCGTCGAGCTCCCTGCGCCCACCCGGATCGCTGATGCGTCGGCAGAGCAGACAGGGATAGTCCCGCGCGGTCTCCGGATACCGAATCTTCCCCGTCCGATCGAGCACGACGCATGACACGCCGGTTATCCGGGTGAACAGGTGTGCCTGCTCGCCGGCGCGACCGTCGAAGACCGATGATGCTACCATGCGTCAATAGTACCAATACAGCAGATATTTGCCACCCGGGTCACACGAGCTCGCAGGCCGGTTGCTCGAGCTCGTGTTCGAGCCAGCCCCGCATGCGATAGAGGGCCGACCTCGCCTCCGCCGACCGGTTGTGGCGCATGCTCGGCGAGGCAAGCGGATCAATATTGGTCACCGGCCGGATCTCCGCGAGGTACGATTCGGTCACGCGTCGGTTGAAGCCGTTGGGCATGAACTGGTAGTCGAAGAAGCCGGAGAGCGCACGGACGAAGCAGACGTACTTGGTCCTCACGTCCGGGTAGCGGGCTATCTGCGCGCGGTGCCGGTGGAACTGCTCGTCAAAGGCGCGCAGCGCGGACTCTGCGCGGCCGGAGTACCTGCGTGCCTCGTCCACCGCTCGCGCGAAGGCCCTCCTGCACGCCTCCGGCAGCTCCCGGTCGTCGAGCTCGATCCGCGGGAGGTGGGCCTTGTACCGGTAGAGTGCGGTGAGCACCGCCCTGCGCGGCTCGTGACCTCCGGTATCGGGCTCGAGCAGCCGTCCCAGGGCCTCGTGGTAGTGCTCCTGCAGCCTGATGAAACGATCGGCGTCGGTTGCCCCCAGATCCGGATGCGTCCGCTTGGCCAGCGCCCGGAAGAGCTCCCTCAGCGCCTCCGGCGGGGCGTCGGCATGGGTCTCAAGGTAGGCGAGAAACGGGTTGTGGTCCATCTGACGGTTCGTCCGGCGGGCGTGACATGTCCGCGATCGTGTCGTTGGCAAGGCGCAGTCGTCGGCTGATCTCCCGGGCGAGGTTCATGACCAGAAGTGCGTACGTCTTCATGTCCACCTTCGACACCTTGTAGAGATCGCGGTTCGAGAGCGAGAGCGTCTCCGTCAGCTCGAGCGCGCACACGGTCGCGGCGCACGGCTGGATATCGATCAGCTCCATCTCGCCGAAAGTATCCCCGGGCCCCAGCGTCATGATCTGCCGCACCCCCGTCTGCGCTGCACCGCGAACCTTCTTGAGGATCTCGACGGAACCCGACTCGATGAAGTAGATGCGGTCGTTCACCTCACCTTCGCTGATGATGCAGGTCCCGGCGTCGAAGTGCATGAACCGGATGAACGGCCTGATGATCTCAAACGCGTCGGCGGTGACACCGCCAAAGAGCGAGCATCGCTTCAGCTGACCGAACTCAAGCGCATGCGGGGCATCCACACCTCAATCATAGCGGTTCGTGCGTCGGGTATCCAGCAGAACTATCGTTCTTCAATGGGAACGAGCGGTCGATGGTCGGAGCCCGCGTACGCCGCCTTCGGCCGGTAGATCCGGTTGTCGACGCGCTGTTCGAGGATGTGGCTCAGCCAGCCCGGCGCACGCGCGATCGCGAACACCGGGGTGAACAGCCGCGTCGGGATCCCCAGCATGCGGTAGACGGCGCCTGAGAAGAAGTCGACGTTCGGGTAGATGGGTTTGCCCTTCTCCTCCATTCGCTCCCTGAAGGCCGACTCGACCTCTTTGAGGATCTCATAGGCGCTGCGATCGTTCTTCATCGCCGACAGTTGCTCGAGGTACCCCTCGATCACGATGGCGCGGGGATCCTTCGCGCGGTACACCCGGTGGCCCATCCCCATGATCTTCTTCTTCTCGTCGAGCGCCCTGGTCACCCAACCACGCGCCGCCTGCGGCGTTCCTATCTCGTCGACCATGTCCATGACCTTCTCATTCGCGCCGCCGTGCAGTGAGCCGAACAGCGCGCCCACGGCCGCGGAGATCGAGCAGTAGCAGGTTGACATCGTGCTCGCGACCACGCGCGCGGTGAAGGTACTCGCGTTGAAGCTGTGCTCCGCGTGGAGGATCAGCGCCTTGTCCATGATCTCGCCTTCGATCGGGTCCGGTTCCTCTCCACGCAGCATGTAGAGGAAGTTCGCGCCGTGCGAGAGGTCCTTGCGGGGGGGCAGGTACTCTTTCCCCTCCTGGACCCGCTGGTACGTTGCCACGACGGTCGCCATCTCGGCGAGCTGGTGGAGCGTGTCGCGACAGTTACAGTGGGGTCCGTGATGGATCTTGTGTTCGACGTAACTCGAGAGGTAGGATACGACCGACTGCAGCAGCTCCATGGGATGCGCGTTCTTCGGGAAGTCGCGGATCATGTTGATCACCGGCTGCTTCAGCTCGCGCGCGTTGCGCATCTTCGCGGAGAAGACCGCGAGCTGCTCGCGCGTCGGCAGCTCTCCGTAGAGAAGCAGATAGGTCACCTCTTCAAAGGTGCAGTGCTCCACGAGGTCCGTGATCGAGTAGCCCATGTAGAAGAGCCGACCCTGCTCGCCGTCTATCTTGCAGATCCTGCTCTCCGCGGCGATCACGCCCTCGAGCCCCTTTGCAAATTCCGCCATTTTTTCTCGTACTCCCCTATGAGTGGATTGCCCGGTTGTCGACCGCCATCGCGGCCTCTTTCACTGCCTCGGTCAGGGTCGGGTGCGCGTGGACCGTACGGGCGATGTCCTCGGCACTGCCTGCGAACTCCATGACGGTGCCGATCTCACTGATGAGATCGCTTGCCCACGGACCAACGATGTGCGCCCCGAGCACGCGATCGGTCGTTTCGTCCGCGAGGATCTTCACGAAGCCGGACGCCGCGCTCATCGCCTGCGCCCGGCCGTTCGCCGCAAAGTTGAACGAGCCCCTGCGGTACGCGGTCCCGGCCTCCTTGAGCTCCTCTTCACTCGCCCCCACGCACGCCGCCTCGGGCCAGGTGTATACGACCCCCGGGATCGTCTCGTAGCTCATCTGTCCCGGCCTGCCGGCGAGGACTTCCGCGACGGCGATGCCCTCATCCTCGGCCTTGTGTGCGAGCATCGGTCCGTGGACCAGGTCGCCGATCGCGTAGACCCCCGGCACATTCGTCGCGAAGCGTTCGTCGACGACGATGCGGGCGCTCTTCTCGTCGGTTCTGATGCCAAGGGTATCCACGCCCAGGCCATCATAGTACGGTCGGCGGCCCACGGCAACAAGCACGCGGTCGGCCGGGAGCTCGGACGACTCGCCGTTCCTGTCTTCCACCGCGACCTGCTTCCTGCCCTTTGAGCCCGAGATACCGGTGACCTTCTCCCCGAGCCTGAACTCGATGCCCTGCTTCCCGAGCTCGCGGCGCAGGGTCTTCGAGACCTGCGCGTCCCATCCCGGCAGGATGTCCGG
>SKZO01000082.1 GCA_007127335.1 Spirochaetales bacterium | reverse complement strand
GGCGGCGCTCGACACCGGCGTGACGACCTTCATCGTCGAGGTCGACCTGACGCAGAAGTCGTACGACCAGGTGAAGGCCGACGTCGAAACGACGCGCGAGCTCATCGGCTGACCGCACCGAGCCCCGCGAAGAGGAGACAGATGAACACGTACACCGGAGCACACCTTGACCGGATCGCCTTTCCCATGGGCGGAATCGGGGCCGGCTCGATCAGCCTGGAAGGCACCGGCGCGCTGTCGCAGGTGTCGCTGCGCCATCGACCGGAGGTTCACCACGAGCCGCAGGTCTTCGCCGCGCTCTCGGTCGCGGGGGCGACGACCGCGCGGGTGCTCGAAGGCCCTGTGCCCATGTGGAAGGCGCTCGGCAGTGTCGATACGCGCCGCTTCGCCGGCCCCGGGGACGGTCTTCGCGGGCGAACGTACGGGCTGCCGCGGTTCGCCGAGGCGTCGTTCACCGCACGGTTTCCCTTCGCGACGGTCGGCCTCTCAGACCCCGCGATGCCGGTCACCGCGGAGCTCACCGGGTGGAGTCCGTTCACCCCGGGCAACGCCGACGATTCGAGCCTCCCGGTGGCCGCGATCGAGTACCGATTCCGCAATCGGTCGGACAGGCGAGTGGAGGCGGTTTTCTCGTTTCATGCCGCGAACTTCATGGGGATAGCCGACGAGGCGACGGTGTCCGTGATCGACGGCGGGTTCGTCCTGTCGCAGCCGGGCCGCGACGAGGACCCCGCGGCGGAGGGGCACTTCGCGGCCTTCATCGGGCCCGCTCGTGACGGCGCCGATGCCGGTCCGACCGCCGTGGACGCCGCCTGGTTTCGCGGGGGCTGGTTCGACGCGCTCACGATGGTCTGGAACCACGTCGCAGCCGGCGACGTTGTCTCCCGGCCTCCGCACGCCGACGGCAAGCCGGGCGGCGGCGCGAGCCTCTACCTTCCGCTGGACCTGGGGCCCGGCGACGAGGCGCGCGTGAATCTCCGGTTCGCGTGGTACGTGCCCCGCAGCACCGTGCGAGCAGGGCAGCCGCCGGGCGAGACCGACGAGAGCCAGTCCGCCTGCTGCTCCGGCTCCTGCGATTGCGGCTCGCCGGTCGAGTACTACCGTCCCTGGTACGCGGCCCGCTTCGCTGAGCTGCGCGAGGTTGTCGACGTCTGGCGCCGGGAGTACGACCGGTTGCGTGCCGCGGGTCGCGCCTTCAGCGATTGCTTCTACGACACGAGCCTGCCCAACGAGATCGTAGAAGCCGTCGCATCGAACCTTGCGATCATCAAGTCTCCGACCGTCCTTCGCCAGGCCGACGGGAAGCTCTGGGGCTGGGAAGGGTGTCACGCGGACGCCGGATGCTGTCCGGGAAGCTGCACCCACGTGTGGAACTACGCGCAGGCGATCCCCCACCTCTTTCCGGACCTCGAACGCACACTGCGCGAGACCGAGTTCCTCGCGAGCCAGGACGACCGCGGACACCAGACCTTTCGGGCAGCGCTTCCCGTCGGGCCGGTTGATCACGATTTCCACGCCGCGTCGGACGGACAGCTCGGTGGTATCATGAAGCTCCATCGCGAGTGGCGCATCAGCGGCGACGCGGAGTGGCTGGCGAAGCTGTGGCCGCGCGCGAAGGAGAGCCTGCGCTACTGCATGGACGCGTGGGACCCCGACCGTACCGGCACCCTCGTCGAGCCGCACCACAATACCTACGACATAGAGTTCTGGGGCGCCGACGGGATGTGCACGAGCTTCTACCTGGGCGCGCTCGCGGCGGCGATCGCGATGGGCCGCGCCTGCGGCGACGACGTGTCCGGCTACGAGGAGGTGCTCGACCGGGGACTCCAGGCGATGAGCGGCGAGCTCTGGAACGGCGAGTGGTTCATCCAGAAGGTGCAATGGGAGGGGCTGCGCGCCGCGAATCCGCTGCACGACCGGTACGCATCAGCCGACCGAAGCTACTCGCCGGAGGCCGCCAGGATCCTCGAGCGGGAAGGGCCGAAGTACCAGTACGGCAACGGCTGCATCTCCGACGGCGTGCTCGGCGACTGGATCGCCCGCTGCTGCGGGGTGGGCCCGGTGCTCGACGAGACACAGACCGCCGGACACCTCGCGTCGGTATTCAGGCACAATTTCCGCGCTTCCCTCGCCGACCACGCGAATCCGCAGCGCCCCGGGTACGCCTTCCCGCAGGAGGGCGGGCTTCTGCTCTGTTCCTGGCCGGCCGGCGGGAAGCCCGCGCTCCCCTTCGTCTACAGCGACGAAGTGTGGACGGGCATTGAGTACCAGGTGGCATCGCACCTGATCATGACCGGTCAGGTAGAGGAGGGGCTCGCCGTGGTGCGCGCGGTTCGCACGCGGTACGACGGGCGGTGGAGGAATCCCTTCGACGAGTACGAGTGCGGCCACTGGTACGCGCGCGCGATGGCCTCCTACGGTCTCTTGCAGGCGTACAGCGGTGCGCGCTACGATGCGGTTGAACGGGTGCTCTACCTCGAGCCGGCTGTCGACGGTGACGTTCGCGCGTTTCTCTGCACGGCCGGCGGGTACGGATTGGTGGGCATCCGGGACGGCGAGCCGTATCTCGAGGTCGTCTCGGGGTCGATTCCCGTGGAGCGGATCGAGACGGCGGAGCGGTGAGCGTAGTTTTACTGCGGGAGGCAGGATGAACGTACAGCGAGTTGCAGCAGCAGTGATCATCATGTTGGCCGGGATCGTCCCGCTGAGCGCGCAGAGCGTCGGAGGCGGGGTCTCGATCTGGGTGCCTGAGTCGATTCCGCTCGTACAGGAGGGGAGCGTGGGGGTCGAGACGGCGCTCGGGTCGAGCCTCTCGCTGGGAGACAACCTGAGCCTGCCGTTCGGCGTCGTCTACAACAAGGTGTACGGGCTGATGCCGGAGATTGACGGCGTAGTCGGCTCGTCGCCCTGGTTCCTTGCCGATACCTTTACCGCGCATCTGATGATGAAGGCGCGTCTGCCGGTCGGTCCTCTCTACCTCGAACTCTTTGGCGGTGCTGGAGGTCTGTGGAATGCCATGCTCGTGCCGCTTACGAAGACCATCGAACGCGAGATCGCGCCTGATGGGCATCTCTACAGTTTTCAGGAGCCGCTCGAGGTGACCGGCGGCCGGTTCGGCTGGGGTTGGCAGGCGGGCTCGGCGGTGGGGGTGACTGTGGACCGCTTCAGCGTGGGGCTGAGCGTGACGTACCGTCTTCTGAAGACCGACGCCAAGTTGTTCGGGGTCTACACCGACGTCGTCGGAGGCACAGTGGAAGTCGATCGTGCGTACGCGCAGGACCTCCAGATCAGGTTCGGCGGGTTCTCTATAGGGATCAACGGCAGCTACGAGCTGTAACCGCGGGTACGTCACTCGCGCGGCGCCTCAGTAAGGATGGCGCACGGGTCGAGCCGATGCGCCCGCCGCGAGACTCCTCGACAGGAGCCGAAGCCGCATCGCAGAGAGAATCTGCGCGAAGGCCGGGTCTCCGGCCCGGTTCGCGAACTCTCCATCACTGAGATCGTAGAGCACCTCGCTCCCGTGTGGCTCGTAGCGGAGGTATTTGTGCGAGGAGGTGCGGAGCATCGCCATGCCGTCGGCGTGATACGCCAGGACATCCTCGCGGCCGTGCGGATCGCGCCCGTCCAACAGGTCGCCTGCGATGCTGCGCCCGGCCATGACGTCGTTCGCCGGCGCACCGCACAGGCCCAGGAGCGTGGGCAGGAGATCGATCATTTCGAAGAGACCCCGGCAGTCGCGGCGCGAGGAGCCGAGCGCGGCGGGCCAGGAGAGGATGAGCGGAACCCGCATCACCTCGTCGTAGAAGGAGGGGCCCTTGTGGGTGATGCCGTGGTCGCCGGCGAAGTCGCCGTGGTCGGAGCTGAACACGAGGAGCGTGTCGTCGAGGAGCTCGTTCGACCGCAGCCACTCGATGAGGCTGCCGATCGCCATGTCCATCTCGGTCACGAGCGCGGCGAGTCCCCGCCGGTAGGCCCGGAAGTCCTCGGTACTCCAGTCGCTCCTGTGCCGCAGCATGGAGGCGAGCGGCTCGGGCTTGTCCGCCCATTCGGCAGGGCGTCGGACCGGGGCCGGGAGCTCTCTTCCCTCACAGGTGTCCCACGCCTCGCGCACCGGGGTCAGCGGCGGGTGCGGGTTGTAGAAACCCAGGTGCATGAACTGGCGCGAGTCGGTGCGGGTGCTCAGGTAGCGACAGGCGGTGTCGACGATCCAGCCGGCATGCGTCGCCTGCCAGGGCGCGTCGACCGGCCGGGGGACCTTTTCCGTCCAGTGCCGCCGGGGGTCGCTCGAGCGCGGGACGCGGAAGGTCGCCGCGTACTCCGGGTAGCGCCCCTCGAGCCAGTGGTAGTAGGCGTCCGAGTAGTTGCCTCGCTCCTCGCTCGGCCAGAAGATGTCGAACCCGTACGTGTGGCGGGGATGAGCGCTGAAGTCGAGGTCCTCGTGCGGCTGGAAGTGGAGCTTGCCAATCTGCGCCGTCTGGTAGCCGGCGGCGCTGAAGGCGGTTGCGACCGTCGGGGTGAAATCCGCCGGCAGCATCTGGCCGTTGCGGGTCACGCCGGTCTGCTGCGGGTAGAAACCGGTCATGAAGCTGCATCGGCTTGGCATGCAGAGCGGGTTCTGCACGAAGCATTCATGGAAGTTGACGCCGGTGGCCGCGAGTTGGTCGAGCGCCGATGTGACCATCGCGGGGTTTCCGTTTGCCGCGATATGGTCGTGGCGCATATGATCGCTCGTGATCCAGATGACCCGGCGGGGAGAGACTTGTGCCCTCATCGCAGGCACCGCCTCACCAGAGCTGGTGGACGAGCGGCATGATGCGGCGCTCGTAGACCTCGCGCACCGCCGCCATCTGTTCCGCCGTGAGCGGCGGCAGCTCGCACGCCTTCACGTTTTCGGTCGCCTGCCCGGCGCGGCTTGCCCCGGGGATGATGCAGCTGACCTCATCGTGCATGAGGATCCACCGCAGTGCGATCTGCGCGAGTGACGCGTCGGACTTTCCGAAGACCTTTTTCAGCTCCTCAACCGCCTCGACGCCCTGCTCGTAATCGACGCCGCCGAAGGTCTCGCCCCGGTCGAACGCCTCGCCCCCGCGGTTGAAGGTCCGATGGTCCTTCTCGCCGAAGGTCGACTCGCGGGTGAACTTCCCGGAGAGCAGGCCGCTTGCAAGCGGCACACGGACGATGACGCCCACGTTCCGCGCGCTCAGGATCCCGAACAGGAGCTCGGCCGGACGCTGCCGGAACATGTTGAAGATGATCTGTACCGACGCCACGCCCGGGTACTCGGAGGCCTTGAGCGCCTCTTCGACCTTCTCGACGCTCACGCCGTAGTGGATGATCTTGCCCTCCGCACGCAGCCGGTCGAGCGTCTCGAAGATCTCCGGCCGGTAGTAGACGTCGGTAGGCGGGCAGTGGAGCTGTACGAGGTCAAGCGCCTCCAGTCCCATGTTCGCGAGGCTGTCGTCGACAAAGCCGACGATGCCCTCCGGCGTGTAGCTCTGCGATACGTGCGGGCTGAATCTGCGGCCCACCTTTGTCGCTATGCGTACCTCTTCAGGGCGGCTCTTCACGACGCGTGCGACCGCACGTTCGCTGCGTCCGCCGTCGTAGACGTCGGCCGTGTCGATGAAGGTGACTCCGGCGTCAATCGCCGCGTGGATCGTCTTGTCGGCAACCGCATCGTCGAAGGTCTCGCCCCACTTCCCGCCGATCTGCCATGCTCCGAGCGATACCTCAGACACTCTGAAGCCGGTCCTGCCCAGGTTTCGGTACTCCACTGCATCCTCCCTTCGTCGTCCATCATCTCCGGAGAGGCTGCGGATGTCCACACCACGACGCGAATGCTCTGCGGTTCGTTCGCTCACGAATTTCTTACACACGGCACCGGCGGACGGTAGTATGGTAGTGGGCATGGAGGAGACGTTCATGAAAAACGCCAAACGATTCTGGCTTCTGGTCCTTACGGTACTCGCCGTCCTGCCGGTCGTTGCCGGAGGGCGCGCCGAGCAGGCCGACGGGCGGACGACGGTCACGCTCGGGTACAACCCCTTTCTCGCCGACTCGTTTACCGACGCCCCACCGCCGATCGACGTCATGCGGGCCGAGCTCTCGCGGCTTCACCCGGATATCGACCTCGAGTACTACACGATGCCGCAGGACATGCTCGAAGCCCTCGTCATCTGGATGACGTCGCGCGACACGACGGTAGACATCTACGGGATTGACGAGCCGTGGGTCACGCAGTTCGGTCGCGCCGGGTGGGCGCTGCCGCTCAACGACCGTATCCCGGAGCTCGAGGAGCGGCTCGAGCCGGCAGGCCTTGATACCTTCTCGTACCAGGGCGATCGTCTGGGGGTTCCCTTCTGGGGGAGTCTCACCGGACTCTTCTACCGTGCAGATATCCTCGAGCAATACGGATTCGCGCCTCCGGCGACGATGGACGCGATGGTCGAGATCATCACGACCGTCCTCGCCGACGAGAGCGATCTCGCCGGCTTCCTGTGGCCCGGGGCGCGCAGCGGTGATTCCCTCAATATGTTCTACGCGACCCTGCTCTACGCGTACGGCGGGCAGTACCGCGGACCCGACGGCGCCTTCCTCTTCGACTCGCCGCAGAGCATCCGGGCGGTGCAGTCGATGCGCGATACGATCGAGACCGGACTCTCGCCCCGTGCGGTGCAGAACCTCGAGCGGCGCGAGTCCCGGCAGCGCTTCGTCGCGGGCGAGGCGATCTTCTCGTGGGACAATGCGGACATCATCACCTGGCTCGACGACCCGGAGCGGTCGGAAGTTGCCGGCCGCTGGGACTTCATGCCGTTCCCCGCGACTCCGGAGGGCCGACAGGTCTCGGTGACGGGCGGCTTCGCCTTCGCGGCGAATCCCTTTGGGCGGGTGATCGACGAGACGGTCAAGGTCTTGGACGTCATCTCGCAGAGGCCGGTGCAGGAGGGCTTCGCCCTCGCCTGGGGCCCCGTGCAATACTACCGCGGCCTCTACGACGATCCGGTCGTGCAGCAGTACAACCCGAACGTGGAGAAGCTCACCCCGCTCGTGGGGATCGCCCTCAGCCGGCCGCCTTCGGAGAACTATGCGGAGCTCGCGGGCATGATGAGAGAAGAGATCCATTCGGCGATCACCGGGACGAGAAGCGTGGAAGACGCGATGGCGAATCTCGCCCGCCGTGCCGCGGTGCTCGAACGACGATAGGCGGACCGCCTCGTGGTCGCCGATCGCGCGGAGACGCGCATAGGACTTGCTCTGGTTGCCCCTGCGGTGATCGGGCTCCTCGTGCTCAACTACTACCCGATTCTGCAGAGTGCGCTCTATTCGCTCTTCGCGCTCGATTCGAGCACCGACTGGTTGCGCGCGCGGTTTATCGGTTTGCGCAACTACCGCGACGTGATGCAGAGCGACCAGTTCTGGTACACGCTCTTCTTCACGGTCGGGTTCACCGTCGTCGTCGTTGCGCTCGATATCTCGCTCGGCATGCTCCTCGCGCTCGCGACCTTCTACGTACCCAGGGGAGCGCGGGGACTCCTGCGCGCGATCATCATCGTCCCCTGGGCGATTCCCAAGGTCATCCAGGCGTCGATGTGGCGATGGATGCTGAACAGCGACGTCGGTCCGGTGGGCGATCTCCTCGTGCGGCTCGGAATCGCGGCTGAGCCGCCGCTCTTCCTCGTCGATCGCGTGCTCGCGATGGGAAGCGTTGTCGTCGCCTACACGTGGAAGGGTTCGAGCATCGCAGCGTTCTTCCTGATGGGAGGCCTTGCGCTGATACCTCGTGAGGTGATCGAGTCGGCGATCGTCGACGGCGCGAGCGCGGTCCGCCGGTTCTTCTCCGTGATGCTTCCCATCGTGATGCCAACGGTCTACGTGGCGCTGCTCTACCGGTCGCAGGATGCGCTTCGGGTCTTCGACGTGATCTACGGCCTGACCGGCGGCGGGCCCGGGACGGCGACCGATACGCTGAGCTCCTTCGCGTACACGGCGTACTTCCGCTACGCCCAGTTCGGTCGCGCCTCAACCTACGCGGTCGTGACCTTCCTGCTCGTGGCCGTCGTTGGCGTGTTCTACATAGGACGCATCAAGCGCAACTTCAGTTTTCGGGAGTGAGAATGACGCGCAGAAAGAGAGAGATCGCCCGGCGGGTGATATCGACGCTCATCATCGCCGTCGTTGCCGTGTGGAGCCTTGGGCCACTCCTGTGGATCGGCCTGACGTCGATCAAGCCGCAGGGCACCGAATACCGTATGCCGGTGGAGTACTGGCCCGAGAACCCGACGCTCGATAACTACCGCACGGTGCTTGGCGAGCGATTCCACATCCAGCGTTCGGTGCTGAACAGCGTGGTCGTCTCCTCCGGGGCGGTGATCGGCACGCTCGTACTCTCGACGCTTTCCGCCTACGCGATCGCACGACTACGGTTCCGGTACCGGTTCCACACGCTCTATTCGATGCAGATCGCGGGAATGATTCCACCGATCGTCGTGATCGCCCCCACCTTCGTGCTGATGCGTGCGCTCGGCCTGATTCGCACCTACTGGGCGATGATCATCCCGAACATGGTGTACGCGGTCCCGCTCTCGTCGTTTCTCATTGCAAGCTATTTCGCGAACGTCCCTTTCGAGCTCGAAGACGCGGCGCGCATAGACGGCGCGGGCACGCTGCGTACCATATTCCGCATCATCCTCCCGATCGCCGCACCAGGGATGTTCTCGGCCGGGGTTCTCGCCTTCCTGGGATCCTGGGGTGAGTTCATGCTGGCGAATACCGTGTCCATTGGGTCCGCCCGCGTGGAGACCGTTCCCGTAGCGGTGCTCAGCTTGAGCCGCGCCTTCGAGCTGCAGTGGAGCTGGGTCGCGGCGGGAACCGTCGTAACGCTCGTGCCCATCATCGCGGCCGTCCTCATCTTCCAGCGCACGATCGTCAGCGGTCTGACGGCCGGAGCGGTGAAGTGAGACTCCGCGCACCGCGGCGCCAGGCACGGCGGCGCGGAGTACGCTACTCCCGGCGCCGGGCGACGAACTCGAGCTCGAGGTCGAGGCTGTCGGCGACGCTGGCAACGATCGAGTTTCCGCCGACGTAGGGGATCGTGATATCGAGCTCCGCCCAGGTGACGGTGGTCGTTGCGAGCCCGGAGATGCGATCAGCTGAGTCGACGCGAATCGACATGTCGAAGGTGGTCTCAGTCGTCACGTCGCGAACCGTGAGGTCACCGCTGACCGCGAGTTCGAGCGTGTCGCCCGGCGCTATCGTCTCCGGCACTCCGGCGATCGAGGTAGGGCGGAAGCTCGAGAACTCGAATTCGTCCCGGCTCGATTCGAGGATCATGGTCCGGATCGTTCGGTCACGAACCTCATCGTCGGTTCTGATGGTGCGGACATTGATGACGAACTCGCCAATCTCGACCTCGCCCGGATTCTCCTGGATCGCCACGGACCCCGCGATCTGATTCGTGATCCCGACAACCGTATTGGGCTGACCGCGAAGCACTTCGTCGATCACGAACCGTGCCTCCGACTCATCCCGGACGACGTCGTACGCCACCGACTCCGCGCTCTCCGGCTCGACCGCCATGGCCTGTGCGTCCCGCGACGGCTCACCGGTTCCGCCGGAGAACCACACGTAGGCGAAGAACCCGATTCCGGCGACGACGACCAGGGCAAAGAGCCCGAGTATGATTTTCAGCACCTGTTTCCCACGCATAGGGTAGAAGGTAGATGTCGCGGACACGCATGGCAACAGAATTAGAGTCGCAGTATCTCGCGCAGCCGTTTCACCAGACCGTCCGGGGAGTCTGACCGGAGATTCAGCGCGTGCGCCGACGTCGCAGCCTGCGCGCAGAGGGCGGTGATGCGCTCGGTCACGGCGGCGGCGAGCTCATCGGTATCCACGCTGAAGACCGACGAGTCGGCCGAGCCGAGCCAGGTCGCCGCGAGGTTGCGTTCCCAGGCCGGGAAGTCATGCGGCCGTTTCCGCGAGAGCAGCCGCAGCAGGTCGTCGAGATCATCGCGCAGTTGGAAGGCACGTCCGAGCGGGAGCGCGACCTCCGTCAATCTGTCGAGCTCGGCATCCGGGACGCCCGCGGTCAGCGCGCCTATGCGCAGGGGGCCGGCAACGGTGTACCATCCGGTCTTCGCGTCGTAGAGCCGGTAGAGACGCTCGAAGCTCGGCTGCGAGGAGCTCGCCGACGGCGGCTCGCGCGAAGCAGCTCCTGGTGCGCCAAGGTAGCCGCGGTCCTGAGCCTGACCGAGGATCGTACGCACCGAAACGGCGCGCAGCTCGTCGAGGATTCGTCGGTCAAGCCCGTGGCGATTCACCGCGTCGGCGAAGAGCGCCGTGCCGATCGCGTGCACCAGATCCCCGGAGAGGATCGCGATCGCCGCACGGTAGGGACCGCTCGTCACGCGCAACCGGCGGGCGGCGCGCTCGGCCCGTTCACCGCCGTCGGCGTCGATGACGTCATCGTGTATCAGCGCGAAGAGATGGAGGATCTCGGTCGCCGCTGCGAGATCGATGACTGCCGCCGGCGCGGCGCCGTCTGTGGTCTGCTCACCGTACGCCCTTGAGCCCTCCGCGAGTACGCGCGCGCGCACCATCCCCGCCGGCCGCTCGAGGTAGGCGTCGATGAGCGAGACGATCGCCACGTCGGCGGGCAGCCCTCCGAGCGACTCTGCAATCGCTTCCCGCATCCGGATCCCGACGGCGGCGCGGATGTCGGTCACCCGGCCACGCCTCCCACGAGCACACCGGCGCAGTACAGAATGCTGAAGAGCAGGTGGAAGGCGGCGGTCCGAGCCGGGAGGTCGATGAGCGCTTCGCCGCTCCCGGCCGCACGCACACGCCTGAGAATCGCCCACGCGACCGGAAGCGAGAGCGCGCTCGCGAGGACGGGCCATCCGAACAGACCGGCGAGCAGCCCCGCTGCGACCGTCGCGTACCCGCAGACGAACAGCCCGACGAACAGCTCCTTGCTCTTGCCGAATCCGAGCCGACGGGCAACCGTATCCACTCCCGCCGCCGCGTCCGCTTCGATGTCGCGCATGTTGTTTCCGTGGAGGATCGCCGTCACGAAGAAGGCGAGCGGAAGCGAGGCGAGGAGCGGCGTCGCATCCACCAATCCCGTGAGCGCCCAGTATCCGAGCGTCGTCAGCGCCGGTCCCATGAGCAGGAAGACCGCGACGTCGCCGAGCGCGCGGTACTTGAGGCTGAACCGTGCGCTGGTGTAGAAGTAGGCGGCGAGCGCTCCGGCGAGACCGGCGACGAAGTAGAGCGCTCCGCGTTCGAGGGCAATGAGCGACCCGGCGGCGATCCCGGCAGCGAAGTAGAGGTGCCCCGATGCCGCCATGAAGCGAGGGGTGACGATCCCGCGGGTGATCGCGTGCGTCGGGTCCGGGTCCGACGGTCGGTCTACGCCGTGGCGGTAGTCGTAGTAGTCGTTGAGGACGTTCGTGCCGGCGTGGAAGAGCAGCGCCGCGATCGCGTAGAGCGGGAGCATCGCCCAGGAGACCGTGAGGTCGGCCGTCGCCGCGAGCGCCGCGGCGAGAAGAACCGGCATGAGCGAGGCCGGAAACGAGTAGGCTCGAAGCGAGAAGATCCAGCGCGAGACGGCGGTCATGAACGGTTCCCGTGCCGTCCGCCCGGGGGCGCTGCGCTCGAGAGGGGTGCGGGTGTTCGCCGCAGGTTCAGCGCCGCGCGGTAGAACGTGCCGGCCCTGCGTCCGCCGAAGTGCCTGAACCCGCACATGAGATAGTGGAGCCGCAGTCCCAGCCGACCCCCTATCCGCAGACCTCCGAATATGCGCCCGGCGCTCGTCTCTATGAGCGGCAGAACCCAGCCCAGGTCCACCGGGACGAAAGGCTTGGGCCGGCGATCGCACAGGTGCCCGGCGAGATTCTTGCCTGCGCGTCGGCCCGAGTAGAAGGCGAAGTTGACCGCGCGGCGCAGCACCCGGTCGTCCCGGGTCAACGCCGCCTGGTCGCCTGCGACGAACACTTCCGGGTGACCCGGCAGGGCGAGCGGATCAGTCGTGACGATCCTTCCGTCGGGCGTGCGCTCGACCTGCTCGTCGAGCTCGATCGGCGCCGCCCGCATCCCCGCCGACCATACGAAGAGCGCGTTCCCGATCGTCGCACCGTTCGAGAGCTCGACGACGTTCCCGGTCGTTCGGCGGACCGACGTGGACGTGCAGAGCGTGATGGAGCTCTTCTCGAGATACGCGCGAACCGCCGAGCGCTGACGGTCGGTGAGCATTGGCAGGATATCCTGCGCGGTGTCGACGACCGTGATCGCGAGCGCCTTTGGGTCGGGCACGCCGCGGCGCGCCGCCGCCGCGACCTCGAGTCCCGTGTAGCCGGCTCCCGCGACTACGAGGTGGAGCGGATCCCGGCCGACGCGGGCTTCGATCTCCGCTCGCAGGGCGCCTGCGCCTTCGAGCGAGTCCACCGAATGAACCGGACCTTCGAACGGCGGCGGAACGGCGACGGGCACCGACCCTCCGGCCAGGACGAGGCCGTCGTACGCATACGTTCCGTCGGTACAGGTGACCGTGCGGTGTGCGAGGCTGACAGACTCCACCGTATCCAGGATCACGCCAAGGTTTCGGCCGGCCAACTCGGGCAGCGGGCGGAAGAGCTTCTCGCTCGGCAGCCGCCCGGAAAGCGTGTCCGGGAGCGCCGGGACCATCGTCGCGATGCCGGTCCTGTCAATGAGGCTCATGTCGGCATTGCGGAGTCGGCGCAGCGAGCGAGCTGCCTGCAGCCCCGCGAATCCGCCGCCAACAATGACGATTTTGAACTTTTTCATCTTATTTTAAGATCGCTATTCTGGGGGATCTCCGTCAAATTTGCCGCTGGAGTTCCCCGTCGCTATGATTCCCCTCGTGCGCACTCAATTGCGATCGCCGTCGTTCCGCGTCCTTGCGGGCATCCTTACCTCCATCGTCCTGCTCGTGGTCCTGAACCTGCCGCTGTCGCTTTCCGCCTGGATTCCTCGCGGAGAGCCGGTTCACGCACTGGTGCCGGTCGCCGAAAGCCTTCTCATGATCTGGCTGCTCCTTCTCCTTCTTGACCGGCGCGTCGCTCCCGGCGTCCGGCGCTGGAGTACCGTGGTCGCAGGCGCGGTCTACGGGGTGCTCGCCGGCGTGTCGGCTGCCGAGTCATTCTTCAGGTTCTACTACGCCCGCGCATTCTCAGCACGCGGCGACATCCGCATGATCCGGGGCGCGCTGCTCCTCTTCCTTGGGGACATCGGGCCGACGGTTGATCTCATAGCTCCGGTCTTCACCGTCCTGCTCTTTCTCGCGCTCGCGGCGGCCGGGTGGGCGGTCGCGCTCGCGGGATCGGCCGTGTTGCGGCGGGCGAAGGTGGGCCCCGGCACGCTCGCCGCGGTGACCTTGCTCGGCGTTGCGGCCGGAGCGGCCGCCGGTCCGCCGTCCTCGGTTGCGGCGCTCGCCGTGCGCTCGTGGTTCGAAGGCCGGCCGACCGAGTTCGTCGAGGTCGTCGCCGCAGACGAGGAGGAGCCCGCTGACGAGCCCGAGTACCGGTTTCCCGGGCTGCGCGACCGGGACATCTACGTCTTCGTCATAGAGGCGTACGGGTACGCCTCGGTCTACCGTCCGGAGCTCGCCCGTTATCTCGATCCGTACCGCGATCGGCTGGAGGACGTTCTCAACGAGAAGGGGTACCGTGCCGTGACGAGTTACCTGCGCGCGCCCGTCGCCGGGGGGTACTCATGGTTGGCTGAGGCAACGTTCCTCACCGGACAATGGATCAACTCCCAGGAGCGGTTCCTGCAGCTCTACGGCGCGGATCTGCCGACGCTCAGCGGCACGCTTCACGAGGGCGGGTACTACACGCTGACCATCAGGCCCGGTACCGTCCATGGGCCGTGGCCCGAGGGCTGGGACCTCTACCGCTTCGAGGAGTCGATCGGGGCGCACGGGGACGGCTTCGGGTTTGCCGGTCCGTGGTTCTCCTACGTGCCGGTCACCGACCAGTTCGCGATCTGGACTGCGCATCAGAGGATCGAGGAGCTTACGCGGCCCGGCGGTGCGGCCGCTGATCGTCCGCTTCTCGTCTACTATCAGCTCGTCAGCAGCCATACGCCGTTCAACAAGATTCCGCCGCTCGTCGAGTGGGAGGAACTCGGCGACGGGAGCGTCTACCACGAACGGGCGGATGAGATCCAGCGGTTCGACAATACCTGGACCGGCGGCACCCAGCTCGTTGAAGGGTATCTCGCCTCGATCGGGTACGTCTTCGACGTCATCACCGACTACGTGGAACGTATCATGGACCACAGTCGCGAGCCGATCATCGTCATATTCGGTGACCATGAGCCGCAGAGGCCGATCCGCTCGACGGAGTCGGTGCTCTCGGTGCCCATTCACGTGGCCGGCGGGGACGACATTGTGGAGTGTTTCGTCGCCTCGGGGTTCGGCGCCGGCATGCGTCCCGACCAGGAGCCCCCGCACCGGCTCATGAGCGACTTCTTCCCCTTGATGGTCGACCTCGCCCGGAACTGCCGCTGAACGACGGAGGTGCGACCTTCTCGAACACGAGGAGGCGGTATCTGACGAGCCGGCGGCGGATGAGCCGCTGCAGCGCCGCTCCGCCGGTGACGTTCTGCCACCAGTGGCCCCGAAGACCCATCAGACGCGCCGGCCCTGCGGCAGCTCGCGCGAGGTAGTCGCGGGGCCGGTTCGTCACGACGTACTCGGTAAGATCGAGCGACTGCACGAGTCTCCAGCCGGTACCCGCGCCAAGGCGCACTATCTCTCGAGCGCTTCGGAACCCCGCGATCTGCCACCCGAGTCGGAAGTCGGCGGCAAGCCTTCGGTTGAGCCGGGCACGCCCCGACCGCGCGCGCGTCTCGCGCAGCAACCGGGTGGTGGGCATGTCGTCGCAGATGATGAGCACTCCCTCCGGCTTCATCTGCCGGGACAGCGCGCGAAACAACGCTTCCGGCTCCGCCGCGTGTACGAACGACTCGATCATGATCGCGGCGTCGAGCGCGCGGTCGCCGGCCATGCGACGAAGGTCGGCTCCGCTGGTGAAGCTGCCCTCGACGACCCGACCGCGCGAGCGAAGACGAGCTCCCGCGACGTGCGCCTGGTACGGGCTCACGGTGATCCCCACCGTTTCGACGTCGGCATGCTCGAACAGCCACTGCATCGTCGCGCCGACGCCGCACCCGAGATCTGCGACGAGCGCCGGCTTTGCGCCGTTCCCGCCTCCCCGCTGCCGAGGCCGGACGGCGCCGAGGTCGACGAGCAGGCCGAGGAGGATGTGGTGGATGGCGTCGATCGACTGCGTGGACGTCGTTACGCCGGGCAGGCGAAGCGATCGGTGCAGGCTCCCCGTCCGGCCGCTTGCCCCGCCAAAGCGCAGGAACCCCCGGGTATTCCCCTCGTAGTACTCGCGAACACGCGCGTGATCGACCATGGGCGCATTGTTAACGGTTTGCCCCTGGAAGTCGAGCAGGAATGGCCCGCGAGTCGCCCTCCGGCGATTTGACGCTCGCGCTTTTGGCCGTATTATAGGGACGTGTTTTCCTTAGGGTTCCGGCAGCGACTCAGCGCGAGGATGTCCGTCCCGGGCGACCCGATCGTCCGCATCATGGGCGGTGCGTCACACGACGGTGCGTC
>SKZO01000409.1 GCA_007127335.1 Spirochaetales bacterium | reverse complement strand
GATCTCGTCGGCCGCGAGCAGGCCGGAGGACTCGAGCACGTCGCGTATCGTGCGCTTCTGCTCGAAGGCCTGGTGCGCGAGCTCGGCCGCCTTGTCGTAGCCGAGCCGCGTGGCGAGCGGGGTCACGAGAGCGAGGCTCCACTCGATCCAGTATTCGCAGCGTTCCTCGTCCACCGTGATGCCGTCGACGCAGCGCCCGGCGAAGGCGGTACAGCTCTCGCGCAGGAGTGACATCGCGCTGAGGGTTTCGTGCGCGATGAGGGGGTTCATCATGTTGAGCTCGAGCGGGCCGTGCTGACCGGCCGTGGTGATGGAGGCCGCCTTGCCGATCACGTGGGCGGCGACCTGGATCATCATCTCCGGGATGACCGGGTTCACCTTGCCGGGCATGATCGAGCTCCCCGGCTGGAGCTCCGGAAGCACGATTTCGCCGAGCGCCGCGCGCGGGCCGCTTGCGAGGAGCCGCAGGTCGTTGGCGATCTTCATGAGGCTTACCGCGAGCGAGTTGAGGGCGCCTGCGAGCTCGACCTGGGCGTCGCGGTTTGCGATCGCCTCGAACCGGCTCTGCGCCGGGCGGAAGGGGATGTCCGTTTCCTCCGCGATCCCCGCGATCGCCTTCTCGGCGAGCTGCGGATGTGCGTTGAGGCCGGTGCCGACGGCTGTACCCCCCAGCGCGAGCTCCTCGAGGTTCGCCATCGTACGCTCGAGCCGTTCTGCGTTCTTCTTCATCTGGACGGCGAACCCGTCGAACTCCTGACCCACGGTCATGGGAACCGCGTCCTGCAGATGGGTCCGGCCGATCTTCACGACCTTCGCAAACTCGTCGGCTTTCCTGCGGAAGCTGACCGCAAGCGTCCACACGGCGGCAGCGAGGCCGGGAAGCTCCATGCGGTTCGCGATGTGGATCGCGGTGGGGATCACGTCGTTACTCGACTGCCCGCGGTTCACGTGGTCGTTCGGATGGACCGGGTGCCGCTTGCCGATCGGGTGGCCAAGGATCTCGTTCGCCCGGTTCGCGATGAGCTCGTTCGCGTTCATGTTCCAGCTCGTGCCGCTGCCGGTCTGGAAGACGTCAATGGGGAAGTGGTCGTCCCACTGCCCGCGCAGAACCTCATCGGCTGCGTCACGCACGGCTGCGGCGAACTGCTCGTCCATGACGCCGAGCTCAGCGTTCGCGTTCGCGGCGTGCTTCTTGATGAGGGCGAGTGCCCGGATCATTGGTCCGGGGATTCGATGCTCCGAGACCGAGAAGTTCTCCACGGCGCGCTGGGTCTGCGCTCCCCAGTACGCCCAGCCGGGGATCGAGACCTCTCCCATGGAGTCGCGTTCGGTTCGTGTGTCGTCGGCCATGCCTGCCTCCTTCGCGGATGCGCCTACAATACGCATCTGCCTGCGTGGACGGCAATGCGCGGCTGGACGTGGTCACCTGCCGCGCTCGCCGCGCGGCGCTCGCCCCGGGCCGCCTCGCTTGGTATACTACCCTTCAGTATCGAAGGAGAGACCATGGCACAGATCGGAATCATCGGCAGCGGAAACGTCGGTGCCAACACCGCCTTCTTCCTCGCGGAGAGGAACGTCTGCCACGTCTGCATGTACGACATCACCGAAGGGCTTTCAACGGGCAAGGCGCTCGACCTCATGGAAGCAGCGCCGCTTCGCGGCTACCAGTACGGGCTGAAGGGGACCGACGACATACAGCAGGCGCTCGACTCGCAGCTGCTCGTCGTCGCGGCCGGCGAGATCCGGTCGCCCGGACAACGGCGCGAGGACCTCTACGAACAAAACGCCAGGATCCTCGACGAGATCGCGGGTCGTCTCGTCGGATACCCGGGCGTCATCATCGTCGCGACCGATCCTGTGGACCCCATGACGATGCGCCTCGTCGGGAACGGCTTCGACCGCAAGCGGGTCATCGGGCTCGGTGGGGTGCTCGACTCTGCACGGCTTCGCGTGCTGATCGCGCGCGAGCTCGGCGCATCGCAGGAGGACGTCAAGGCGACGGTGATAGGCCGCCACTCGCACGACATGATCGCGCTCCCGGCGTACTGCTCGGTGGCCGGCGTCCCGGTCACGAAGCTCGTCTCAGAGGCGCGCTTCGCCGAGCTCGTTGAGGAGACCCGACAGGCCGGCGATCGCATCGTCGAGCTCGCACAGCGGACGGGCTCGTACTACGGTCCGGCGGCGGCGGCGACCGACGTTGCCGAAGCGGTCATCCGCGGCACCAATCGGGTCCTCTCGGTGTCGACGATGCTGACCGGTCAGTACGGAATAGCCGACGTCGCCCTGAGCCTGCCGGCGCTGATCGGGGCCGGCGGCGTCGAGCGCGTACTCGAGCCGAAGCTCACCGACGACGAGCTCGCACAACTCGCCAAATCGGCGGCGTCGCTCACGACGCACGTGTAGCAGAGAAGGAGCGCCTCATGAGGAAAGTAGCAGTCATTGGAGCGGGCAACGTCGGCGCGAGTGCCGTCTATTATATCGCGAAGAGCAACATCGCTGACGTCGTGATGGTGGACGTCGTGGAGGGGCTGCCCCAGGCAAAGGCGCTCGACTTCCTCCACGCCTCCCCCTCCGTAGGGTGCCGCGTTCGCATAGTCGGCACCAACGATTACGCGCAGATCGCCGACAGCGACGTCGTCGTGCACACCGCCGGCATCGCGCGCAAGCCGGGCATGGACCGGATGGACCTCCTGAAGACAAACGTCAACATCGCGAAGTCCGCCGCGCAGAACATCAAACGCTACGCGCCCAACGCGATCGTGATCGCGGTCGCGAATCCGCTCGACGTGATCGCGATGGCGATGCTGCGCGAGACCGGCTTTCCCAAGGAACGCGTCGTCGGCATGGCCGGAATCCTCGACTCCACGCGCTTTCGCTACTTCATCGCCGAACGCCTTGGCGTGCTTGCGAGCGACGTCGACGCGATGGTCCTTGGCGGTCACGGCGACACAATGGTTCCCGTTGCACGGTACACCCGTGTCGCCGGGTTCCCGCTCTCCGAGCTCCTTGGCGGGGAGGAGATCACGGCGCTCTCCGATCGCACGCGCACGGGCGGCGGCGAGATCGTGAACTACCTCAAGACCGGAAGCGCCTACTACGCGCCGGCTGCGAGCACGGCGAAGATGGTCGAGGCGATCATCACGGACGAGAAGTGCGTCGCGCCCGCCTCAGCCTACCTCGAAGGGGAGTTCGGCTACGAAAACATCTTCCTCGGCGTGCCGGTCGTCCTGGGCAAGAGCGGTGTGGAGCGGATCCTCGAGCTCGAGCTCAGCGCCGACGAGAAGTCCGCGCTCGACAACTCGGCCGACCACGTCGCGCAGGGCGTGAAAGACCTCGACTCGGTTTCGTGACGGTTCGGCGATGATCCCCATCAAGGACTACGTCCGGACGAAGTCGTTTCCCGTCTTCAACGCCCTGTTCATTGGGGCGAATCTCGCGGTCTTCGTGGCCCAGCTCGTGATGCCGGGGCAGGAGGCGTCCGAGCTGGTGATGGATCACGCCTTCATCGCGGACCGGTTTCTCGCCTCGCCGGTCGACTACTGGTACACGCCCGTCACATCGCTCTTCTTCCACGGCGGGTTCGTGCACTTCATAGGCAACATGCTCTTCCTGCTCGTGTTCGGCGACAACGTCGAGGACGCACTCGGTCACCTGCGCTATCTCGTCTTCTACCTTGCCGCGGGAGTCTTCTCGATCGCGGTGCAGCTCGTGGTCTCTCCGGATCTGTCGGTGCCGGTGATCGGCGCCTCAGGCGCGATCTCAGGGGTGCTGGGGGTCTACCTCGTGCTCTATCCGCTCGCGCGGGTCACGACGCTCATCCCCATAGGGATCTTCCTCATGCCCGTGCGGCTGCCCGCCTTCATCTTCCTGGGGGTCTGGGTGCTCGTGCAGTTCTTCTCCGGTTACTTCGTCATTGTCGCCGACGCCTTTCACCCGGTCGCATACTTCGCCCACCTTGGCGGGTTCGCCTTCGGGTTTCTCCTCGCACTGCTCATGCGAAACCGGCTCATAGACCGGCTGCGCCGCCGCGGACACGTCCCGTACCGCCGGCGTTGAGACGCGCAGGGCCACAGCCGGCGCTGCTGTCCTGCGCGCCGTGATCACACCAGCTCCTTCCGCATCCAGTAGAGCGACTCCCCGGGCGGGAAGTCGGTGAGCTCGCCCACGATCCCGTAGCCGTGCCGGAGGTAGAAGTCCTTCGCCTGGAAGCTGAAGGTTGACAGGCGTGCACGGCGGGCGCCGTCTTCCCGGGCCAGGCGTTCGAGCTCCGCAAGCATCGCGCTTCCGTGGCCCTGACCCCGCAGCCGTTCGTCGATCCAGAAGTAGCGGATGTCGAGCCAGTCCCAGTAGACCGATCCGCGCACGCCGCCGATCCACTGGTCTGCTTCCGTGAGCATCACGACGATCTCGCGGACCGCCCCGAGCCGGTGGATGCGCCGCAGATGTTCCGAGTGGCGTGCGTTGTAGGCTTTCAGCCGGTCGAGGATGAAGGCGTTCGCGTGGTGGACCGACCGGTCCGTGGTGGTGCCGGTGATCACCTGCATCGTGACCCCG
>SKZO01000028.1 GCA_007127335.1 Spirochaetales bacterium | reverse complement strand
CGACGAGCGCCGCCATGCCGAGATCACTCGCGAGCGCGTGCAGGCGGGCGAGCTCCTCGCCGCCAAGGATGGAGGCGATCAGGAGGACCGCGTCGGCGCCGGCACGGTAGCTGACGCGCAGATCCTCTTCGTCGAGCAGGAAGTCCTTGCGCAGGACCGCGAGATCGGGCCAGGCGGCCTTGACCGCCGCGAGGTCGTCGAGCGACCCGGCGAAGTGGTCCTCCTCGGTCAGGACGGAGAGCGAGCGGACGCCACGGTCGCGGTAGCGCCCGGCGAGCGCAACCGGGTCGATCGAGGGGTCGATCGCGCCGCGCGACGGGCTTCGCCGCTTGATCTCGCAGATGAGCGGCGGATCGTTGAGGAAGGGCACGAGCGGCGCCTCGCGCTCGGGCGGCACGGTCGCGCCGAGCGTGTGACCCTCGGCGGCGATCCTCGCGCGCCGCTTCGCGACGATCTCGTCGCGGATGTTGCGACCGGCGGCGGTCCGTGAGGCGCGGCTCACGCGGCGCCCGCCCCGTTCGCGCCGGCCACCGCGGCGGCGCGCGCGGCCTGCTCGGCGAGTTGCTGCGAGGCGGTTGCAATTCGCTCGACGTAGGAAGAGAGCGAGCCGTCGCCAAAGGCGGCTCGCACGCGGGTGAAGCCCGCGGCGATGTTGGGGACGACGCCGTAGATTGCGAGCGCGGCGGCGGCGTTGATCGCGACCGCGTCGCGGATCGCGGCGGGTCCGCCCCCGGCGAGGAGCTCGGCTGCGACCGCGGCGTTCTCCTCCGCGTCGCCGCCCGCGAGGTCACTGAGCGCGTGTCCGTTGACCCCGTAGTCCCCCGGGTCGAGCGTCGACTGGTGGAGCGTGCCGGCTTCGTCGACGGTGACCGCGAGCGTGGGGGCCGAGACGGAGATCTCGTCTATCCCGTCGGTCCCGTGGACGACCATCGCCTTCCTGATCCCGAGCATGTGCGCCGCCTGCGCGACGATGGGCACGTATTCCGGCGCGTACACCCCGATCACCTGGAAGGCGGCGCCGGCCGGGTTCACGAGCGGGCCGAGCAGGTTCATGATCGTCTTCACGCCAAGCTCCCTCCGCGGCACCGCCGCGTGGCGCATCGCGCCGTGGTAGATTGGCGCGAAGAGGAAGCCAAAGCCGTGGTCGCGGATGAGCCGCTCGGTGAAGGCCGGGGGCAGGTCGATCGCGATGCCGAGCGCGCGGTAGAAGTCGGCGCTGCCGCTCTTCGAGCTGACCGCGCGATTGCCGTGCTTCGCGACCGTCGCGCCGCAGCAGGCCGCCGCGAGCGCGGCGAGCGAGCTGATGTTGAAGGTGCCCAGCCCGTCGCCGCCGGTCCCGCACGTGTCGAGGAGCGGACGGTCCACGGATACGGGAGTGCGCTTTCGCTGCAGAACCGACGCGCAGCCGGCGATCTCCTGCGCCCGGGGGCCCCGCGCGGCGATCGCGACGAGGAAGCCGGCGATCTGCGAAGGACTCAGGTTCCCCTCCGTGAGCTCCTCCATGAAGTTCGCCGCTTCCTCCTGCGTGAGCTCCGACCCGCCAATGAGCGAGGAGAGCACCCCGCTCGCGACGAAGGGCTCACGGCGGTAGGTCAGAAAGTTCCGCAGAAGCTGCTTCCCCGGCTCGCTCGCGATGCTCTCCGGGTGGAACTGGACGCCCTCCACGACGTAGTCGGTATGCCGCAGCCCCATGATCTCGCCGTCCTCGCTTCGGGCGCTCACCTCGAGGCAGTCGGGAAGCGACTCCTCGTCCACCGCGAGCGAGTGGTACCGCGTAAAGGGCGAAGGGCTCGGGATCGACCGGAAGAGGCCGCGCCCGTCGGTCGCGATCTGCTCCGCCTTCCCGTGGACGATGCGCTTCGCGGCCACGATGCGCGCGCCGAACGCCTGCCCGATCGCCTGATGCCCCAGGCAGACCCCGAGGGTCGGCACCTCGCCCGCAAGCGCGCGGATCGCCTCTACCGAGACGCCGGCGTCCTCAGGCCTGCCCGGCCCGGGCGATATCACGATCCGCGACGGGGCGAGGCGGCGCAGCCCGTCTACGGTGATCCGGTCGTTGCGCACGACGTACACTTCCTCGCTGGTGAGCTCACGCAGGTACTGGTAGAGGTTGTGCGTGAACGAGTCGTAGTTGTCAATCAGTACGATCACAGGTCCACCTCCACGCCGGCCGCCCGTGCAAGGGCGGCGAGCTTTTCGGACGTTTCTTCGTACTCGCGCTCAGGGCGCGAATCGTAGACGATTCCGGCGCCGGCCTGCAGGACGAGCCTGTTCGCGCTCTTGTACCCGCTCCTGATGGTGATACAGGTGTCGAGCCCGCCTCCGGGCTCGAAGTAGCCGACGAGCCCTGCGTAGAACCGACGCGGTACCGCCTCTATCCGGTCGAGCACCTCAATGGCGCGGATCTTGGGGGCGCCGCTCACGGTGCCGGCGGGAAAGGTCGCCCTGACGAGGTCCGGACTGCTCCTGCCTTCGGCGAGGCGTCCCTCCACCTGCGAGACGATGTGCATCACGTGGCTGTACCGCTCCACGACGTTCCTCGCGGTGAGCGTGACGGAGCCCGGCGCGCAGACGCGCCCGATGTCGTTCCGCGCGAGGTCGACGAGCATGAGGTGCTCGGCGAGCTCTTTTTCGTCGGCCAGGAGCTCCTCCTCGAGCCGTTTGTCTTCGTACCGGTCCTTTCCCCTGCGGCGGGTCCCGGCGATCGGTCTGATGGTCACGCGACCGTCCTTGAGCTTCACGTGGACTTCCGGCGAGCTGCCGAAGAGCTCGTACGCGCCGAAGTTGAGGTAGAAGAGGTACGGCGACGGATTGGCCGTGCGAAGCCGCCGGTACGCTTCGATCGCGGGAAGATCGGTCTCGAGCTCGACCCGCCGGGAGAGCACGGCCTGCAGGAGGTTGCCCTTGATGATTTCGTCACGGATTTCAGCGACGCCGTCAAGGTACTCCTGCCGGCCGCCACCGCCTGCCACCGTCGCGGCGTAGGCGGTCTCGTTCGCCTGCATGTAGTTGAAGTTGAGGTCGTTGACCTTCGCCTCGGTCTCGGCAAGCGCCCGGCCAAGGTCTATCTCGTGCTCGTCGTAGTTGAGCCCTATGAGGTAGATGAGATCCGTGTAGTGGTCGAACACCACGAAGACGTGGCCGAAGAGGAAGCACCCGTCAGGGAGGGAGAGCGCGTCGGCCTTCTGCGAGATCCTGATCGTATCGCAGAAGGCGGCAAACTCGTAGGAGAGGTACCCGATCCCGCCGGCGGGAAAGGGGAAGTCCTGGTGCGGCGCGGCGTGCTGGTTCGCGAAGTAGAGCAGCACGTCAAGAATGTCCTTCGCCTTGCTGCGGACGACGCTGCGGCTCGTCCCGCTCCAGAGAACGATTTCGCGGCCCCGCTGCTCGAGCCTGAAGGCTTCCTCCACAACGAGCAGCGAATACCGTTCGCGCCCCTTGTCGAACGACGAGGACTCGAGAATCGCGACGGCGTTCAGTTTGCGGGCAAGCCCGTACGGCGTGAAGCGCTCGCCGGGCAATATCTTGATGACGGTGTCGGTTCGTGCCATGTCTCTCCCTCTCTCTTCAGAGACAAAAAAAACCGCGCTTCCGCGCGGCTTTCATCTGCCGCGACGACCAGGATCTCTCTCAGGTCGGCGGCATACCGGTACCGGGACCTGATTCAGGCCCACCACCAGTCCATTCGCACTGTCTGCCGGTCACTGCGGCTGTTCATCGCGGGATACCTTACTCCGGCGAGGGGGATTGCGTCAACCGGCATTGGCGAAATCGCCCTGCACCCTTGCGCGACAACCGGTCGGCGCGCCCCGAAGGGGCGCACCGGCCTCCGCGCGCTCAGAACACCGCGACCGCCTCCTGCTCCTCGGTCGCACCGGTGTCCGCCGCCATCGCCTCCGCCTCTTCCTCGTCGGTCGCATCCGTCGCGGCCTCGTCGTCTTCCTGGATCCGCGGCCGCCGGAACTCGACGTGATCCGCGACGATCTTCGTCCTCGACCGCGGATTTCCCTCCTTGTCGCTCCAGCGGTCCTGTTTCAGCCGCCCCACGACCCGCACGCCGCGTCCTTTGTGCAGCTCGTCACCGCACCGCTCGGCAAGCTTGCTCCAGGTCTCCACGTCGAAGAACGAGACTTCCTCCTGCTTCTCGCCTTCCACCTTGTAGTACCGGTTCGACGCGACGCTGAAGTTGCACACCGGCGTCCCCCGCGGCGTCGCCGCGACCACCGGATCCCGCGTCAGATTGCCCTCAATGAGTACCGAATTGAGATCGTTCATCTTTCCTCCCCGCGGCGCCGACGGGCCCTGTCCGACATCCGCTGCCTGTATGACGGGACAAAGTTGCGTGGCGCTTCATTACTGCCCCCGAGCTCGCGCAAAACAGAGAGAATCTGAGTTGTATTGTGAGAATGAACGCGTTATGTTCATGAAGAGACTTACTCAGAGGAGAGTACCATGAGACGATTTCTACTTGTTCTGCTGGTCCTGGTCACCGCAACGACCTTCGTTGTCGGCCAGGAGTTCGGTCCAACGTGGATTGATTCGCAGAATCCCGCAAATGAGCTTTTCCCGACGTCCTATCT
>SKZO01000206.1 GCA_007127335.1 Spirochaetales bacterium | reverse complement strand
GACGCGGTTACGCCGACGATCAGGAGCCAATCGCCCAGGTCCAACGCAACCGTATCGAAGATGGCGTGGCCAAAGGCGGTCTGCACGGCCAGAACCTGGAGGACTATCGCGGCGCCGACGCCGGCGAGGAGCGCACGGTTGGAGAGGAGCCCGACGCTGAATACCGAACTGCGGCTCGATCGTGCGTTGAACGCCTGGAACCACTGGAAACCGGCGAGCGTGGTGAACGCTATGGTTCGAGCGTGCTCGACGGTCGTCTCGCCGAGTTCAAAGAGGAAGAGGAGGATCGTTCCCGCGGTCATCACGCACGCCATGATCGCCAGACGCACCAGGAGCTCTCGGGAGAGAACCGGCGAGCGTGGATCGCGGGGCGGATGCTTGAGCACGTCGCGGTGTCGCGGCTCGACACCGAGCGGAATCGTACACGCGCCGTCGGTCACAAGGTTGATCCACAGGATCATGATCGCGGTCAACGGGAGCGGAAGGCCAAGGATCAGGCCAACGGCGAGCGTCAGGATTTCGCCCAGGTTGGTCGCGAGCAGAAAGAAGATCGTTCGCTGCAGGTTGCTGAAGATCCCGCGCCCCTCCTCGACCGCGTGAACGATAGTTGCGAAGTTGTCGTCGAGGAGAACCATGTCCGAGGCGCCCTTTGCCACCTCGGTGCCGGTGATTCCCATCGCGATGCCGATGTCGGCCCCCTTGAGCGCCGGCGCGTCGTTCACGCCGTCGCCGGTCATCGCCACCACCTCGCCGTGAGCGCGCAGCGCGTCGAGGATCCGCAGCTTGTGCGATGGCGAGACCCGTGCGAAGACCCCGCGCTCGAACGCCGCAGCGACCAGGTCCTCGTCGCTCATCCCGTCGATATCGGGTCCGGCAACCGCGTCTGTGCCCTCGGGCGCGATTCCGGCCTGCTGCGCGATCGCGGATGCGGTCACCACGTGATCGCCGGTGATCATCACGATGTGAATGCCCGCGCCCTGTGCGTCACCGATCGCGCGAACGGCGTCCTCTCGCGGCGGGTCCATGATCCCCCACATGCCGACGAAGGTAAGCCCCTCCTCGGCGTCTTCACGCTCCAGCTCTCCGCGTCCCGGCATCGACTTCGTCGCGCCGGCGATGACGCGCAAGGCGTCGGCTGCCATCGAGTCGATCCTGGAAGCGATCTGCGTATGCAGATCGTCGTCGAGTTCGCGCCGCTCGCCGTCGATCAGGACGTGGCTGCAGAACTCGAGAATCCGGTCGGGTGCGCCCTTGACCGAAAGCCGCGGCTCACCGTGATCGACGAGCGTCGCCATGTACTTTTCGGCGCTCGAGAATGGGATCTCCGCGAGCCGGTTCATAGCGGCGGTCTCACGCAGGCCGGTGACTCCCGTCGCACCCTTCGCCGAGCACGCGACGATCGCCTTCTCGGTGGGGCTGCCCGCGAATCGGGGCTCATCGTCGTCGCCTTCGAGTCGGGCGTTGTTCGCCAGAACCCCGATCTCGAGCAGCGACTCGAGAGCGTCGGAGGCATCATCGGCGTCGCGGCTGGTCGGTTCGATCGTGCCATCGACCGAGTAGCCGTCACCCGAGACCGTGTACTCGGCGCCACCCGCGAAGATCCGGAGCACGGTCATCTCGTTGCGCGTGATCGTCCCGGTCTTGTCCGAGCAGATGACCGTGGTCGACCCGAGCGTCTCTACCGCGGGAAGGCTTCGGATGACCGCCTTGCGCTTTGCCATCCTCTGAACGCCGAGCGCGAGCGTAACGCTGATGACCGCGGGCAGCCCCTCCGGGATCGCCGAAACCGCGACGGCTACCGAAAAGAGCACCATCTCGACGAGCTCGTAGCCTCCGAGCAGCCCGATGAGAAAGACCACGCCGGCAAAGCCGATACCCGCGATGCCCAGGATCGTACCCAGCCGCGCCATTCTGCGCTGAAGGGGAGTCTCGTCGTCGCCGGCCGACTGAACCTGCCCGGCTATCTGCCCGAGCTCGGTCTTCATACCGGTCTCCACGATCACAGCCCGGCCGCGCCCGCCGGTTACCGCGGTCGACGTGAAGGCGATGTTCGTGCGATCGCCAATCCCCGCGTCCGCGGCGACGGGCTTCTCCTGCTTGAAGACCGCCTCCGACTCGCCGGTGAGGATCGCCTCGTCGATCTGAAGATCGGTGGAGCTGATGATCCGCGCGTCGGCCGCGACCCGGTCGCCGGTCTCCAGAACGAGGAGATCGCCGGGTACCAGGTCGGTCGCGTCGACGTCGATCTCGGTACCGTCGCGAACGACTCGGGCGTGAGGATTCGTCATCCGGCGCAACGATTCGAGCGCCTTTCCCGCGCGATACTCCTGGACGAACCCGAGGATCGTATTCAGTACGATCACCAGGCCGATCACCGCGGCGTCAATCGCGTGTCCTGTCAGCAGCGAGACGACGGCGGCCGCGGCGAGGAGGTAGATCAGCGGGCTCTTCAGCTGCTTCAGGACGATCGCGATCGCGCTCACCCCACCGTCGTCGTCCAGGACGTTCCGACCGTGAGCCTCGAGCCGCCGGCCCGCCTCCGCGGGCGACAGACCCTCAGAACCGGTATCCAGATCCGCGAACGTTTCGTCGATCGTTCGCGCATGCCACCTCTCCGCCTCGATCGCTTGTTCCGACACGATGTTCCTCCCGGGCTTAGTCGAATACGCCAGTCCTCAAGAAGCCGGAAAGGTTTATCCTGAATGGAGTTAGCTACGCTCGGGCAAGAGTCGCTAATCCAGGGGGAAGGCCTTTCCGGTGAAACGAGTGTCGCACAGACAGAGCCGAAGGAACAGTGCCGGAAGCAAGCGTCGCGTGGCTGCGCGCCATGCTCAAACGGGCCGCTGGAAACCGAGACCGCAGGCGATCGACGAACGGGCAAACTGTTGACGGTGCATCTGCCCTGTCACGAGTCGGATCACGTGTTGAACCTCGCCTCGAACACCTTCCTGAACACCGGCTGTACCAGCAACACGTCTAGCGGATCAAGCAACGAGCGCATGTGGTGGTCGGTGGGAATCTCGTTGAGGCCGATGTCCATCGGCGCCACGTATGACAGTCCAGAAAGCCAGTGTATATACATGGAGATATGAGCTCTTAGAACAGCTAGCCTTCTCATGTCAGCCGCCCAAATTGAGAACTGCTCGGTTCGGGACGTCCGCTGTTGCCACGTCTCCCGCGCGCCGGTAGGCTTCGCCTCAATGGCGCATCACGAGCGACAGTTCGAGCTCTTTGACGGCGGGCCCGGCACTCCTGTGCCCGGCGCTCCTGCGCCCGCTGCCAAGGCGCCGGCGGTCGAGACCCCAGACTACCTGCGCAGGCAGCTCGTGACCTACATCGGGAACAAGCGAACGCTCCTGCCGCTGATCGGCGAGGCCGTGTCGGTCGTGAGGCGAAGGCTCGGCGGCCGGTGCCTTCGCCTCTTCGACGCGTTCAGCGGCTCGGGGGTTGTCTCGCGGTTCTTGAAGGCGCACGCCTCCTTTCTCGCGGCGAACGACATAGAGCGCTACGCGGCGGTGCTCTCGCGCTGCTACCTGCGTAACCGAAGCTCGGTCGACCAGGAGGCGCTCGAAGGCCTCGTGCGCGAGCTCAACGAGACGGTGATGGAGACGAGATTTCCGGTCGGGTTCATCGAAGAGCTCTACGCGCCGCGCGACGAAGAGCGTATCACCGCGGAGGACCGCGTGTTCTACACGCGGGAGAACGCGCGTCGGCTCGACAACTACCGCAGGCTCATCGCGCGGGCGCCGGAGGACTACCGGGAGCTGCTGCTCGGGCCACTGCTGGGTAAGGCGTCGGTTCATGCAAATACCGCAGGCGTGTTCAAGGGCTTCTATAAGGACCGCCACACGAAGGTCGGACAGTTCGGGGGCAGCGGCCGCGATGCTCTGTCGCGCATTCGGGGCACGATCACGCTCGAGCCGCCGGTGCTGAGCAACTTCGAGTGTGATGTGGAGGTCCTGCAGGCCGACGCCAATACCGTGGCTTCCGGCCTCCGCGACCTTGATCTCGCCTACTTCGACCCGCCGTACAACCAGCACCCCTACGGCTCGAACTACTTCATGCTGAACCTGCTCGTCTCCTACGAGCGCCCGGAGTCGATGAGCCGCGTCTCCGGGATCCCGGCCGACTGGCAGCGGTCCGACTATAACGTGCGCGAGCGCTCGCTTCCGCGGCTTTGGGAGCTTCTCGAGCAGACCGACGCGCGATTCCTGCTCGTCTCCTTCAACGACGAGGGATTCATCGCGCCGGATGAGATGCGCGCGATGCTCGACTCGCTCGGCCGCGTCGAGGCGTACGAGACCCTGTACAACGCGTTTCGCGGCAGCCGGAGCTTCGCCAACCGCTCGGTCCACGTCACCGAGCACCTCTTTCTCGTCGAGCGCGCGTAGATCCGCGGCGCTTGCACCTTTCTCGCAGGCCTGCTATCCTGCGCGCGGCTCTATCGGAAGACGGTGAGATTCCGTCGCGGACGCGCCACTGTAATCGGGTACGGTGCATCGTGAGGCCACTGGCCGTCGCTGACGGCTGGGAAGGCAGGTGCATCCGGATGATCCGTAAGCCAGGAGACGGGAGCCGACGT
>SKZO01000413.1 GCA_007127335.1 Spirochaetales bacterium | reverse complement strand
TCGAACTCCGCGGTGATCGCAACCTCCGCTCCGCTCGTGTCGATTTCGATGAAGATCGGCTCAGACCTGCCGGTATTCCCGGCCCGGTCGGTCGCGGTGAGCATGTACGAGTACCGACCGTCGGGCGCGAGCCGACCGTCATCCATCCGGCCGTCCCACTCGATCCGGGGTTCCGGCACGTTGGCCCAGGTGAAGGTCCGCACAACGCGACCGGCGGAGGCCCCGTCGGCCGCGATGATCCTTCCGGTCCAGAGCTCCTCCCGGGAGGCCTCGTTGAAGATGGTCACGGTATCGATGCTCCCGTCGCCGTCGGGAGAGAACACTTCGACGTCGGCACGCGCCGCGGCGAACGGCGGGGTCAGGTCGACGATGAACCGCGGTGAACGGGCTGTCGGGCGGTTTCCACTCTGGTAGGCAACGTGGAGCTCGGCGTAGTACTCACCCTCACGAACAACCTCCCCGGCATCGGTGCGGCCGTTGAAGACAACCGCCTGCGGCACGCTCGCGAGATCGGCGAAGGTCCGTACCACGCGGTCATTCGCGTCGCGGACCACGACCGACCAGTTCACGATTCCACGCTGGTTGGGAACGTCCGGGTCGAGCCGGATAGTATCCTTGACGCCGTTTCCGTTCGGAGAGAAGTGCGACTCCGAGATCCGCAGCGCAACAGGGGTCGCCTCAGTGTTCACGATGATGTTCGCGAGTTCCGCACTCGTGGAATTTCCGGCGCGATCGGTCGCGCCGATCCGGTACCGATAGACGCCGTCAGGTTGCAGTGACCCGTCGTCGCCGGTACCGTCCCAGACGAGATCGCGCGGAGCCGAGTTCCGGAACTCGAAGGTTCGCACCGCGAGGCCGGAGGCATTCACGATGCTCGCGGTCCAGCGGTCTTCGACGCTCCCCTCCTGCCGGATCACGAACTCGTCCTTGAAACCATCGTCATTCGGCGAGAAGATGAGATCCTCCGCACTCACCGGTGCAATCGCCACCTGCGGCGGCGTCGTATCAAGGTGGACGAGATAGGTGTCGCTCTCGCTCACATTGCCGTTATCGTCCGCGGCGACGATCCGGAACTCGTAGGTGCCGTCCGGCGCGACGGTGCCTTCGTCGGTCCGCCCGTCCCACCGGATCTGCTCCGGAATCGGCACGCCCGTGCGCACGGCGGTCACGCGGTCGACAAAACTCTGAAGACCGGTATTCTCGGGCCGGTCGTCGACGTTCTCGATGGTTCGGACGATCCGGCCGCCGGAGTCGAGAACCTCAAAGCGCCACTCCATCACGTACCGGTCGTCGGTGATCTCGATGGGAACGGTCAGCGCGTCCTGGATACCGTCATTATTGGGCGAGATGTAGCGGGGTTCGGGATAGTCGACGCTGATCTGCGGCCCGGTCGTGTCGATGATGCCGAGCGGCGCGTTGATCCCTGCCCCAATCGCCCAGATATCCCGGTACAGCGGAGCAGCCGCAGCGGTCGTCCGGATGTCGGTCTCCGTCCAGCCCCGTTCGGCGGCGCCCCCTACTCCTCCGAGCCCCGCCTTGAACGAGACGGAGACGCCAAAGCTCGGAATGAGACTTCGCCGCTCAACGGAGTCGTCGATCAACTCGCGCAGGCTCGTCTTCCATCCGCCGTGGACCGATACCGTGTCGAAGAGCGTCGCCCGGGCGCCGACGCCGAGCCCGAGATCCTGGAGGGCGGGAGCGGTGAGCGTCGTCTTCAGGTCCAGGTCGAACCAGGAGGTGTTCAACGGAGTGAAGCTCAGGCTCGTGGAGGGCGTAAACGGCGCCGGCAGCGGTCCGGCTCCGGTTCGCGGTGAGTACCACTTGCCCACGTTCTGCAGCGCCATGCCCCACCGGACGTTCTCGAGCGAACGTGCGGTCCCGAACTCACGGACGACGCCAAGGTCGAGCGCGGCGCCCACGTCGAACCGGTCGCTGCCGCCCATCATGAGCCGCAGGCCCGTGCCGGCAAGCCAGCCGGGATAGAGCTCCTTCGCGGCGGAACCGTGGATCGCCACCAGGGTTCCCCACGGCATATCGTCAAAGGGCAGCGAGAGCAGGTGCGCCGAGCCGCTGAACACGCCCACGCGGGTGGGCGCGACGAGCCCGAGGTTCACCACGTGCCCCTGCCACCCGCCACCGCCGGGACCGAACTGGCTGAGGGCCAGATAGCTCGCGTCAATAGTGGTGCGCTGCGTGAGCGCGCTGGTCGCGGGGTTGATCGCGTCCGCCTGCGGCCCTTCGCCCGAGGTGAGCGGTGAGCCCTCAGAGAGCATCAACGGAGAGTAGAGATCATAGATGCTCTCTGCGCCCACCAGGGGCGGCTCCTGTGCGGGTAGTAGCGCGGCAAGCGCAACGAATACGACACAAGCTGCTGCTCGTTTCATGTACAGGCCTCTATCATCGAGAGTAGTATCTCATACAAAAGGTACATCCATTGCCCGAGGTTTCACACCTTGGCAGAAAGTCTGCTATGCGGGGGCCCCGATGACCATGACCGCATAGCTGAAGTAGATGATGAGTCCCACCGCGTCCGCGATGGAGGTGATGAGCGGTCCACTCGCGATCGCCGGATCGAGCTTGAACCGGATGAGGATGAACGGCAGGACGACGCCGATCAGGTTGGTGGCGACAATCATCGTGACCATCGTCAGCAACACCACGGTGCCGACCTGGACACCGCCGCGAAAGCTCCCGAGCGCCATGCCGACGATGCCCAGCACGATACCGATGGACAGGCCGATGAGGATCTCCCGGGCGACGACCCGGAACCACTCGACCATGCGGATCTCACCGGTGCTGATCGACCGGATCATCAGCATCGCCGACTGGGACCCGGCATTTCCCCCGGTGTCGATGATGAGCGGGATGAAAAAGGCGAGCGCGACCGAAGCGGCGAGCACCTCCTCGTAGGCGGCGATCACTCCGGAGGAGAGCAGGTTCACGAGCACGAGACCGAAGAGCCAGCCGATGCGGCTGCGGAAGAGCACCCAGAGGGTCGTCTCCCAGTAGGTCCGCCGCAGCGGAGACACGGCTGCCTGTCTGTGGAAGTCCTCCGTCGTCTCCTCTTCCGCGATGTCCATCACGTCGTCGATCGTGATGATACCAATCAGGATATCGCTCGAGTCCACGACCGGGAGCATCAGCCGGTCGTACTTCCCCATCATCCGAACCGCCTCCTCCCGGTCCTCGTAGGCGGAGAGGCTCACGAAGGTTCGGTCCATGATCTCCTCGACCGTCTGATCGGGTTCAGCGAGCACGATCCGCTGGAGCGGCAGCGCGTCTATCAGCTTGCCTGCGCGGTCGGTGACGTAGACTACGGACAGATACTCGCTCTCGCGGCCGTAGGCGCGAATGTGCTCCATTGCCCGGGCGATGCGCCAGTCGGGACGGATTGCGATGTAGTCGGGCGTCATCACGCGCCCGACGCTCTCCTCAGGATAGCCAAGGAGCCGCCTCGCCTCGCGGAGGTCTTCAGGGGAGAGCATGTTGAGGAGCCGACGCGTAACCTCTCCCGGAAGCTCCTCGAGGAGCTCCGTCCGGTCGTCCGGCTCGAGCTCCGCGAGCAGATGGCGGGTCTCCGCGTCGGTCAGCTCGTAGAGGAGCGTCTCCGCCTGTTCGTTGTCGAGGTGGGCAAATACCTCAACGGCAAGGTCGCGCGGGAGGGCGCGATAGAAGAGCACACGATCGGGTTTCTCGAGTTCCCGCAGGAAGTCCGGGATCTCCGGGGCGACTACATCCGGGTCCGGCCATCCGTGGCGGATCCGCGCGAGCGCCTTCCAGTCGTGGTCGTCAACGGCGCGGAGGATCTCGTCAGACTGTACGCTTTCCAGCATGGCGCCTCCTTATGGGGACCGTCGATTGGACTCATGGGGCAGAGAGAACGTAGCGATTCCGCCACGGCACGGTCAAGGCGGCGCAGAGCCAGGCTGGTCAGCGGAACGCGAGACAGGCGCAGTGCCCTCCGAACCCGAACGAGTTGGAGAGAATCGCCCCGGGACCGATCGACCGTGCCGTATTGGGGACGTAGTCGAGATCGCATTCCGGGTCCGGCGTCTCGTAGTTGATCGTCGGCGGCGCGACGCGGTGGCTCGCCGCCATCGCACAGAAGAACGCCTCGAGCGCCCCGGCCGCCCCGCCGAGATGCCCGGTCATTGACTTCGTCGAGCTCACCGGTATCGCGTCGGCCCTGCTGCCGAACACCGAACGGATCGCAAGACTCTCGATCTTGTCGTTCAGCTGCGTAGAGGTGCCGTGCGCGTTGATGTAGGCGACCTCGTCCTTGGCGATACCTCCGTTCGCGAGAGCGATCTCGACCGCGCGGATCGCACCGTGGCCGTCTTCAGCGGGCGCGGTGATGTGGTAGCTGTCCGCGGTTGAGCCGTACCCGACGAGCTCACATATCACCGTGGCGCCCCGCTCGCGCGCGTGTTCTTCGTCTTCTAGAATGAGCACGGCGCCGCCCTCGGAGAGCACGAATCCGCTGCGATTCAGATCGAAAGGCCGCGAGGCCTTCTCCGGTGCATCGTTCGACGTCGAGCACAGCGCGTGTGCCTGCTCGAAACCGGAGATCGAAATGGGGTACACCGC
>SKZO01000370.1 GCA_007127335.1 Spirochaetales bacterium | reverse complement strand
TTTCTATCCAGGCTCGATCATGGAAAGTGACAAGAGGACTCGACGAACTGTCCGAAACCACAGCATTGCGGGCGATCGAGACGGCCCAGGCCGAACGCACTCCCTCGTTGATGGCCCGGATGCCGAACAGCTGCCGCTGCACGCCTTGAAGGCTGTCCACGAGCGAAAGCTCGGTTCGCATACTGGTGTCCATATAACCCTGGGCGAGACGGCTGAAGGCCAGCGCCAGGAGAGCATTGTCGATGGACCGCAGCTCAGTATCCACCGACTGCTGGATGGACGAGATGAGCTGATACTGCGTCTGGTTGACAGCCTCGTCAAGCCGATCGATCGAGATCAGGTGGTACACGGTCACTACGATTCCGGAGACGAGGACCACGAGCACGGCGGTAAGCACGGTTGCCGTCCACTGGCGTCTTTGCTTCACGTAGCTCGAGTGTAGTCTTTCCCTTCAACCGTTGACAAGGCTTGAAGTCTCGCTACCACAACACCCCCTCGGGCAGGGGGACGCGCAGCACGACGCGGAACAGGAGCACGAAGCCGGTGACAAGCACGACGCCGAGCGCGACGCTTCTCCAGACGACCGCGGCTCGCTCGGTCGAGCGGAGGATGATCACGAGCGCGACGAAGGCGATCACGCTCGAGGTCCAGACGCCGAGGACCTCGAGCAGGAGCGTCCATGCCACGATGACCAGGAGCGAGAGGAGGACGCCTCGCACATCCGGGCGCTCGCCTTCGCTTGACTCTGCCTGCCGTTCGGCGGCGGCGCGGCGCGAACGCGCGCTGAAGCTCGACGCGAACAGGAAGAGCGACAGCACGACGAGGGCGACCGCGACGACCTGTGGAAAGAGCCGACTCATGGGGCCGTAGCGCTGCGCCTCGATCCACGCGAACACCCCGACGCCGACGAGCACGAGCGCAGCGATGCGATCCTTAATCATCCCGCTTCTCCTCGACGATCGGGTGGATGTGGGCCGCAGCTTCGTCGCGTGTATGGCGCTGGCGGACCCTCGCGAGAACCGGCCACAGCGCGGAGAGCACGGTGAGCGCTATCAGTACGATAGAGATGGGCCGCGTGAAGAAGATCGCCACCGGGGTACCGGCGGCCCGCCCCATCAGCATCGACTGAACGAGCCCCTGCTCGCACATCGCGCCGAGGATCAGACCCAGCACGATCGGACCTGGCTGGAACCCTACGCGTCGCCCGAGAAATCCCACGAGCCCCATCGCGAGCATGACGTAGACATCACCCACATTGTTCTGGATCGCAAATGCGCCGATCACCGAAAGAAAGAATACGAGTGGCGCGAGCACCGTCGTTGGCAGCCCTGTCACCACCTTGCTCGCGCCCTTGCCAAGCAGAATCCCCAGCGGCAAAAGCACGATATTCGCGACGACGAGCGAGAACATGAAGGTATAGGTCACCGACGCGTGCACGGTGAAGAGCTCCGCTCCCGGCCGCATACCCTTGAGCAGGAGGGCGCCCAGGAGCACCGCGGCCGGCGGCGCCCCCGGAATCCCGAGCGTGAGCAGCGGAACGAGCGACCCGCCCACCCCGGCATTGTTCGCCGCCTCGGAGGCCGTGATCCCTTCGAGCGATCCCTCTCCGAACTCGTGCGGTTTCCTTGACACCCGCACCGCCTCGTTGTACGACACCATCCCGGCGATGTTCGCTCCCGCCCCGGGTATGATACCGATCACCGTGCCGATCACCGACGAACGAAGCAGCAGCCACGGCTTTCGCGCCACGAGCCGCCACACCCGGCGCAGCATATGCCGCTGCGGCCGGTAGGGAATCGCCGTCTCCCGGTGGAATCGCGAGGCGATCATGTCGAGGATCTCCGGCAGACAGAAGAGCCCTATCAGCGCGGGAATCAGCGTGATGCCGTTCTGGAGTGCAATGGTACGAAACGCGTAGCGCACCCTGCCGTCTACCGGCGCAATCCCGATCGTCCCGATCAGCAGCCCCAGCGCCCCGCCGATGAGCCCCTTCACCGTCGATCTGGGCGAGATCGTCGCAATGATCGTGAGGCCGAACACGGTCAGCCAGAAGAACTCCGGCGGTCCGAACTGCAGCGAAGCGCGCGCGAGCGGTGGCGCGAGAAAGAGGAGAAAGGCCACCCCAACGAGGCCGCCGATCGCCGAGGCGATCGTCGCGACGACGATCGCGCGGTAGGCGTGTCCCTTTTTCGCGAGCGCGAACCCGTCAAACGTGGTGGCTATCGCCGCGGGAGTTCCAGGCGTGTTGATCAGAATCGCAGCGTAGCTGCCGCCATAGATCGCTCCGCAGTAGATACCGCCAAGCAGCACGAGCGCGTGCACGACGTTCATCCCGAAGGTGAACGGCACGAGAAGGGCAATCGCCATGGTCGCGGTGAGCCCCGGGAGCGCGCCGACGACGATGCCGGCTCCGACGCCAAGGGCAACCAGCATGAGGTTGACCGGATGCCCTACGGTCAGCAGAGCTTCGAGGAGCGAAGGCATATGCGCGATTGCCCCTACAGCTCGCCGAGTTCCCTCAGCACCGTCGTGATCTCACGGGTTTTGCGCTCGATATGCGCGGCGAACTCGTCGGCGCCGATCTGATGCTGCTCGAAGCCGAGCGCCTCCATCCGGGCGATGAAGTCCGGATCGCGGCTTACCGCGTCGAAGGCGGCTTCGAGTCTGCGCACGACCTCTTCCGGCGTATCGCGCGCGACGGTCACGCCGCGGTCGATGCCTGCGGTGAAGTCATACCCGAGCTCGATGAAGGTGGGAACGTCCGGCAGTGCGTGGAACCGCTCGGTTGTTCCGATCGCGAGGATCTTCATCGCATCGCGGTGCTGCACGAGATCGTCCGAGTTTCCGAGGATCGCCTGCGTGTGTCCGCCCAGGAAATTGGCGACCGAAGGCGCAGCGCCGGTCGCGGGGATGTAGGTGAACTGCGTCCCGCTCAGGTACTGCAGCTGCATGATCGCGAGGTGGTGCCCGGTGTGCGTCCCCGACCCGCTCACCGTTATCTGCCCGGGATTCGCCCGTGCGTGCTCGATGAGCTCATCGAGCGTGTCGAACGGACTGTTCGCGGCGACCGCAAGGCCGATCGGTGTCGTCTGGAAGAGGTAGACCGGGCGCAGATCCTCGGTCTCGTAGCCGGCATTCTCCCGCACGAGCGGCTGGATAATGATGTGCGGAATATTGTTCCCGGAAATCGTGTACCCGTCGGTACTCCCACGGGCGAGGGCCGACCACGCGAGCGCCCCGCCACCCCCGGCTTGATGTCGGATCACCACGTCGACGCCGAGCGCGCGCTCGAGTCCCTCGCGCTGATACTGCGCGGTGATATCCGACTGCCCGCCGGCGTCAAACGGGATCACATAGGTCACCGCGCGCGACGGATACTCCGCGTCCTCGCCGGCTCCTCGCGCGAAGAGCGCGCCTGCCCCCACGAGCATGCCCACGACGACCAGCATGGCGCAGGCGAGTCGCCCGGCCCTTCGAAATCTGCTGTAGCTACCCATACACTCTCCTCTTTCTGGTTTCTGCCGCAGTGCCCTGAAGCACCTGCGGATTGACAATGTACGTCGGACGTCGCCCGCGAAGCACGCGCGTGAGTTCGTGCATTCCGAGCTCCTGATTCTTCCGGTAACTCTCCTCGCTGTACCACGCCATGTGCGGGGTCACGAGGGCCCGCGGTTCGTGCAACAGGGGGTGGTCCGGCTCCGGCGGCTCGGACTCGAGCACGTCAAGGCCGGCGCCGGCGATCGCCCCGTGGCCGAGCGCCGCGAGCAGGTCGTCGCCGTTGATGATCGCTCCGCGCGCGGTATTCACCACGAAGGCGCCGGGCTGCATGAGCTCGAACGCCCTCGCGTCAAACATGTGCCGCGTCTCTCCGGTAAGCGGCGCATGGATGGAGATATAGTCGCAGACCGGCAGAAAGTCATCAAGATCCGCGAATCGCGTGACGCCGAGAGTCTCAAAGATGTCATCGTCGAGGTACGGGTCGTATGCGGCAATCCGCATGCCCAGGGGCGCCGCCTTGCGCGCGAGCGACCGGCCGATTCTCCCAAGGCCGACGATGCCGAGGGTTGCACCCAGAAACGAATGGATGGGCTTGGCGTAGTCGATCCGCCAGTTGCCGCCCTTCGTCGCCGGGACCACCTCGTGGATCTTGCGCGCGATCGCGTGCAGCAGGGTCAGCGCGTGCGTGGCGACTTCGTCTACGCAGTAGCTCGGGCAATTGCTGACCGGCACCCCAAAATCCGTGGCCGCCGCGACGTCCACGCAGTCGTACCCCACGGAGAGCGTCATGATCAGCTCCACGTGTCGCATGTTCTCGATCAGCGCGCGGTCGACGCGACGGTCGATGACGACTATCGCGGCCGCGTCCGCGATTCTTCGGTGAAGCGCGGAATCGTCGCTCGCGCTCCCGGGATCATCCTCGGCGAACTCGCATACCGCGTCGACCTCCCTCAGGCGATTGACGAAGTATTCGCGGTTGGGAAACTTGCGGAACAGCCTGTCACCGGCGAAGACAACCCGTTTCATGCTACTCCCTGCTCAGGGCCAGATCAGCGTGCCGTCGGGAAGGCGCGTGCGGGTCCATTTTGGCGGCTCGAGCTTTGGCGGATACTTGCGCGCCTCTTCCTCGACGAAGTCCACTCCAAGACCGGGGCCGTCCGGCGGCAGAATCGCCCCGTCGGTCGCCTCGAGCATCCCCGGGAAGACTTCGCGCATCACCGGCCGCGGCTCGTACATCTCCTGGATTCCAAAGTTGGGCACGGCGAAGTCGAGATGCACGTTCGCCGCGTGTCCGAACGGCGAGCAGTCACCGGGACCGTGCCAGGCGGTCCGAACGCCGTACGCCTCGCACAGCGCGGCAAGCTTCCGCGCCGGCGTGATGCCGCCTATGTCGCTCAGGTGGACACGGATGAAGTCGATCAGGCGCTCCTGGATGATCGGGAGCCACTGCTCGGGGGTGGTGAAGAGCTCGCCGAGCGCGATGGGCGTGACGCTTGCCGCGCGGATCGCACGAAGCCATCCACTCTGATCCGGGGGCACCGGATCCTCGAGAAAGAAGAGCCCCACATCGTCGAGCTTCCGCGCGAACCGGCTGAGCTCGCCCACCGGCACGCGTTCGTGGATATCGTGCAGCAGCTCAACCTCGGGTCCGAGCGCGCGGCGGACCTCCTGCAGCATCTCGACGGTAAGCGCCATGTAGCGTGCAGGGTTGATAGTGACCCGATCATCGCCGGGAGCGGTGGGCCCGGGGGCAACGGGAGGTGACTCGGTCGAGCTCTCCGCGTCCGCGGACCTCGTCATCGCGCCGGCCGAGCCGTAGCCGCCGAACTGGCACCGCACGTACCGGTGCCCCGCCCGGACGAGCTCACGCGCCCGCTCAACGACGGCCGGTATCGTCGACCCGTCGGCATGCCGGTAGAGATCGACGCGGTCACGACACGCGCCGCCGAGCATCCGGTAGAGCGGCATGTCCGTCCGCTTGCCGGCGATGTCCCAGAGCGCCATGTCCACCCCGGCGACCGCGTTGTTGAGAACCGGCCCGCCGCGCCAGTAGCTGTTCGCCGTCATCAGCCGCCACAGATCCTCGATCCGCGAGCAGTCCCGTCCGGCAAGGAGCGGCGCAAGGTACCGGTCGACGGCATCGGCAACGGCGCTCGGACGCTGTGTGAACGTCGCACAGCCGTGCCCGACGAGCCCGTCCACCGATGTCTCCACCTTGACGATGACCAGGTCGATGCCTTCCGGCGCGGTCATGATCGCGCGCACCCGTTCGATTTTGATCACAGTACTCTCCCATCCGTCGTGAGGCGGGCCTCGGCGAGCTCCACCTCCGTCTGGAGACGCACGTCGCGCGATGAGGCTCCCACTTCCACCGTGTAGCGGCCCGCCGGCCGACTCCAGCCTCCCTCGAGCCAGCTCGCAAGCGCTCGCGGAGGGATCTCAACCCGGTACTCGACGGATTCACCGGAGCGTACCAGAGATTTCGCGAATCCGACAAGCCGACGCGGTACCGAATCGGCAAGTGAGGCTGGTGGCTTCGCGTAGACCTGCGCCGTCTCCTTGCCGTCCCGGTCACCGTCGTTGGTGATGGTGAAGGTCACGACAAGGCGCTCTCCGTCGGGCTCGACGCGCGCATGCCCGTACGTGTAGCTCGTATACGAGAGTCCGTGGCCAAAGGCGAACAGCGGTTCGATCTCGAGTGCGTCGAGGTGGCGATAGCCGGCGAAGACGCCCTCGGCGTACCGCACCTCGTACGGCGGCGGGTCCTGCGACACGTAGTCCGGCTGCTCGTAGAGCTCGGCGCCGGAAGGCAGATAGTTTGGCGACGAGGCACGATCCTGCGGGCGTCGTTCGATCGAGATGGGAAGCTTCCCGGAGGGGTTCACCTCGCCATACAGGATCTCCGCGAGCGCCCGCGCCCCGATCTCACCCGGGTACCAGAGGTGGAGGATCGCGTCCACGTCGTCTGCCCAGTCGGACATCTCAACGCCGCCGCCGGCGACGACTACCACGATCGTCCTGCGAGCCGTGGCTGCCGCACGGCGGATCAGCGCAACCTGGTCGGCCGGCAGCGCATAGGGCCGGTCACACCCCTCCCGCTCGCGCTCACCGTTGAACCCTACGCAGACGAGCGCCGCATCGGCCTTCGAGAGCGCCTCGTCGATCCCGCCGTCGGCCTCGCGGAGCAGACAGGTGTCGGGACAGACCGCGATGACGGCTTCTGCGATGCTGACCGGATCGACCGGCTTCACCGCCGCCGCACCGCCGCCGCTCGTGGGCGTAGGATCGACGGCGGGTCCCACCGCCGCGATCGTCGCCCCGGGCTCGAGCGGAAGCACGCCCTCCCCGTTCTTCAGCAGCACGATGCCTTCGCGCGCCACCTCGAGCGCAACGCCGGCGTGCTCTTCGATCCTGCCGCGGCTCGGGTCCGGGATCTCGAGCTGCAGCTCCTCGATCCGCGCGGTGAGCTCGAGCACCCGCAGCGCCCGCGAATCGACGTCGGCTTGCGCAATCACGCCTTCCTCGATCATGGTCCGGATCGCCGCAGCGTCGAATGCCTTCGCCTCGGGCATCTCCAGGTGCAGGCCGCTCGTGACCGCCGGAGCCGGATTCCACAGACCGCCCCAGTCGGACATGATCAGGCCCCGGAACCGCCACTCGTCGAGCACGAGGTCGGAGAGCAGACGTCGGCTCTCCCCGGCATACTCGCCGTTGACGAGGTTGTAGCTCGTCATCATGCAGAGGACATGGCCGTCGCGAACCGCGGCCTCGAAGGGGAGGAAGTAGAGCTCGCGGAGGGTCCGCTCATCGACGATCGAATTGCTCACACATCGATGCCAGTCGGTGTTGTTGCAGACGAAATGCTTGACGGTCGCGGCGACCCCCTTCTCCTGAACGCCGCGTATGTAGGGGACGACGAGCGACGCGGCGAGCCACGGGTCTTCGCCCAGGTACTCGAAGTTTCGGCCGCACTCGTGCACCCGGTAGAGGTTCACGCCGGGCCCGAGCACGACGTCGATTCCCGCGGTCCGGAACTCTTCGCCCACCGCCGCCCCGTAGTCACGGGCCCGGTCTCTGCTCCATGTGGCCGCGAGCGCGATCGATGCGGGAAAGGCGGTTGCCGCGATCACCTCGTCGCGCAGCCCCATGCTGGCGTCCGCCATCCGCAGACGCCGCACGCCCAGGCGCGGCACGCCCTTCGTGTACATGTTCTCCACGCCGCTCAGCAGATCGACCTTCTCTTCGAACGTCATGCTCCCGAGCTGCCCGGCGGCACGTGCTCCGGCATTCATACGCGCTCCTTGCGACGCAACCCTATCATGGGCCGACGCCCGCGTCCATGCCGGGTATGAGGTACCCGGCGACGACGGTCACCACGTACGCACCGAGCAGCACGAAGCCGAACCCGCGGCGCAGCTCGTGGGTGCTGCGGCTGATACCGATTCGCAGAACCGTAACCACGAAGATTAGCGAGGGAAAGAAGAGTACGAAGAACTGCGGGGGAACCGCAAGCCCGCCCGGCGTCGCGGCGGCCGCCGCACCGGTCACGAAGAGCACGTTCAGAATGTCCGCACCAATGATATTCCCGAGCGCGAGCTCGCCGTGGCGCTTGCGCACCGCGGTGATCGCCGTGACGAGCTCCGGGAGCGAGGTGCCGAAGGCGACGAGGGTCGCGGCGATGATGGCGTCCGGGATCCGCAGGCGGAGCGCCGTCTCCTCGACGGTGGGAATAAGCACTTGCGAAGCGACGACGACGAGCGCGATGCCGACGATGAGCTTTGCGAGCGTGATCGCAGGCTTCACGGTTCCAGGTGCCGCGAGCGCCTCCGGATGCATGGACGGCGCCCCTGCCGCGCGGCTCCATCGCACCGACTGCCAGATGTACCCGACGAGCAGGAGGAGAAAAGCGACTCCGACGAGGCGGGGCAACCGTCCGCCGTCGGTGAAGGCCTGCCGGGGCGCCGCAAAGGGGATGCACACGAGCACGAGCAGGATGGCGCTGGCAAACTGGATCCAGCTCTGGCGGCGAACTACTCTCTGCTCGACGGGGATGGGTCCCACGATCACGGCGACGCCGAGTATCAGCCCGGTATCCGCGATGATCGATCCCACTGCGTTGCCGAGCGCAAGACCGGGCGAGCCGCGCACTGCGGCGAACACGCTGACGGCGGTCTCCGGAAGCGTGGTCCCCAGGCTGACGATCGTCGCGCCCACGAGCATCTTCGACATCCCCCAGCCTATCGAAAGGGCGACGGCTTCGTCCACGAGGATGTCCGCCCCCTTGACGAGCACGGCGATGGAGACGACGAACATGGCAACGAGAACGGCGAGATGCACCTCGGATACAACGGCCGAGACGATCGATTCCATGGAGCATGTCTATCCGATGCACCCGCCTTCGTCAAATCGGCGGGATTCGTGCTCCACTACCGACTTGAATACGCCGATCAGATATGAGAGGAGCGGCAATGGCGCAGCGAACGGCGACGGTAGATCTTGGCACGCTCGGCGTCCGGAGACGCCACATGGCGGCACTCCTGGAGGTAGACGTGACGCGCGCGCGGTGCGGACTGCGCGTGGCGAACCGTGAGGGGCGCTCATCGGTCAGCTTTCTCGCCTGGCTCGTGAAGAACGTCGCCTCGAGTATGGCGCTCTACCCGCTGCGAAGCGCCTCGGGCGCCTGCATCAATGTCAGCATCATGGTAGAACGGCAGGTGGATGCCCGGAGCATCGCGCTGCCGCTGCTCATCGCCAATGCCGCCACACGCCCCGTGGAAGAGATAGAGGCGCAGATCGTCCTCGCTCGGCAGGAGCCGGTGAGCCCCGCCTCGGTCGTCTTCAGCCACGAAGGATCGCTCGGCTACCGCCTCTACGACCGCCTCCCGCGGGTTCTGCGTCGACGGCTCCTCGATCGGGCGCTGGCAAACCCCCGGCGTACACCGGCGGCGATGGGTCACGCGGTGATCACATCCGTGGGCATGGGCGGCAGGATCAGGGGGTGGTTTATCCCCAAGAGCATGCATCCGGTGTGCATTGGTATTGGCGCGGTGACTCCGAAGGCGGTCGTGATGAACGGCCGCATCGAGCCACGACAGGTGCTTCATATGACGGTCCTCGCCGATCAGACGATGGCCGAAGACGCGCCGGGCTCCCGCTGGATATCGGCGCTCGTACGCGCAATGGAAAACGGCGCGGAGCTCTCAATCAACTGATCTGGCAAAGGCAGCCCTGGGCCCCGGTACCGTCGAAGCGCGAGGTGTGATACGGTACCCCCATGGAAGCACTCGTACTCGAACGCAAAGGCGACATCACGATTCGTGACATTCCCGTCGACGAAGAGCTCGGGCCGCGGGATGTACGGATCGCACTGCGAAACGTAGGCGTCTGCGGCAGCGATGTCCACTATTATACGCACGGCGCGATCGGCCCCTTCGTGGTTCGCGAACCAATGATCCTCGGCCACGAGGCGAGCGGCGTCGTCGTTGAGATCGGCGAAGAGGTGACGAACCTCATCCCGGGCGACCGCGTCTGCATGGAGCCCGGCATCCCGGACCCGCGAAGCCGGGCGAGCCGGCTCGGGCTCTACAACCTCGATCCGGCCGTACGCTTCTGGGCGACCCCGCCCTACCACGGTGTTACCCGGCCCACGGTGGTGCACCCGTCCGAGTACACCTACAGGCTGCCGGACAGCGTAAGCCTCAAGGCCGGTGCGATGGTCGAACCACTTGCGGTGGGGATGCACGCCGCGGCGAAGGCGGGCATCACGCCGGGGGACGTCGCCGTCGTGATCGGCGCGGGCACGATCGGGCTCGTAACGATCATGGCGGCGCTCGCCGGCGGGTGCAGCGAGGTGGTTGCGCTCGACGTGAAGCAGCCGAAGCTCGACATCGCCGCCGGGCTCGGCGCCGTGAGAACGGTGAACGTCACGAGCGCGGATCCGGTCGCCCTCGTAAACGAGGTCACCGACGCGTGGGGTGTGGACATCGTCTTCGAGGCGAGCGGTGCACCTGCCGCGCTCAACGACGCCCTGACCCTGCTGAGGCCGGGGGGACGACTCATCGCGATCGGCATGCCGCTCGAGCCGGTGGAATACGACGTCGTCGCCGCCCAGGCGAAAGAGATCCGGATGGAGACGATCTTCCGCTACGCGAACGTCTACGACCGCGCGGTGAAGCTTCTGGGGTCCGGCGCGATCGATCTCGACCCGCTCGTGACCGAGACCTACCCGTTCGAGAAGAGCCGTGAGGCGTACGAGTACGCGGTCGAGCCGCAGGAGACGAGCGTCAAGATCCAGATCGAGATGCCGTCGTGATCCCCCGGGAAGCGTACTTCCCCGGGATCGACCCGTCGCTGACAGAGCTCCTGCACGCCGAAGGGCTTCGCCTCTTTGGCGTCGCCGCGCTCGACGCCCCCCTTCGCCGATCAGCGCAGACCGCCGGGCGCGAATACGCGGAGTGGATCGCTCTCGGCCTGCACGGCGAGATGGCGTATCTCGAGCGGCATGCAGACCTTGCCTACCGCCCGGACGAGGTGCAGCCCGGGTGCCGTACGGTCCTCGTCGTGGGGTGTAACTACTATCAGACGCCGCAGCAGAACGAGGCCGCCGCCACCGGTCGCGTGGCACGGTACGCCTGGGGCCGCGACTATCACAATGCGCTCGGCAAGCGGCTTCGCCGCGTGGTCCGCCGCCTGCGCGAGACGCACCCGGGTGAGCGATTCCGCTCGTTCGTCGACGCCTCCCCCCTCTCCGAACGCTTCTTCGCCGAGCACGCGGGCATCGGCTACACGGGCCGGCACACGCTCACGATCTCGAGCGCCTACGGGAGCTGGTTCTTCCTGGGCGAGATCCTCACGACGGTAGCCCTGCCCTCCACTGCCGTGGGTGAGCCGGTGCACGGCGGCTGTCCCGCGAACTGCTTCCGGTGCGGAGAGGTCTGCCCCACCGGGGCGCTCACCGGCCACCACCGGATCGACGCGCGACGCTGCATCAGCTACCTGACGATCGAGCACCGCGGGAGCATCAGCGAAGAGCTGCGCCCGCTCATGGGCGACTGGATCTTCGGGTGCGATCTGTGCCAGGAGGTCTGCCCGCTCAACGTGCGTTCACGGGAGACCGACCTCGAGGACTTCCGCGTCCACCGTGCCGGCGAGCGCATACCCCTCGCGCAGCTGTTGGATATTGCGGATGAGCAGGCGTACCGACGTCGGTTCTCCGGCACTCCGCTCCTGCGACCGGGCCGGGACGCGATGGCGCGAAACGCCTGCATCGCGGCGGGCAACACCGGCGCCGTGGAGCTCGCGCCGCGGCTGCGGCGGCTCGCGGACGATCCGAATCCGCTCGTCCGCGAGCACGCGAGCTGGGCGCTCGACCGGCTTTGGCAGGCCTGACAATCGTGTATACTGCGAGAAAGAGAACATCGACAGAAGGTGAACCGGAGGTTCCATGGCAACTGACACACGTACAACGCTCGTGCTGCTCGCCGCAGGCATGGGCAGCCGTTACGGCGGCGTGAAACAGATCGACAGCGTCGGTCCGAACGGCGAAGCAATCATCGACTACTCGATCTACGACGCGCTTCGCACAGGATTCACCGACCTCTGCTTCGTCGTGCGCGCCGACATCGAAGAGGCCGTGCGCGAGTTCTTCGCGGGCAAGTTTCCGGACACGATCAGGGTGAGCTACGCGATCCAGTCGCTCGACGACATTCCTGAGGGGATCTCAGCTCCGGCGAACCGCGAGAAACCGTGGGGCACCTCGCATGCGGTCTACGCGGCGCGGGGGGTCGTGAGTACGCCCTTTGCCGTGATCAACGCGGACGACTTCTACGGTCGCGACGCGTACAAGACGCTTCACGCCTACCTCTCCGCCCTCGCGAACGACGAGACCGACTACGCAATGGTTGGCTACCGTCTCGAGGAAACCCTCTCGCCGCACGGTACCGTGAGCCGTGGGATCTGCAAGACCGACGCAGACGGCTTCCTCGAGAGCATCACCGAGCACAAGAAGATCGAGGCGACCGGGTCGCGCATTATCGACACGCTCGACGACGGATCGACGCAGGAGCTGCAGCCGGACGATATCGCGAGCATGAATATGTTCGGCTTCACACCGGCGGTCTTCCCGCAGATCGAGCGGGAGTTCACCAGTTTCGTCCGGAAGAACGGGGACAACCCGAAGGCGGAGTTCTACATCCCTGACCTGATGACCCGGCTGATCGCGACGAAGAACGCGCAGATGAGGGTGCTTTCCACCTCTGCGCGATGGTTCGGAATGACCTATCGCGAGGACAGGGAGGTCGTTCAGGAGCGCATCCGGGAGTACGTGGAATCGGGCATCTACCCGCGAAACCTGTGGGGGTGACGACAGACGATGCCGCTGTTTGACGGCCGCGTGCTCGCGAACACCGAGATCGCGAGTGACTACTACCAGATGGATTTCTCATGGCCGACCGACGTGCGTGCCCCGTCGCCGGGACAGTTCCTCACCGTCAGGGTTTCCCGGACGGCGGTTCCGCTGCTCAGAAGGCCGTTCGGTATCTCCGGGTTCATCCCGGCCGAATCGCACCCGGCAGACCCTCCGGAGGCGATCGCCTCCATGATCTACTGGCGCCGCGGTCCTGCGACGGCGCTGCTGGCGGGACTCGAGCCCGGCGATACGTTGGGCGTCATGGGCCCGCTCGGCGTCGGCTTCCCTGCTCCGGAACCCTTCTCGGTTCCCATCCTCATCGCCGGCGGCGTCGGCGTGGGGCCAATCCTCTTCCTCGCGAACACGCTTGCTGCGGCGGGGTACGCGCCCCTGCTGCTTCTGGGTGCGCGGACCGCATCGTCGATGCCGCGTGTCAACGCCCATCACCACGTGCAGGTACGGCGTTCGACCGACGACGGGAGTCTCGGGTTTCGCGGCACGGCGATCGACCTGCTCGAACAGACGATTGGCGTCGTTTCCGGGCGGCTCGAGATCTTCTGCTGCGGACCCGAAGCGATGCTCCGTGCGGCGCACGAGTGTGCCGTTCGCCACGGACTCCCGGCGTGGGTGGCGATGGAACAGACGATGGGCTGCGGCGTGGGGGCATGCATGGCCTGCGCGGTACGAGTCAACCGCCCTGAACGCTACGCGCGTGTCTGCACGGAAGGACCGGTCTTCAGGTCAACGGAGATCGCATGGGAGTAGATCTCTCGGTCGCGATCGGCGGCAGGACACTGGAGAACCTGGTGGGAGTTGCCTCCGGTACGTACGGGTACGGCAGCGAGTACGAGGAGCACCTCGACCTCACAGGCATTGGTGCGCTCTACACGAAGGCGGTCACGATGCATCCGCGGCCAGGCAACGACGTGCCTCGCATCGTCGAGACGCCGGCGGGCCTGCTCAACAGCATCGGCCTCGCGAACGTCGGCCGGGAGCGCTTTGTTGAGGAGAAGCTTCCGGGCTTCGCTGCGCTCCCCTGCGCGGTGATCGCGAACGTGGCAGCCGACTTCCCGGAGGAGTACGCGGAGGTCACCGCGTACCTCGAGGCGCACGACCCGAACGGCGCGCTGTGGGGGTACGAGATCAACGTCTCCTGTCCCAACGTGAAGGCCGGAGGCGTCGCGCTCGGTGCGGTGCCGCGGCAGGTCGAGCTCACAGCGCGGCTGGTTCGGGAAGCGACGGACCGCCCGATCATCGTGAAGCTCACCCCGAACGTCACCGACATCGCGGAGATAGGCCGTGCCGCGGAGGCCGGAGGCGCCGACGCGGTGAGCTGCATCAACACCGTCGTAGGCATGATCATCGACGTGGAGGCCCGGCGCCCCGTGCTTCCCGCGGGCACCGGCGGACTGAGCGGTCCGGCGATTCTACCCATTGGCGTGGCCGCGACCTACCGGGTCAGCCGCGCCGTATCCATCCCGGTGATCGGGATGGGAGGCATCATGTCCGCACAGGACGCGATCCAGTACCTGCTCGCCGGAGCGAGCGCGGTGCAGGTGGGCACGGCGAACTTCGTCGACCCGCGGATCGCTCCCGGCATCCGCGACGGAATCGTTGCGTACGCGCAGCGGCACAACCTCGCGTCGGTCTCAGACTTCCACTCCCTGCTCGGATAGACCGCGACGCGGACAGAGATCGCGCACCTCGCAACCCGCGCAGTCGGGAGAACGGGCGGTGCACCGGGCGCGCCCGTGCAGATTGACCGCCATTGAGAAATCGGTCTGCCGGTCCGGCGGCACGACCGATCGCAGCTCCCGTTCGATCACGACCGGATTCCCGGAGTCGGTCAGGCCGAGCCGACGCGTCACCCGAGCGAAATGCGTATCAACGACGATCGACGGCTCGTTATAGACGACTCCCAGAATGACGTTCGCACTCTTGCGTCCCATCCCGGGGATGGCGACAAGCTCGTCCATCGTCGCAGGGACCCGGCCGGCGTGCCGCTCGTGAATCGCGCGAGCGGCGGCGATGATGCTCTTCGCCTTGTTCCGGTAGAACCCCGTGCTGTGCACGAGCTGCTCCACGTCGCTCGGCCTGGCCGACGCGAGGTTCGCCGGCGCGGGGTACCGCGCGAAGAGCGCCGGAGTCACCGCGTTCACCTGCGCGTCCGTCGTCTGTGCCGAGAGGATGACCGAGACCATCAGCTCGAACGGCGAGCGGTAGACGAGCAGCGGACGCCGATCCGGATACGCGGCACACAGCCGGTCGGTGATCCTCTTGACGCGTTCGGTCGTCGGCATATCGTGGTACCCCATGGAGCAGCCTCCCTGCATCGTCCCGTCGCATCGGTCCCATTTGACCTGCGCCCCGTGGAAAACTATACTGAGAATCCTGGCGGGATGTAGCCTAGTGGCTAAGGCGCCTGCTTTGGGAGCAGGAGATCGGAGGTTCGAATCCTCTCATCCCGACGTCGTGCGCACCGCACCAGCGGGCCACGAAACCGGGTGCCGGCAAAGGAGGCTGTGAATGGCGGCATCGCCGTCCTTCAGGGACCCACGACACCCAGCCTGCAGGCGCTCTGCCTGCAGGCTCCCATTGCGCTCATAGCTCAGCTGGATAGAGCAACGGCCTTCTAAGCCGTAGGTCGGAGGTTCGAGTCCTCCTGGGCGCGAATTACGCGGCGGCCTGTCTCTACCGGAGGACTCGAAGATCCCGGCAGAATCGCAGACGATTCTGCACACAGGTTCGAGTCCTCCTGGGCGCGAATTACGCGGCGGCCTGCCTCTACCGGAGGACTCGAAGCTCCCGGCAGAATCGCAGACGATTCTGCACACAGGTTCGAGTCCTCCTGGGCGCGAATTACGCGGCGGCCT
>SKZO01000343.1 GCA_007127335.1 Spirochaetales bacterium | reverse complement strand
TGGCTCTCGCACACACCGGACATCGCGTGGTCCAACCACTGGGGGCATATCGTTCCCACCAGTGTGACCTGGGCGAAGATCGAATCCACTCGAACCGGGCACACCTTCGTCGCGAAGAACACCCATCTGGGCGTGCTCAGGCCGCGAGGCCGGCGACGATCGGTTGAGCTCATCTACTCCCGCACCCCCAACGACATCCCCGTGGTGATCATGGGTGATTTCAACGAAACCCCGAACCGCTTCGTCCCCCGGTACCTTCGAAACCGCGGCTTCACGGACGCCCACGAAGGCATGGGAGGGTCGTTTCGCGTGTTCGCGAACCGCGAGTTTGCACCGCACAGACTGGACTACATCATGGTCCGCGGCCTGCAGGTCGCCGACCGCCGAATAGACAGCCCGCGCCGCGGGAGCCTGTTCGTCTCCGATCACAATGCGCTCATCGCGTACCTCGTCTTCGGCTACCCGCCGCCAACGGGCCCCGCGCCAACGGGCCCCGCGCCACCGGGCCCCGCGCCACCGGGACGGCCGTGACGTTCTTCCCGACTACGCTCTTGGCGAAGCCTGGTACCCGTGGCACTTTGGGTCACGCCGGACGCTTACGAATCGTTGAGTTGAACCGATCGGCGATGGGCGCTGATAAGCTCCTGCACGCTGGTAGCAACAATTTCGGCACCAGTCTTCTCAGTGTTGACATCCATAGCGTTTTTGGGTAGCAATATCGATAATTTTTTATTTAGTCTGGGCGCAGGTCGGATGGTGTCGTATTGAGGAGTCGTATGGCAACGAAGAAGAGGTGGTGGAAGATGCTGTTGATGATCATTGCCGTGCTTGCAGCGCTCAACGTGCTGGTGATCAGTGTCGGTGTGCTGCTGCGGCAGACCTATTTTCAGAGCCGCTTCAACCAGGTCCAGCCCTACGGCAGCCTGGTCGATGTCTACGACGGCCGGATGCACCTGCATATCACGGGCTCCGGGGAGCACACCATAGTCCTGTTACCCGGCCTGGGTGTCGGTCTGCCCTCGGCCGATTTCGGCCCACTGGCACGCACACTGGCCGAGCGGCACCGGGTGGTGGTGCTGGAGTACTTCGGGGTGGGTTTCAGTAGCGGCACCAACCGGACACGCGGCAACGCCGAACATATGGCAGAAATTCGGGAGGCCCTGCGCCAGGCGGACCTGCCGCCCCCCTATGTGTTGATGCCGCATTCGATCTCCGGCATCTATAGCGAGTACTATGCGAGCCGTCATCCGGATGAGGTGCTGGCGATCATTTCGTTGGATGGTACCTCCAGTGCGTACTGGCAGGAGACACCGGCGATACTGAACGCGATCATCCCGCTGGCCAGGCTGCAGCAGGCCAGCGGTCTGACCGCCCTGCTCGGCGGTATCATCACCAATCGGAGCAAGCTGCGCGACTACGGGTACGCTGAAGGGGAAATCAGCGACATGATCACCTTTGCCGGCTTCTCGGTCAACGATACCCAGCTGCGGCAGATCCAGTCAACGTCGGACATTGTCCGCGATATCAAGGATCTGCCATTCCCGGAGCAGGTGCCCTATCTGAAGATCATTGCCCGGGACACGTACGAGAAACCGAACCGGCAACTGACGATCACTCCCCAGGAGTATCAGTATCAGCACCTGGCCAAACTCGGTCCCCAAGTCCAGCATCAGATCCTGGAAGGCAACCACTTCATCTACCAGAACAATTCTGGCCGTATCGCCGAAACGACCGCGGCCTTTCTGGCGGGACTGGCTGCCGGCCGGCTGATGCAGTAATGGTTGGGACAGATTGCGTCAATCTCCTCGAAACCGAGCGTCTGTATCCAACAACCGTGGTCCAGGACCTGGGCAAGTACATTTCGCGGTGCCCGATCTCTCTTCAGGGACCGACCCGCTCGATGTTCCCAATGGGCAAATCGGCGCAAAGACGATGACAGTGGTCGGTTATACCGCCTTCACTTCTACCCGCAGGTCAAGGTCCTTCTCGATGGTGTGCAACAGCGTAGAGAGATTCTGCGTTGTTGGATTCCCTCGGCTGCTGAGCATCCGATGGAGCGCTTTCTCATCGAAGCCAGTCTGCTCAGATAGCGTCTTGAACGATATGTGAGCATGGACCAGATCACGCAGTACGGATAGCGTGGTCTGCTTGTCGCCTTCGACAAATGCCGCAATCGCCTCCGAGAACAAGGCGGCAGTGAACTCGCGATCGGCTCGCAGACGTTCGACGACGGTCTCTCGATATTCTCTGGTCAATGCCATTCTCCTACCGCTCCCTTTTCCATTCGTCGAACATATCTGTCGATACGGGCGGCGTGCGCCGCGTCCAGGCCAGAGAACCATTCAGCGAAGTAGGACTTCTCGTCTTCTACGTACTCAACCAGCCTGAACTGCGCCACGCATTGGTAACCTATATCATACTATCGCGAGAATCAAGCGCTTGCTCAAGTAGACGCGCCCGGTGCCCTAAGCCCCAGTGGGGAACTGAGGAGCCGCTTGCCGCGGTCGCCGGGGGGAGAGAGACTGGAGGAACGGGTTCCGGACGCTCCCCCACCTGGCTGAAGAAGTCCGGGTCGGGTCGTCGTGCCGACTACCTGCCACGATGGCTATATTTCACCGTGATGAAGAATCAACGACGTAACGCCTGCCGCCTGGTCAAGGTGGCCGCACTCGTACTCGCGATCGCGGCTGTGACCAGCTGCACGCTGTTGCGTACCGCCTCATTCTACGGCGGCATGTACCGTGCGCACCGTGCCGGCGTGCGATTCCGGCGAACCTACGAACATCTTCAGACCGACGTGCCGTTCTCCAGTCACTCCAACGTCACGCTCGATATCTACGGCCAGTCGGAGGACAGCGGCTATCCCGTCCTCATTTTCGTTCATGGCGGCGGATGGAACTCCTACGACAAGGAGCTCTTTGCTCCGGTCGCCATGCAGCTCCTGCCGCAGAAGATGGTAGTCGTGATTCCGGGTTACACCCTCTTCCCGGAGGCGACATACCAGCGGATGGCTCGCGAGGTTGCAGATGCTACGGCGTGGGTTTTCGAGAACATCGGAGCGTACGGCGGCGATCCGGCGCGCGTATACCTGAGCGGACACTCCGCCGGAGCGCACCTGAGCGGTCTTGTGTCCTACGATCCCAGGTGGCTGGCGGACGCCGGCCACTCCACGGAGGAGATCCGCGGCTGGATCGGGCTGAGCGGCGTGTACGACACCGCGCGGCACGCGACACGCCGAGAGTCGCTCGGACTCGAGTCACCCATCATGACCGCGGTTATGGGGGGGCCGGAGGGCTTTTCCGCCGCTTCACCCGAGACATATGCGGCCCTCGGCACTGGCCCACCGGCGTGGCTGATCCACGGCGACGCGGACGAGACGGTGCCGGTGACGGAAAGTATACACATGAACACTGCGCTCCGCACGGCCGGAGTGGAGACCGAACTCATCGTCTACCCGGGGGCGGGGCACAGCGACTTCCTCTTGGGCGCACTGAGCGACGACGAGGCGCAGCTGATCCTTGATATCGGAAGGATTGTCCGGCAGTAGGAGCAGTGAGCCGGCGGCTCAGCTCTTGATCTTCTGCGGATCGTGCTTCTGTAACTCCGACTCAATCCTCTCGGACAGGAACACCTTCACGAGCGACTGGTACGTTGGGACGCAAGCTGAGAAGTACGGGTTGGACAGACTACGCGATCTGAACCTTGAGCTTCTTGCCGAGAGCGTGCGCTGCGGTCTCAAGGGTGAGTAGCGTGACCGACAGGTTGTCCGGATCAAGCAGTCTATCAAGGGACGACCTGCTCGTCTTCATCATCTCAGCGAGTTCGCTCTTAGAGATGTTGCGAGCTTCCATTTCCTGCCGGATCTGGTAGGCGATGATCCGTTTTACAGCGGTGGCCTCGGCCTCGGCGAGGAGCCCTTCGTCATGGAGAAACTCGTCAAAGTCACTCCCGATGTGCCTATTCGTGGTCATGATTCAGCCTCCTGGTACCGTCGAAGACGAATCCTCGCGGTCGCGATTTCCTTCTGGGGGATCTTCTGTGTCTTCTTGATGAACCCATGGAGCAGAACCATAAGCTGGCCATCCACGGTGAACATCACCCGTGCGATCCCGTCCGGCACCTTGGTACGAACCTCCCACAGGTACGGTGAGAGTTTCTCGACCAATGGCATTCCCATCGGCCAACCGAACTGAACGGTCTTGATGTCCTCACCGATAGCCTTCTTGTGAGAGACAGGCAACGACTTCAGCCAACGCCGAACTGGCTCGGCCCCGGAGTACGAACGGTAGAAGACAACCTGAAGCCGCACGTCCCCGATGCTCACCCTGACAAGAATGTACCATAAATGGTACACGTGTCAAGTGAACGTTGCCAATCCGCGGAGAAGGCCGGCCCCATCGGAGCATCTACCCTTGACCGCAGCTCTGCTGGACGGCTCCAGTGGGGAACACTCACGCTGAAAAGCAACGGAAGGGATGGCCTTGGCGCGCGTCGATGCCGCGGCATAGGCGGATTGGGCAGGGTCCAGGCTATAGCTAAGCAGTTTGCTTACTGAAAGGTCTCACCGAGATAAGGTCGTGATCGCCAACGGATCGCACATCGTC
>SKZO01000312.1 GCA_007127335.1 Spirochaetales bacterium | reverse complement strand
GTGTCGTATCCGGTTTCCACACCGACAATATACTGCTCATTGACCATCGCCGACGCCACCGGTATCGTGACCGGGTGACGAGCCAACTGCCATACGGATCGTTGTACCGCCACGGATTCGTCCGCGTGAGCGTAGCGGTCCCCGAGGTTCGCGTAGCCGATGTCCCCTTCAACGTGTCCGCGACGGTGGACCTTGCACGGCAGGCGCACGAGGCTCACAGCGTTCTCGTCGTCTTCCCGGAGCTCGGGCTCACCAGCTACACCGCGGACGATCTGTTCCATCAGGATGCCCTGCTCGAAGCCGCGTGTCACGGACTCGAGCAGGTCGTTGACGCGAGCGTCGAACTGAACCCGCTCGTACTCGTCGGAATGCCGTTGCGACACGACGGACGCCTCTACAACGTGGCGGTTGCCGTTCACCGCGGGGCGATCCTTGGTATCGTGCCAAAGAGCTACCTGCCGAACTACCGTGAGTACTACGAGAAACGACACTTCGCTTCAGGCAGGCATGTGCGCAGCGCTCACCTGCGCCTGTGCGGCTCTGACGTTCCCTTTGGCGTCGACCTGCTGTTCGCTGCACAGGGCATACCTGATTTCGTCGTACACACCGAGATCTGCGAGGATCTCTGGGTGCCGGTCGCTCCAAGCAGCTACGGCGCGCTCGCCGGCGCAACGCTTCTCGCCAACCTTTCGGCGAGCAACGTCACGATCGGCAAGTCCGACTACCGCCGGAGCCTTGGAGCGCGGCAGAGCGCCGCCTGCATCGCCGCCTATCTCTACTCTGCCGCCGGAGGAGGGGAGTCCACTACGGATCTCGCGTGGGACGGCGACGCCCATATTTACGAGAATGGCCGGATCCTCGCCGAGAGCGAACGTTTCTCCAGAAAGCCGCAGCTCATCCACGCCGACGTGCATCTTCACGCGCTCGTGCAGGACCGCATGCGCATGACCAGCTTCGCGGACAACGCCCTGGCGCTCGAGTCCACTGCGCAGCCGTTTCGGCGCATCACCTTCCCGCTCGATCTGCCGCAGTCCGACGTGCCGCTCGAGCGAGCCGTGCCACGCTTCCCGTACGTGCCGGCGGACGCCGAACGGCGCGAGGAACGGTGCTTCGAAGCGTATCACATCCAGGTCGCGGGACTGTCCAAACGTCTCGAGGCGACCGGAATCCGCAAGCTCGTCATAGGCGTCTCAGGCGGTCTCGACTCCACCCACGCGCTCATCGTCAGCTGCAGAGTCGCCGATCAGATAGGAATGCCGCGACGCAACGTGCTCGCGTACACGATGCCGGGGTTCGCAACGAGCGAGCGCACACGATCGAACGCGCTCGAGCTGATGGAAGCCCTTGGTGTCACCTCAGAGGAGATCGACATACGGCCCTCCTGCATGCAGACGTTTCGAGACATCGGGCACCCGTTCGCCGAGGGCGCAGAGCGCTACGACGTCACCTTCGAGAACGTCCAGGCAGGCGCGAGAACGAGCCATCTGTTCAGGCTCGCGAACCTGCACGAAGGCCTCGTGGTGGGAACCGGCGACCTCAGCGAGCTCGCACTCGGATGGGCAACGTACGGCGTGGGCGATCACATGTCGCACTACGCGGTCAACGCGTCGGTGCCCAAGACGCTCATCCAGCACCTCATACGCTGGGTTGCCGACACAACGGCAATGGGTGCCGGCACGTCCGCCGTCCTGCGGCGTATCCTTGATACCGAGATATCGCCCGAGCTCGTACCCGCGGCGGCCTCCGCGTCCGGCGATCAGCCTGCGCAGCGCAGCGAGGAGAGTATCGGTCCCTACGAACTGCAGGACTTCTCGCTCTACTACGTCTCACGGTACGGGCTCCCGCCGTCGACGGTGGCCTGGCTTGCCGAACACGCGTGGTCCGACGTGGACCGCGGGCGCTGGCCCGACGATATCCCGGAAGCGAAGCGCCGCAGTTATACGCGCGAAGAGATCGTGACCTGGCTTCGGGTCTTTCTGAGACGGTTCTTCGCGACGTCGCAGTTCAAGCGAAGCTGCATGCCCAATGGACCGAAGGTGGGCTCCGGAGGGTCACTCTCCCCCCGCGGCGACTGGCGCGCTCCAAGCGACGCAAGCGCGACCGTGTGGCTCGAAGAGCTTGAGCGGAACGTGCCGGATGCCTCCGGGTAGCGTCCCGACGTAGCGCGGCTACGCCGGAACGGCTCCCCGCGCCTAGACCGACGGAAGACCGGACAGTGCCATCGCGACTTCTTCTGACGGATACTCGTACGCCTCGAGTTTCCCCGCGTGGTAGTCCATGTACGACTGGATGTCGAAGTGACCGTGACCGCACAGATTGAAGGCAATCGCCTTGCTCTCACCGGACTCCCTGCATCTTCTCGCTTCGTCGATGGCCGCGGCGACCGCGTGATTCGCCTCCGGGGCCGGGAGTATTCCCTCGGCCTGCGCAAACAGGACGCCCGCTTCGAACGTCTCGAGCTGGTGGTAACTCACGGCGTCGAACGCCTTCTCGGCAAGGAGGTGGCTGACGAGCGGCGCCATCCCGTGATAACGGAGTCCGCCGGCGTGGAACCCGGGCGGGACGAAGGTGCTGCCGAGTGTGTTCATCTTCATGAGCGGTGTCATGTGAGCCGTGTCGCCGAAGTCGTAGGCAAAGGGTCCCTTCGTGAGGGTGGGGCATGCCGAAGGCTCGACGGCAATGACCCTGACGTCCTGCTCGCCGCGGAACCGGCGACCAAGGAAGGGGAAGACGAAGCCGGCGAAGTTCGACCCGCCCCCGGTGCACCCGATCAGAATGTCCGGATAGTCGTCGGCCAGCTCAAACTGCTCGAGCGCCTCGAGGCCGATCACCGTCTGGTGCATGAGGACGTGATTCAACACGCTCCCGAGCGCGTACTTGGTGTCGTCGCGTCCGGCGGCAACCTCAACCGCCTCGGAGATGGCGATCCCGAGCGACCCGGTGGAGTCCGGATGCTCGGCGAGAATCGCGCGTCCGGCCTGGGTTCTCTCGCTCGGGCTTGGCGTTACCGACGCTCCGAACGCCTCCATGAGCCCTCTTCGGTACGGCTTCTGATCGTAACTCACCCGTACCATGAATACCTCGAGCTCGAGCCCGAACACGGTTGCAGCCATCGCAAGCGCCGAGCCCCACTGGCCGGCGCCCGTTTCGGTCGCCAGCCGTGAGATGCCTTCCTGCTTGTTGAAGAACGCCTGGGGAACGGCGGTATTGGGTTTGTGCGACCCGGCGGGACTGACTCCCTCGTACTTGTAGTAGATGCGGGCCGGAGTATCGAGCAGCTTCTCGAGCCTTCTCGCCCGGTGCAACGGTGAGGGCCGCCACTGCCGGTACACGTCACGAACCGGATCGGGAATCTCGATCTCGCGCTCCTGGCTCACCTCCTGTTGGATGAGCTCCATCGCGAAGAGCGGAGCGAGATCCTCCGGACCAATCGGCTGCTTCGTCCCCGGATGTATGATCGGGGCAAGCGGCGTCTTCAGATCCGCCTGGATATTGTACCAGTGCCTGGGCAGTCGATCCTCGGGGAGAAGATATTTCACGCGATCCATTGATCCTCCTGAAGACGCGACAGTACCACAGATGAGTCTTTCGCGTCAAAAGCTCGCGCCCCGGCTCTCGTGGCCTTGCATCCCCTTCGTGCGGCGTGTACGGTTTTTCTCAAGGGGTGATGCCGCGGCCGGCCCTGTAGGGAGGTACCATGATCTCTACCTATGACAAGTTCGTGAGACTGCTGGAGCTCGAGATCGAGTCGCTTCACGACGAACTGGAGATCATCGTGCGTACGCTCGATGAGCGACTCGCGAATCACGAGATCACCGAGTACGTGCGCAGGGAGAACCAGGCCGTGCTGCGCAACGAGCTGCTCGGGCTCGAGGACTTCGTGCGGACGAGGTTCGGCGTCAGCGAACGGGCGGGAGCGACACTTGATGAAATGTCGAGCGAGGTCAAGTCCTATCTCCGCCGACGCCTGACCGAGCGCGAATACGTGCCGGCGCTCTACGAGCTCGTAAGCCGGCGCGTCGACAAAATCGTCGCCTACCTCAAGACGCCGACCCCCTCCCGATAGAGAGTGCCCGCGCTGCGTGGACGGTGCGGCGTGGACACTTGACGAGCCCGGGCGTACCGGGTACATGTAAGAAAACCAAACTGGAGATCATACCATGGCACTATCAGCAGCAAAAGCTCGTGACGCGATCGACAATGCGATCAAAGCGAGCGACCAGATCGGCCCCGGGAACTACATCACCGTGAAGGTCGAGAAACAGGGGCTCTTCGGCAAGCCGTACATCGCACTCACCGGACGGGTCACGTCGGAGAAAATGAAGTCCACCGCGTCCGAGATCGCCGAAGGGGCCGCCGGAGGCGTGAAGGTGGAGAACACGCTTCGAATCAGCACGATCTCGTAGCTACCACGACGCGCGGGACGATGAGCTCGATCTCGGTGGCGTTGCGGTTCCACGTGAACTTCTACCACTCGTATCGAGGTGATTCCCTCGACGAGCGGGGGATCGGCAAGGACATACGGGTTATCCGCTCGATCATCGATACGCTCGATCGTCTCAACGCAGGGGGTATCGGCGTCGCCGGGACCTGGGACGCCGAAAACCTCTTTTCACTCGAAACGTACATACCGGACCACGCGCCGGACATCCTCGATGCCTTACGAAGGCGGTGTGCAGACGGAATCGACGAGATCGAGATCATGTCGTACAACAACGGCCTGATCCCCGCGCACACGAAGGGCGAAGCACACGAGGCGATCCGGCGCGCGATCACGAATCCGCACGGCAGCGGCGTTGCGGACCTGTTCTCCCGGTTCCGCACCATAATGCGCCCGCAGGAGATGATGTACACGCCGCCGCTGATCGGGATGCTGAACGCCCTTGGTGTCGAGGCCCTGAGCCTCTACTACAGCAGTGTCCCGTTCAACACCTTCGGATCGTTCATACCGGCGCTCCCCGCGGCAGACCGCTTCAACCCGATGCTCCTTGGCACGACTTCGCACGACGAGCAGATCCCGCTCATCCCGGCGATCAACCACGGGGATCTTGCCGACAGCCTGACCCTGCGCCGCCTTCTTCGCCGACTCCGGCGCAGACAACTGCGCGAATGCCCCGAAAGAGATCTGCTCGTGCTGATCGACATGGACGCCGACGATGAGTTCTGGACCGGGCTCAGAGTCCCCGTGGTTGACCGACTCTCGAGCACGACACGCGGGCTCGGAGCGATTGTCCGCAGCGTAGCCGATCTGCCCTTCCTTCGGTTCACGACACCGGGTGACTACCTTGATTCCCACCCTCCGCGACGGGTGATCCGCCTTGATATGGACACCGCCGACGGGTCGTTCGACGGCTACGCGAGTTGGGCGGAGAAGTGGGAGAACCATTGCCTCTACTCGTCGATCGACTCGACTCGCCGGCGCCTCTGGGCGGGCGGCACGCGCGACGACGCATCCGCTTCCGATGGTCTGCTGCGCGCGTTGTCGACGACCCACTTCGGGCTCGCAGCTCCGGTCATGAACGTTTCGCGGCTGCGTGCGGCACAGCGCATCGTCCGCGCTGCCGCGGGGCAGGCGGCCGGCAGGCTGGAGCGAAGCCGGCCTGCTGCGTCGCTCACGATTGCGGGGAGCGCGACCGAGCCCCCGGTCGAGTACGGGATCCATCCGCTGTCCGGCGCACGCGGCGATATGGACCCGCAGGTCGCCGCGCTCCTCTCAACCCCACGTGCCCTATGCCCCGCACTCCGTTGCATCTTCGTGCCGCGGTCGGCCGCCGGTGGCGACGTCGAGCCGCTGCAGGCGGTCTGGGATGATGGAACATCGGCCGCGGGCGTAGCGGTACCCGACTGGCGTCCTGAAGCTCCCGGAGCATCGCGGCTCGCGCTCTTTGTTGACGCACCGCCTGATCGCGGCCGGCAAGCGGGCGAGGCCGGCGAGAGCTTGATGCGCTTCGACGAAGAGCCCCTGGTATGCGGGTCACTGACCTACGGGCGCAGGACGTTCCGCGAGCGCCTCGAGAGCCGCACAGCCGTCAACTGCCACGGAGGGATGCGCGTCACGAGCGAAGTTTCGAGTCTACCCTTCAGGACGGCAACGATCGAGCGGCGCTACGTGAGCGCCCGGCGGCTGCCGGGAGTCTTCGTCGAAACGCGCCTCTGCGTGCCCGAGCTTCCCGCTCACGGTGTGTCGCGCGCGGACGCCGGGCGCCTCGAACGAACCTACGACCGGCGCCTTCGTGAGGTATGCCCTGCACACATCGTCCCGGACCTGATCGCCGATCGGCGAGAGGGGTTCCTCGTATGGCGCCAGTCGTACCTCGGACCTCCCCTGTCATTCCGGCTTCCCTACGCGGGAACACCGAATACGACACTCGATTCGAGCAATAACGCGATCGCTCAGAGCTGGATCGCCGTTTCAGACGGCAGGCGAGGCATACTCGTCGCGCAGGCCCCCTTCGGCGCCCGATCGTTCGCGTTCTGCCCGCTGCGCGTCTTCCGCGTACGGCGCGGCTACCGGATCGCGCTCAACCCGTTCGGGTCGTACTGGGGGCGGCAGCTCCGTGCTCCGGTCGCTCAGTCCGGACTCGGGCGCCTCGCTGCGCTTCTGACGTCGGACCACCTCAAACCCCTTGCCCCTTCGTACGCGGGGCGCACGCATCACTTCGGCCTGTTCATCGCCCGCTTCACCGGTACGCGTCCGCCTGAGGAACTGCGGCAGACAGCCTGGCTTTTTTCGCACCCTCCTGAGTACGTCCGGTCGAAGGCCGACGGTTGATCACCGGGGAGACCCCGGGGACAGAAGACCCCGGGGTCTTGCAGGCCGGCGTATGACCGGGCATGATAAACGGAGAGGACGAATGAAAAAGGTCTGGGCCCTTACGCTCCTGGTGCTACTTGGCCTGTCGCTCTACGGGCAGGATGATCCGGATCTCCGGCCGGTGGGAATCGCGGGGCTCCCTGCGGGTTCCCGGGTTCTTGCATACTCGGTGGTCGAAACCGAAACGGGCAAACTCCTGGTCACGGAGATCTCCTCGGCGGACGACACCGTCGGCTTCTACCTCTACGACTACGTTGACCACACGCTTGTTGCCCGGTCAATCGGACCGCGGATGATCCCTGGAGACCTCGAGGCACCGCCGACGCATCATCCGCAGACCCGCAACCTTGGCGGACGGAGTGCGCGCGTATGGCCGGTTTGGACGGCGGGGCTCGAAGACCGCAGGCAGCAGGTGATCAGCGCTCCGTCGCTCGCGCAGCACGAGTTCGCCCGGATGGGGGAGGGCCCGTGGCAGCTGACACCGCCGCAGGAGAGCCCGCTCACCATATACCGGTACCTCCTCGCGGCCGACGGGCGGGTTCAGGAGCGGTGCGTCCTCGAGCCGAACATCACGGCGGTGGAGGACCGGATGACGACGACGGGCGCGTGGTGGGTGCACCCATTCGGCGAGCCGCACCTGCTCGTCGGCATCCTCGGGGCCGGATCCGACGGGCGCCGGTGGGGTCTGCGGCTCCACAACGAGAACATGGAGATCGTCGCAACCGCAGGCTCGGAAACCGACGTAGACGTGAACCGAATGCCCGACCTGATCCCGGTCGACCTCTCCGGGAACGGAGAGCAGGAACTCCTGTTCTTCGCGACGTCCCCGGAGTCGCCGCAGCCGTTCTCGGTGTACCGGTTCGCACGCCGGGACGGCGACCATCGGGTGCTCGCCTTCAACCTCTGTTCCGAACGGATGAACGGCCTCGACGTGACCAGGGTCCAGACAGAGCTCCTGCGTCGGGGATACGGACTGGGTCCTCACGGTGTGGACGGCTGGTACGGGCCCGACACGCGCGCCGCGGTGATCCGCTTCCAGCGGGCGGAAGGTCTTCCGGTGACCGGCGTCGTGGACGATGCGGTCCTCGAGGCGCTCGGAATAGCGGCAGCCGTGCGCCATTGAGACGTTGAGCGACGAGCCCGTAGCGGTGACAGCGAGCGCGGTTGCGCATACAATGGGGACATGCGAACGATGCACGCCGTGCTCGGCGACTACTATCACTGTTCGGACCATCTCCTGAATGCGCTGCGGTCGACAGCCCTTCCCGACGGCGTATCGCTCACCGTCAGCCGGTACCCCGACCCGGTTGACCCGCAGGCGTTATCGGGTCATCACCTGCTCTTCCTCGCGACGATGGGAAAGTGGAGCCCGCGGACCTCCGACGAGACGTGGTTCGACGCGCCGTCTCAACAGGCGCTCAGCGACCACGTCCTCGCCGGGGCGGGACTCGTCGTCTTCCATTCGGGAACGGCGTCCCATCCCGCCGAAGGGCCGTTGCGCACGCTGTGTGGCGGGAGATTCCTGCACCATCCGCCGGAGCACCCGGAGGTTACCGTCTCGGTGGTCGCCGACCACCCGATCACCGCCGGCGTGACGACGTTCACCCATCCGGACGAGCACTACTTCGTTGAGGTCGACGCTGATGTCACGCCGCTCCTGACGGCAGTCTCATCGCTCGGCGAGCAGAGCGCCGGATGGTGCCGCGCACACGGCTCGGGCCGGGTCGCGGTTATCGTTCCCGGTCATACGACGGCGATGCTCGAGGAACCGAATCTCCATCGCCTGCTCGCGAACGCGATCACCTGGGCGCTTCCCGACGAGTCGTAGACCTCGACGAGCGGAGGCGCCCGGCAATCAGAACCCGGGCAGCCGGATACTGTCGCGAATCCGTTCGGCTTCCCGGCGAACCGCCTCTTCAGCCTCTTCACGCGCCCGCTCTGCCTGCTCGCGAGCTGCCGCCTCGGCCTCGGCGCGTGCGGCGTCAAGTCGTTCGCGGGCCTCGGCCTCGACGGTAGCCCGAACCGAGTCAACGATCCTCGACGCACGCTGCTCGAGCGTCGCCGCCGCAGCCTCCCTATCCCGCGCGAGCGCAAGGAGCTCCTCTGCACTCTCACGCACGTCGATGATGTCGCCGACCCATTCCCCCGCGACTACCAGGTACGGCTCGAGGACCCCCGCGAGCTCCTCTTCGACCCGCGTGCGGAACGCCGCCACGGTCGCATCGATGCGCTCCTGGACCGCTCCGGCGAATCGATCGTCGAGGTTGGTTGAGCCCTGGGAGACACCGATCCTGCCCTCCGGCGAGACCGAATAGGAGAAACTCGCCTCGAGCGGCGACGGTCCGGACAGTACGTCGCGAACGAGCTCGCCGATCGAGCCGGCGTCCGGCGTGCCAATGAGCGTAATACCGTCAGCACCCAGCGCGACGGTTCCCGAGACGCGTCGCGATGCATCGAGCAGGAACGAGAGGTCGAGCTCGGTTACCGCGTCGAGCCGGCTTATCTCCAGCGCCTGGAGTCCGCGGGCAATCGAAACCGGTTCACCCGAGCTCGTGACGCTGAGCGACAGTACCGCGTCGGCATTCGAGCGCGGATCGACGATCGCGCCAAGGGCGAAGAGCGTCTGCCCCTCGTCGCGATACGCCAGTCGCGCAGCCGCCCCGCTGAGATCCGGATCGCTTGAGACCGACTGGAGCACGAGCTCGCGGCTGCGCCCGGCGGTCGTGGAAAAGAACCCTTCCTGCAGGACGAACGCCGGATGCCGCCGCGTTCCGAACTCCACGAGCCTCCCGGCGCGCCTGGTACGCGGAGAGACGGGCTCACGCTCGCGTTCGCGCAGCCGCTCGAAGTATTCGTAGGCGAGCAGAGTCCTGTCGTACCATGCGCCGAGGTATGCCCGCAGATGCGGCTCGATGAGGCCGACGAGGAACTCCCGTCCCTCGGCCCGGATGCGGGGGATCTCCGCCACGAGGCGACGCGCATCGTCCTCGGCGGTAGCGGGGAGGGCGGCCGCATCGTCGATGAGGACCTGAGCGCCCGCCCGCGTCTCGTCGACGAATCGCCTCACACCCACCCGGTAGGCGGTCGCCGTACGAACGAGCTCGTTCGACTCTTCGAACAGCTGGAGCGCTCGATCAACCGAGCGTACGGCAGCGAAGTCGGTTTCGGCAAAGCTCTGGATCCTGACGGCGATTGCCGCTCCTTCGGCGGTGAGCAGCGCGATCTCCTGTTCGGTCTCGCGGATGTAGCCGAGCCCGGCGTCGAGCATCGACTCGACCCGGCCCGGCGTCTCGAGGAGTCGGGCATACCGCTCGACGAAGGCGCTCGCATCGAGAGTGGAGGGCAGCCCGAGCGCCTCGAGCGAGAAGGCGTCACCGGCCGGGTCGGCCACCCGGCCGGCCCGCTCGTCAGCCGACTCAGGGGCCGGCCCGTCACGCCCGACGAGCGCGCCCGATCGCTGTCGCGGCGTACCGAACGCGAGATCCTCGACGGTGAGATCGCGGATGGCGACCTTCCCGCGCAGGAGAAGCGAGGTGTCGAGCGAGAGGCGACCGGGACCGAGCTCGAAGAGGTTGCTCATGGGATTGCGGCGGTCGGCTACGGTGAGCGAGGTGAACGCGAGCTCGCCCGCGAACGGCCGGAACACGACGCCGCTCATGGTCGCCTCCGCGCGAAAGACAGACTCAAGCGCAGACTCCGCGCTGCGCTGCGCGAGCGAGTCCTTGATGAGCAGGTTGAAGAGAACTACCGCTGCCGCGATCACGGCAAGGATGACGAGCTTCCCGGTGCGGATCGCACCACGATTCTTCCTCGCCTCCTTCACGAGTTTCGTGAGCCGTGTGCGTTCGTCGTCGGTCAGCTGCCGCGCAAGGCCGACCGTTCCGTCGCTGCGGTCGGTCACCGAGTCGAGAAAGCTGCGATCCGTCTCCAGGTAGATCCGGTTGCGGATGCGGCGAAGGTAGTGCCGCTCCTTCATGCGGCGACGGAAGGGGCGGGGAAGCTTCTTCTCGGGCTCTTTCTCAGGCATCCGCTCTGCTCCTATGCCGTCGGCCACACCTGCTGCAGGCGTGCGACGGCCGTTCCCACCCTCTGAGCGAAGCGCGTCGACTTGATCGTGCGGACCAGCGCGCTGTTGGCTATCCGGGCGTGCACGTGTGTGCGGTACAGCCGGACGAGGATGACGGCGACCCCCGTGACCGGGGCGAAGAGGAGCACACCGGCGACGAATCCGCCGGCAACGAGGGTGTCGTTGAACCGGGTGAGCGTACCGACGGGAAACTCGTAGACCGTTCGAAAGAACGGCTGCAGCGCCGGTGTCGTGAGGACCCGGTAACCGAAGCCGTCGAGGAACGGGTCGGCCAGAGGCATCAGGAGCGACAGGCCCATGAAGGAGACGATCGCCATGCCCAGGTTGACCTTGACGAGGAACACCATGACGACGAGCGCGACGAACAGCAGATTCGTCGCGGGCACCAGAGCAAGCCAGAGGCCGCAGGCCACCGCCGCGCCAATCTCCACCGCCCGACGATTCGAGTTCAGAAGCGTGAGCAGCTTCGCTACGAGTCGTACGATCATGACTCCTCCACCGGTATTGTCGCTCACCTCGCGGCGATCGGCAAGTCTCTACGCTCGCGTCTCTACGCTCGCGGCGGGAATATGTCCACGCGGCACAGACGGGCGTCAAGCCCGCCGTTCCACAGCTGGTGGCGCGCGGCGATCCGAAGCCCGAGCCCTTTCAACGCGTCGAGATTCGCCGACAGAATCCACGCCTGCCAGCCGCCATACGACCGCTTGAGCCGATCGCCGAAAGCCCCGTAGAACTCGCGGGCGCTGCTGATGGCGGTGCGCTCCCCGTACGGCGGGTTGGTCACGACGATCCCGGATCCGTCCGGAGGATCGCTATGGAGCGCGTCGGCGACCTCGAAGGCGATCGCCGACTCGACGCCTGCGCGGCGGGCGTTGCGACGAGCGATCTCGATCATCCGCGGATCGCGGTCGCGCGCGGTGATGGTGACCGGATGCGCGCCGCCGGCCGCGCCGAGAGCGTGCAGGCGATCGTCGGCCGCGCGGGGAGTGATCCACGGCCACCGGTTGAAGGCGAACCGCCCGCGAATCGCTCCCGGCGCGACGTCCGCGGCGAGGAGCGCCGCTTCTATAGCGATGGTTCCCGCACCGCAGAACGGGTCAACGAGTTGTCGGCTGCGGTCCCAGCCGGCGATCCGAAGCATGGCCGCGGCGACCGTCTCGCGAAGCGGCGCCTCTCCGGCCTCGATCCGGTAGCCCCGTTCGTGCAGCGGATCGCCCGAGCTGTCGAGCGACACCGTCGCGAACCCCCGGGCGATGTGGACAGAGACCGGTACATCCGGACGTCTCCGGTTGACGCTCGATCGTTTCCCGGATCGCCGTTGCGAATCAACGATCGCGTCCTTCACCTTCAGCGCAGCCAGGCGAGAATCGGAGAGCTCAGCGCCTCGGGTGAAGGCGGAGACCGCTATCGTCAGGCGCGGCGCAACGATGCGCGCCCACCGAGCTCGTCGGGCGAGCCGGTACAGATCGTCGTATCCTCGCACCTCGCCCGCGACGATGGGAATCAGAATCCTGCTCGCGCATCGCAGCCGGAGATTCGCTTCAACCATCTCACGCTCGCCCCCGCGGAACCTCACCATTCCGTTCGCCCGGTCGACCGGCTCGAGGCCCGCCTCGCGCATCTCGAGCTCGAGCGCCTCCTCGGCTCCGCCGCCGCACGTGGCAATCAGCGATCCGTCACCCGGCCAGTCCATCAATCACCCTCGCGTCACGCCCGCGCGGTAGACGCGGTGGATCTTGCCGACTTCGGCGCCGAGCTTGCGCAGGTCTTGAAGCATGAGATCGGTGCTCTCGTTGATCTGCACCATCTCGGCCTGCTCGAAGTTGTATAAGGATGTATGCTTTACAGTACGAGCGAGCTCCGAGTAGATGAGCGCGTTTCCGCCGATCCGCTGGTACCGGTCGAGAATGCCCATCCCGTTGAGGATGATCCGGCGCGCCCGTCGGGACTCACGCACGACCCTCACGATGGTTGCCGGAGTCAGATGGCCTGCGCTCCGGCGCAGGGCGTTCGTGACGTCCGGGAAACCGAGCATGTAGCCAACGACCTCGCCGTCGTACGTGATCACCTTCTCCAGATCGGGTCGCGCAAGCTGGAGAAGGTCCTTGATGATCCGCTCGAGCTCCTCGTCGGTGAGCGGGTAGTTCTCAGTGTGGTCGGCGAGCGTGGGGTTGTAGAGCGCGGCCACGCGTCGGGCGGCCCGACGCAGCTGGGCCTTCGAGGTGAACTCGAGCACCTTCATCCTCCCGCGTCTGCGCGCGAGCTCCGCGAGCCTCTCGACCTTCTCCGGAAGCTCGTAGCTTCTCGGGTCGATGAACAGCGAGTAGAGATCGAAATGCTTGAGGAACCCGGCGCGCTCGTAGTGATCGACGTAGTACGCGTGGTTGTACGGCATCATCGTCATCGCCGCTGCGTGCTCGAACCCCTTGACGAGCAGTCCACCGCCGAGCGAAGCCCCGGTGAACAGCGGCCCGAGCAGCTCGTCAAGGCCGCGTGCATCGGCCCAGCGAGCCATGGCCTCGAACAGCGCGTCGGCAATCTCCGGATCATCCGCGAAATCGAGGAAGTAGAAGTGCGCGGCGCGGCGCCCGTGCTGGGCGTTGTACCTCGCGTTCTCGATCATCAGAACCCGACCGAGCGGGGGGGCTGCAGGGTCATGGTCCGCTCGTGCAAGGAGAAAACCGCAGCGTGCATGCCGGAAGAAGGGGTGCCGGTTCCGGAAGAAACCGCGGTAGTCGGCATCGAACAGGGGAACCCACTGCGGCGTAGAGGCGTAGAGCCGTTTTGGCAATTCGATGAACCGCCGGAGCTCGCTCATTGTCCTGATCTGTTCGACTACGACACTCATACCGCCTCGCGAATCAGCGATGATATCGTATTCCGCGCTTCGCGAACATCCCGGGTGCGAAGCTCACCAGCGGCGAGCAGGCTCTCCATGTCCTCCTGCAGCATCGAAGCCGCACGCCGGCTCATGTTCGCCGTCACCGCCTGGGAGACGGCCTGCGACGCTCCAAGGAGCGCGATCGAAAGCACACGCTTGTCGGTGCGTCTGAGGACCGACTGTATGGTCATCGCCGGAAGCATGGGCAACGCTTCGAACGAGTAGACCGACGCGAGGAAGTCTTCGGCCACCGGCGAGGGGAGCCGCTCGACCACCGCGGAGATCAACCGGCCACGGTACTCCTGCGGGACTGCTCGTGCGACCGCCGCAGCCGACTCGAGCCCCGGCCATTCGTTCTCCTCGTCGGACGTCGGCCCCCGCGCGTCACCGTCGCCGGCGGCAGCGACCATCCGTTCAGCGCGCGCGGCAACCTGCGAGACGAGCCCTCGCTGCAGCCGCTCGAGCTTCGCCTTGTGATCGTGGTGCAACTTGAGCAGCTTCAGGATCAGTCTTGCCTGGACAGCCGGGTTCGTCTCGTTCGTGCTCACGCGCAGAGAGTCTACAGCAATTCGCTTTTGTGGCATACTGCGCCGATGATGCAGATAGCCGAAATGCTTCCCCCCGTGCCTTCACCCCTGTGGCAGCTCGCTCGACAGGCAGGCGTCAACCATGTCGTCGGCGCGATGCGCGGCGACGCCGCTGCCTCCGAGCCAGAGAATCGACCGTGGAGCTTCATGCAGCTCCTGCGGGTGAAGACCGCCTACGAAGACGGCGGGTTCACCTTCTCCGTACTCGAGAGCCGTCCGCCGCTCCACCGCGCAAAGCTGGGGCTCCCCGGCCGTGACGAGGAGATCGAGACCGCGATCGAGCTGGTGCGCAACCTCGGGCGCCTTGAGGTACCGGTGTGGTGCTACGAGTGGATGCCGGTGTTCAACTGGATGCGAACGTCGACGACCGCGCTCGCCCGCGGCGGCGCGCTGGCAACCGCCTACGACCATTCGCTCATGCGAAACGCCCCCCTCACCGAATACGGCGAGGTCAGCGACGAACAGCTGTGGAAAGCGCTCGAGTACTTCCTTCAGGCGGTCGTGCCGGAGGCGGAGGCCGCCGGCGTGAAGCTTGCGATGCACCCCGACGACCCGCCGCTCTCACCCATCCGCGGGCTCGCCCGCATCATGCGATCGGTAGAGAACTACCAGCGCCTCCTCGACCTCTACCCGAGCGAGGTCAACGGTATTGGCCTGTGTCAGGGGAATTTCACGCTGATGACCGACGATCTACCGGGGGCCATCCGGCACTTCGGAAGGCAGAACAAGATCTTCTTCGTCCACTTCCGCGACGTCCGCGGTACGGCCGAGAAGTTCGTGGAGACATTTCACGACGAGGGCCGGACCGACATGCTCGCCTGCATGGAGGCGTACCGCGACGTCGGCTACGAGGGGGTCTGCCGCCCCGATCACGTTCCCACGGTCGTGGGCGACGACAACAGTCACGCAAGTTACTCCATGTACGGCAGGCTCTTCGCGATTGGCTACCTGCGGGGATTGCAGGAGGCGGTCTACCGGGAACGATAGGCGATCACGCCTCCAGGTCGACGTTCTGCCCCCGGTACGGCTCAACGGGGGCCCGCGACCCCTGCGGCGGAGCGATCTCCGGATCGCCCTCGCCGATGTCGACTTCGAACGCCTCGTTCTCTTCCTCGTCTCCCGCGTCGGCCTCTTCTCCCGTATCGTCTTCGGGGGCACCACGCCGCCGCTTCCTGTCAGGCGTCACCTTCAGCCCGTGCGACCCGTTGTCGATCTCCGTGCGATCCGGATCCTCCGTGCCGGGATTCCGGTCGACGTCAGGGGTGTGCGGCTGGGTATCGCGACGGACGCGTTCCCACTCTTCCATCGCGTTCAGGTTGATGCTGATCATGCCTGTCTACAAAATAATACGACTTGCCGCAGAACGCAAGCCCGCCGCGAGGGGGGCGCTCAATACCCGCCGCGAGGGATTGATCGGCGGGC
>SKZO01000041.1 GCA_007127335.1 Spirochaetales bacterium | reverse complement strand
TATCGCACTGCGGAGTCGGCCAGGCTCGCGAGCTGATCCCGGACACCGACGTCGGCGACCTCGGAGTCCGGAAACGTCTGTTCGACGAGCTCCTGCAGGCGGTCGAACACGAGCGCGTCGAGTACGCCGTCCGCGGCCTCCTCGTCGAGGAGTTGCGACGCCTCCTGAAGCAGCGACGCCCCCTGGGTGATGAGCAGGAAAAGGAACGCGAAGACCGGCAGGACGACGATCACGAACGTGCCGCCCACGACGGCGCCGGACGCGAGATTGCGGCCAAGGCCTGCGCGTTCGCGTAGCGCACGCGCGGTTGGGCCGGCAAGGAGCGCGAGGAGTACGGCGAAGATGATCGCGACGATGAACTGCCGCAGGATCACCACGATGAGGACGAACGCGAGGAGGAGCAGGATGAGGACGAACGGGCGGGTGTGACCGCTTGCAGGTCTGCGAGTATCACTCTTCGGTCGGCTCGAGCTGGTCGCCACGACGTCTAGATCCTACCAGACCGCGCACGGTTCGACAAAGGCGGACGGCCGCGACCGGAGACAAGGCCGTAGGTGCGGACCGCGGCCGCGGTGATCCGGGAGGCAAGCCGGTACCGACGTCGGTTCAACACCGTGTCGTCTGATCGGCAGTACCAGTGGTTGACGCCGGTGAGCCTGAAGCGCACGTAACCGTTTTCCTCAAACCAGGAACGGACCGTCCGGTCGCGCCCGAACGAGTTGTCCTCGACGATGACCACTCGCGGCTTCCACCTCGTGATCGAGAACCCCTCCAGAACCGACGGCTCGTTGCCCTCCACGTCTATGGATACGAGCTCGAGTCGGTCCGCCTCCGCGGTCAACCCCGCCTCCTCGAGTATCGTGTCGAGCCTCTTTGTTTCGACCTCGATCTCCTCGAGGTGGGGGTGCTCATCTATGCGCGAGTGAACCCGGTTCTCGTTATTGAGCGTGGACAGGGTCTCGCCGCCGCGGGCGACCAGGAAACGCGACCGCCCTTGCGCCCGATCGGCGGCGGCCTCGACGACGATACACCGCCGGCGCTCGCGAATTCGGCGGGCGAGGCAGGGAACCGGCTCCACCACGACGCACCGGTACCCGAGCTCCTCGAAGAGGAGCGTGTTGCTCCCCGTGATCCCGTCGTGGCCCCCAACCTCCACGTACACCCCCTTGGCGTGCAGGCCGCTCGCATCCAGGGCGAGCAGCCGATGAAGCTTCACGTCTTCGCCGAACTGGGCGTAGCCTCTCATTGTTTCATACTATGCGCGCCGTCGCAGAGGATCAACCGCGGTGCTTCCGTGCGGTGCTTCCGTGCGGTGCTTCCGTGCGGTGGACGCGACCGTCCGGCTCCTTTAGTATTGGAAGAGAGTCCGAGCGTGGACAAGGGGGCACATGCCAGACGTCGCGAAGCAGGTGAGCACCGGTGTCAAAGGACTCGATGAGATCCTCAGCGGCGGGCTTCCATCAGGCCGCATCTACCTGGTCCATGGAGACGCCGGGACGGGCAAGACCACGCTCGGCTTTCAGTTCCTCAGGGCCGCGGCCGCTGAAGGCAAGCGTGCGTTGTGCATCACGCTTCTCCAGACCATCGATGAGCTTGCACAGATCAGTGCCTCGCACGGGTGGGATCTCACGGGCGTGGATCTCGTGGAGCTTCCCGCGGAGGTGCGCTCCGCAGCGCTCACCGAGCAGACCGTCTTCAACCCCGCGAACGTGGAGCTCTCGGAGGTCTCTGAGGCGATCGAGACGGCGATCCGACGGTACAATCCCGACTGTCTGTTCATCGACTCCCTGAGCGAGCTGTACCTGCTCGTCGATACCGGGTATCAGCTGCGACGGCAGCTGCTGCGGCTGAAGCAGGAGCTCGACGGGATGGACTGTACGACGATACTCTCGGCGGGCCCCGCCGGCGACATGGATACCTCGGCGCTCGAGACGCTGGTCCACGGCGTGATCGGTCTCGACATCGCAGCGCCGGACTACGGACGACCGCAACGGCGGATCATCGTATCCAAGATGCGCGCGATGGAGTACAGAGGCGGCTACCACGACGCGATCATCGCGACCGGTGGCATGCAGGTGTTCCCCCGCGTGATGGCCGGCGGTGCACCCGTATCGCGGCCCACCGCCCCGGTCAAGAGCGGTACGCCTGCGCTCGACGCGCTGCTCGGAGGCGGGCTGGACATGGGCACCACCTGCGTCATCTCCGGCACCAGCGGCGCCGGCAAGACCAGCATCGCCACCCTCTACGTCTGCGCCGCCGCTGAGCAGAGCGTGAAGTCGTCGATCCTCTGCTTCGACGAGCGAAATGACACGATGCTGCGCCGCGCCAGGGGGCTTGGCATGCCGCTCGAGTCGCGCGTGGAGGACGGGACGGTCACGCTCGAACAGATGAGTGCCGGAGACTTCTCGCCCGGACGGTTCGCAGACAGGATTCGTCACAGCGTGGAGTCAGACGGGGTGCGGATCGTCGTGATCGACAGCGTCAGCGGATTCCTGCTGGCGATGCCCGGCGAACGTACGCTCGTGACCCAGCTCCACGAGCTACTCGGCTATCTGAGCGACGCGGGCGTGCTCACGCTCATGGTCGTTGCGACCCACGGGCTGTTCGGGGAATCTGATCCCGGCATCGACCTGAGCTACATCGCGGATACCGTCATTCTGTTGCGCCATTTCGAGGCGCTCGGCGAGGTGAGGCGGTGCATCGCCGTTCTGAAGAAGCGGTACGGCGACCACGAGCGCACGATCCGCGAGGTCCGGCTGGGGCCCGACGGCATCTGCGTGGGCGCACCCCTCACATCGTTCGAAGGCGTGCTCTCCGGACGGCCTCGATACCTCGGTGAGGAGGGACGTCTCTTCTCGCTCGACCGGTCTTCGACTGAGGGAGGTTCGTAGATGGACGACCTGTCGGTCGCGATTCTCGCGCCGACCGGCCGGGACGCGGAGCTCGTTGGGCGGCTGATGCGTTCCGAGCAGCTGGCGTGCCGGACCGTGGACTCGATCTCTGCGCTCATGGCGCAGCTCTGCGACGGGTGCGGGACAGGCGTGGTCGTTGTCGCTGAGGAGGCGATGGGCTCGCGCGAGACCCGGGAGCTTGTCGACCTCCTTGATGGGCAGCCCAGGTGGTCGGACCTGCCCGTCCTCCTGCTCGCATCCGGGCGGGAACCGGGACCACCGCTCACCGGGCTCGTCAGCCGACGTGCGGTCGAAGCGCTCTCCCGTCCGCTGCAGCCGGAGACCCTTGCCGCCGCGGTGAGGGCGGCGGTGGAGAATCGACGCAGGCAGTACGAGATCCGGGACCTCCTTCAGGAGTCCGAGCGGCTGAATATCCGGCTGGAACACCGGGCACGCCAGCTGCGGCGCCTGTCGCTGCAGCTCTCCGACGCGGAGGAGCGTGAACGGCGCCGCCTGGCCACATACGTGCACGACGACCTTCAGCAGATTCTCGCCGGTACCGCCTTCCACCTTGATGTCTCGTCGCGCAAGATCGATGACCCCTCCTCGCTGCGTGAGTCGCTGGCCCGCGTTCGCGGGCTGCTCGACGAGGCGATCGCCGGTACCCGGTCCCTGTCGCAGGAGCTGAGCCCTACGGCGCTGCGCCGCAACGGGCTCGTCGCGGCGTTGAAGTGGTTGGCCGAACACGTCCGGTCGCTCCACGGGCTGCGCGTGGACCTGACCGCATCAGGCGTCGGTGAGCCGGTGGGCAGCGCGACTGCGACCTTCCTCTTCAGGGCGACGCAGGAGCTCTTATTGAACACCGTGAAGCACGCCGAGGCGGATCGCGCGGAGATATCGCTGCGCGGCGATGAGGAGCGCATCGAGCTCGTCGTCCGCGACCACGGGAGGGGGTTCCCGTCCGGGTACGATCCCGACGCCGACGACAATGACACCTTCGGCCTCTTCGGGGTCAGGGAGCGCGCCGAGCTGTTGGGAGGCTCAATGGAGATCGAGAGCGAGCCCGGCATCGGCTCGGCGATCCGGTTGCGCCTGCCGCATCCGGGCGGCGGTACGGGTCCGGAGGTGCAAGCCGGTTCGGCCCGGCGGCAGGCGCCGTCGAGCGGCGAGGCCGCTGACCCGGCGTCACCTCCCGTTCGCGTCGTCCTCGTGGACGACCATGCGGTGGTTCGAAGCGGACTGAAGATGGTCCTCGTCGAGCATCCGCGGATCACCGTGATTGGCGAGTTCAGTGACGGGCGCCAGGCGGTGGAGGCGGCGAAGAGCGTCCATCCGGATGTCATGCTCATGGATGTCGCGATGCCGCAGATGGACGGCGTGGAGGCCACGCGTCTCATCAAGCGCGATCATCCGGAGATCCGCATTATAGGGCTTTCCATGTTCGACGATGAGGAGACGGTAGACCTGATGATCGAGGCGGGCGCGGAGCTCTACCTCTCGAAGTCCGGACCGAGCGAGCGGCTCGTGGAGGCGATTCTCACCGGGGTGCGTTAAGGCGAGACGCGCTCAGGCGCTCCTGCGTGAAGCGCTCTGGGTCGTCCCATCGCCGCGAAGACGAGCTTCGTTCCCAGGTAGAGGTCGTCGGTTCCGTGGGTCGAAGAGGCGCGCTCGTCGGTGCGGTCCATCGTGACCTCCACATGGTCGGCACCGGCATCGAC
>SKZO01000320.1 GCA_007127335.1 Spirochaetales bacterium | reverse complement strand
TTCGCGATCAGCCCGGACGGGAGCGCAAGGGTCGCGCTCAGGTCGCGCGAACTCACCAACCGATCGGGTTCGGCAGCCATGAACTGTATCGCGATGAGCGCGTATTCGACGCTTCTGGAGATGCGCACCATAAATCGGACTCCAATTGTCCTATTTAACCTACCGGAAGCCGCCCGCCGTGTCAAACTCCCGGACGTCCGATTGCGGCCGCCGAGCCGGGGCCGGGCTGCCCAGGAGCCCGGCCCCGCGAGCCCGGCCTCTACGTGGCTGCGTCGTAGTTCTTCTGCGCCTGTGCCCAGTTGATGACGTTGAAGAAGGCGCTGATGTACTCAGGACGACGGTTCTGGTACTTGAGATAGTAGGCGTGTTCCCATACGTCCAATCCGATCACGGGAACATCGCCGTTCGTGACGGGGCTGTCCTGGTTCGGCGTGCTGTAGATCGACAGCTTTCGGTCCTTGCCCACTACGAGCCATGCCCAACCGCTCCCGAACCGTCCGGCTGCCTCGGCCGCGAACCGTTCCTGGAACGACTCGTAGCCCCCGAAGGTGGTGTTGATCGCCTCGCCGAGCGTGCCCGAAGGCGAGCCGCCGCCCGACGGCGAAAGGATCTCCCAGAACAGAGAGTGGTTGGCGTGGCCACCGCCGTTGTTGCGAACGGCCGTTCGGACCGTCTCGGGGAGCTCTCCGAGCTTCGCGAGCAGGGCGTCGATGCTCCAGCCGGCATACTCGGTCCCCTCCACCGCGGCATTCAGCTTCGAGGTGTAGCCCGTGTGGTGCTTGTCGTGGTGCAACCGCATGGTCTGCTCATCAATGTGAGGCTCCAACGCGTCGTAGCCGTACGGCAGGTCGGGTGTTGAAAATGCCATGGTATTCCTCCTCTTGTTGTTTACCAAATTACTAATCTTTATGCGTGTCGAAAAGTCCGCTGTCGGGATGACAGCCCGACACCGCCCTGCTATGATGGATGGAGGAGGAGATATGGGAACGTTTGGTGAACTGCTTCAGAGCGCAGACTGGAAGAATGAAAAACACGCGCCGGTCATCGAGGCCCCCGCGACAGCGAAGAGCGACGAACCGGTCACGGTCACGGCCCTGGTCGGCAAGGAGATCGCCCACCCGAACACGACCGAGCATCACATCGTCTGGATCGAGCTCCACTTCAAACCGGACAGCGACAAGTTTTCGCACCAGCTGTCGGTACACCGATTCACCGCGCATGGGGAATCAGTGAAGGGAGCGAACGAGGGAGCTGCCTACACGGAGCCCTCGTGCAATACGACCGTCAAGCTCAAGGAGTCAGGAACGCTGTACGCAACGAGCTACTGCAACATCCATGGACTCTGGGAGAGCGAGCAGCGCATCGAGGTGCAGTAAGGGGGACGCTCATTCCCCGTAGAATTCCGGCGGCGGAAGCCTTCCGCCCACGCTCGCCGGCTCGAAATCATACAGGATACCCAGGTAACGCTCGAGGGCGGGGTGGCTCTCGCGCCCGCTCGCGACTCGCAGATTGAGCCGAGGCAGGCTTGATCGAGCGGTTGCTTCGTCGAGCCCAAGGCCAAGCCCGGCGACGAGCTCGGCCGTGCGATCCGGTTCGGCAAGCACACGAGCAACGCTGGTGCGCAGCAGCTCGGTGATCTCCGGTGCGGCCGGGTCGCCCGGGCGAACCACCAGAACCGTCTGCGGCACGCCCGATCCTGTATGCGCCTCGAAACGCTCCTGGAGATCGGCGACGATTCCGAGCTCCCGATTCTCACGCAACACCCGTGTGACGAACGGTTCGGGAAGCACCCCGGCGTCCACGCGCCCGGCGATCAATAGCTGCGCGAGCTCAACCTGCGCATAGCCGTACTCGACCCGAATCACGCTCGCCAACCCTTCCTGATCGAGTATGTAGCGCAGGAGGATGTCCGGGCTCGCTCCCCGCCCGATCGAGTGAACCGGTCCGCGCAACTCACCAAGACTGGTATGAGCCGGACCTACCAGATAGAGGACGCCCCAGATAAACGTTGCGGCAACTTCCACGCCAACGCCCCTGCCCGAGAGCTGGGCGGCGGCATTGCTCGGCAGCGACGCCGAGTCCACCTCGCCACCGATGTAGGCCGCGATGAGCGAGGGAGGATCGGGGTACGCGGCGATCTCAACCGGTCGCCCGTCGGCGAGCTCGGTGGAGCTGTTGAAGACCGGCGCAAAGGCAACGGCGGTCGGCCCGCGCAGCACACCCAGGCGGTACGGTGAGTCCGCAGATAACGGCACCATCGAGACGGCCAGCAGCAGGATCAGAATCAACGTCACTCGCACACGCCCGCACACCATATTCACCTGCCTCCTATCGCTCGATCAACGTGGCGATGACCCGCTCGCGGTTCCAGCGATCGCGCACCGCCTGCTCGTACTCCTTCGCTCTATCTTTGTCGTTCACCATGATCGCCCCGCAGAGCTCGTCTCCGTCGAAGTAGAAACACTGATAGCGCGAACCCGACTCCCGCTCCTCGACTTCGTGGTCGAGCGGCATCCTGGGCTTGTTGACGCTGAAGAAGTACGAGCCGAACACCTCGCACTTCAGCCGGAAGGCCGGGTCGTCGAATGCGGTTGAGATCCCGAGCGCGTTCTTCGCGGCAATCATCCCCTGGTACTCCGCTGCGTGCCAGAGGTCCGTGACGTGGCCGTCGGCATGCTCGGCACAGTCACCGGCGGCGTAGATCGCAGCGTCACTCGTACGCAGATACTCGTCCACGACGATCCCGAGCCCCACCTCGAGCCCGGCCGCCTTCGCCAACTCGACCCGCGGAGCAACCCCGATGCAGAATACGATCATGTCGTATGCCCCGGTCTCCCGTATCATCGCTACCGTGTAGCCACCCTTCTTTCGCGACTCAAACGACAGGATCTCCTCCTGAAACCGGAGCTTCACACCGTTTGAGGTCAGAAGCTCCTCCATGATCTCGCCGGCGCGGGTGTTCAGATGCCGCGGCATGAGCTGGGGCGTCGCTCCCACAAGCGTCACCTGCTTCTTCAGCTCCCGCAGCTCAGCAGCAACCTCGACCGCTAGGACCCCCATGCCGTCAATGAGAATCTGCTTTGCCTTCCGTGCCGCCTGCGTGAGGCGTTCGATGTCGAGCTCGGATCTGACGACGAAGAACGAGTCGGTCTCGTGGGGGCGTACGGTCTGCGGGTACAACGGCTCAGACCCTGTTGCGAGAATCAGGGCACCATAGCGATGCTCGCTGCCGTCCGAAAGACGGATCCTTCGGTCGGACGGCGTGATCTCCTCGACGGTTGCGCCGGTGTGCAGCGTGATACCGTGCTCCTCGTACCATTGGGCCGGTTCGAGCTGGAACTCCGCCGGCGAGAAACCTTTCGCAATCCGCTTGCTGAGTCTGGTGCGCTTGTACGGCGGATTTCTCTCGCCGTTTACCAAGAGCACGCGTCGGCCCGGGCCACATTCGGCAAGGGTACGAACCGCAGAAACCCCCGCGATACCTGCTCCAACCACTACAATGTCCCATGTATCCATCCGGGCGCCTCGCTTGCTGCACACTGACCGATCATCTATACTGTTTCTAACCATACAGAATTCCAGTCGGACTTTCTACAGACCAAAGGCAGGAGATCATGACGACCACCACCGTACGATACCTCGGTCTCGAGCTGACGAGTCCGGTCATTCTCGCGAGCTCGGGTCTGTCCGCGTCGGTGGACGGTGTTCGACGAGCCGAAGAGGCCGGCGCGGGAGCGGTAGTGCTCAAGTCACTCTTCGAAGAGCAGATCACCGCCGACGCGAGTCCGGACGAGGAGGAGGTCGACTACTCGATCCATCCGGAGGCCGAACAGTACATACGGGAAATGGGCATGCATCTCGGCCCGAACGAGCACCTCCGACTGATCGCCGTTGCAAAGGAGAACGTCAGCATCCCGGTCATCGCGAGCGTCAACTGCATCACTCCGCGCTGGTGGGGTGACTACGGCAGGCAGATCGCGACGACGGGCGCAGACGCGTTGGAGCTGAATATCGCGCTCATGCCGCGGGAGAGATCAGATCCCCGCCACGTTGAGTCGGCCTACTGCCGCATCATCGAACAGGTGCGCGCCCATGTCGACCTCCCGCTCGCGGTCAAGATCGGCCCCTACTTCACCAACCTCCCATCGTTCGCCTCACGCCTGCGAGACGCCGGTGCCGACGCGCTGGTCCTGTTCAACCGGTTCTACCAGCTCGACATCAATACCGATGCGATGGAGCTCGCGCCCGGCTACCGTTTCTCCACGCCGGCCGAATTGCACACCCCGCTGCGGTGGACCAGCATCCTCTCGGGCGAGCTCGGATGCGAGCTCGCCGCGTCAACCGGAATCCACACAGGTACAGACGTCGTCAAGATGCTGCTCGCCGGAGCAACAGCCGTTCAGGTCTGCTCGGCGGTCTACCAGCACGGATACGAGCGGATCTCGGAGATGAACACCGATCTGATCGGATGGATGAAGGCGCACGGTTTCGCGCGCATAGCTGATTTCCGCGGGCGCCTCAATCAAGCGTCGAGCGACGCGCCTGAGGCGCACGAACGGCTGCAGTACATCAAGGCGCTCACAGGAATTTCATAGGCGCTTCCCGTCCTCCCATGCGGTCCGCGATCCTGCGAAGGACGAGCAGAAAGCCGTCCCATATTCGACGCCAGAATCCGCCCACCTCCTGGGCCGGCAGCTGCAGTGGATGAGAGACGAGCTCAACGGAGCCAATCCGCACCCCGACCCGCCCGACGGCCACCCCGGGTGACGGGGCGACGATCGCCTCCTCCTGCTCGCGGAACCCGATGATGCGGTCGCGCTGCGCCGCGGGCACCGAGACGACCAGCTCGGGCGGACCATCGGGAACGACGTACGACTCGCGCCCGCGATAGACGCGCACCGGGTCAGGATCCGGGTATCCAAGGCGGACGAGCTCGAAATGCCGGAAGCCGTACTCCAACAGTTCCGCTGCCTCCGCGGCCCGCAGTGCGCCTCCCACAGCATGGGAATCTGCATCAATGCCAAGGACCACGACGAGCAGTCGGCGGCCGTCGCGGACGGCCGTCGCGGCGAGATGGTACCCGGATGCGCCTATGTAGCCCGTCTTCAGGCCGTCGGTGCCGTGGAAGTCCCAGAGCAGGAGATTACGATTGGCCTGCGTGATCGGTCTCCCGGCGGCGGGCGACACCCGGTGGCGATCATCCGGATAGGTGTACGTCTGCAGGCCAAAGTACCGCTCGGTTGTATCAGGAAACCGTTCCAGGTGAGCGAGCACGAATCTCGCAAAGCTCCTGGCGGTGATCGAGTTCTGTGGACTCAGTCCACTCGGCTCGACGAAGAATGGGTCCACGAGCCCCAGCTCGCGCATCCTCGCGTTCATCCTATCGGCAAAGGCCGGCACGCTGCCGTCGAGCATCATCGCGAGTGCAATCGCGGCATCGTTGCCGGACGCAACCGCGAGGCCGGTCAGCAGATCGTCGAGATTGAGCTCCTGCCCCGGCCCGAGGAACATCAGCGACGACCCGGCCGGCTGGCGTTCGAACCACGAGACCTCCGGCGGCACAAAGGTCGTTTCCAGCGACACTTCACCCCGCTCGGCAGCGACGAGCGCCGCGTCGATCGCCACGACTTTCGTGAGACTGGCCGGCGGGACCACGAGATCCGGATTATGCGCGTGGAGGACCGTGCGGGAGTCGACGTCCACCAGGATCACCGAGCGGGCCGAGTGTCGCGGAGGCGGCTCGACCTGCGGGACCTCCGACCAGTCGGGCTCCCTCAGCCGGGGAGCCGTCTGAGCATCCGCGTGCCGGCCTCCAACGAGGACGGCAAGGGCGACCACCAGGAAGAGACGAAAACAGTAACGGGACATGTGATACATCGCGCGGCAGTATGGCCGATCACGCGGCATTCGACAACCGATCACAAAGGCCCCGCTTGCGCATTTGCTCGGCACACCATAGAGTGTCACTCCAGGTACGACCATGCGATGCCCACGTTGCCACGGACTTGAAGACAGAGTAGTTGAATCTCGCACCCTCGCCGACGGCACGAGTATCCGCCGCCGGCGTGAGTGCACCGGATGCGGGTACCGGTATACCTCGTACGAACGAGTCGAGGAACAGCCGCTGATGGTGATCAAGGCGAGTGGCGGACGAGAGCCGTACGACCGCGAGAAGCTCGAACGGGGCATCCGGCAGGCGATCCGAAAGCGCCCGATTGGCCGGGACCGGGTTGAGGAGATCCTCAACCAGATCGAGGACGAGTCGATGATCGTCGGTCGGTCGAATCACGAGATTCCGTCTCAGCGACTCGGCGAGATGGTACTCACCAGGCTCTACGAGCTCGACCGCGTCGCCTATGTCCGCTTCGCGTCCGTCTACCGCAACTTCGAGGATGTAGAAGAGTTCGTGCGTGAGATTGAGGCCCTGAAGGGATCAGCCGCCGACCACGGTGAATCGCCAAACGGGTGAGCGGCAAAGACCGCCCGGAGGCGGCCTTGCGCAGGTCACATCAGGAAAGGTCTCACCAGGAGTCTATCATGTCGTCCGGGTCGCGGCTCTCTTCGGCGAAGAGGTCGGTGAGTGCCGTCAGTCCGTCAAAGTACACGTAGTAGGTCCCGTAGGTCTCCATGAGCTCGGGCTCAATCATGAAGCCCAGAATCTGGACGCCCATCCGATCGCTGTAGTGGAAGTCACGCTGCACGAGCGTCGGCGGAACGGTAGTCGTCAACTGCTTCCATCCGGAGAAGTTCAGCCTCCCCATCCGAAGCACATTGACGTTGCCGAAGTAGTCGGCCACGACGACCGAGAGCAGATGGTTGTTGTTCCGGCCGACCACCCAGACGCTGATCGTCTTGGTGATGCCGGGAATCTGCAGCGGACGGATCGGCTGTATGTAGATCTCGGCATTCTGCCGCCGGAAGAACGATGCCTTCACGCCCAGCACATAGCGATCGGGAGTGGCGATGCCGATCGCCTCCTCCTCTGCGAGCGGTTGCTTGGCAAGTGGCCCGCCTTCGAACCTGCGCGCCTCTATGACTCCCTGGTCAATTGGCATGTAGACGCGCCAGAATCCCGAATCCTCGAACTTCGATACTGAGATCTCCTGCAGGCGTTGCTGCGCGGTGTCTCTTCCGAGGTTTGCGGCAAGGGCCTGATTATCATCCTGTTGCGCACTCGCGACCGCGGTCGCGGCGAGAACCAACAGGGTGCACAGCAGTGTTCGCTTCATCGGTCTCTCCTACTGTCTCTGCTCGACGCCCCAGACCTCCCGAACGAACTCGGGGTTGGCCAGGCGTTCGCCGTCGAACGGGGTCTCGAACACATCCGTGAGGACCTTGATCTGGTCGAGATAGAAGTGGAATCCTGCCACAGACTCCTGCGGCCGGGTCCACAGCACGATCTTGACGAGATCCATCTGCCTGCGCGCAGGGACGAACCGTACCGCACGCGGAATGTAGTTCGGGATCTCAGCGCTGAGATTCCTCCAGCCCGCGAACCCGAGATCTCCAAGCTTCAGCGTGTGCACGATCCCGCGATAGTCGCGAACCTGCGCTTCGAGGTAGTAGTTGTAGTTCGAGCCCCACGCCCAGAGGTCGATCGCCAGGGGCCTGCCGGGGATCGTTATCGGACGCGGAATGGGGTTGCCGTCCTCGTCATCCTCATCCTCAACGGGTATGAACTCCAGATAGTTGTATCCCCGCCGGGTGAAAGAGGCCTGAACGCCGAGCACGGCGGGGGTCTCTGCGTCGGGCCGTCGCATCGCCTCAGGCCACACGCCTTCGACCAACTGGTAGCGGAAGGGCCACTCGTACCGGCCGTTCTCCTCGTCGACCGCGAGAAACTTGCCGCCACGCACGATCCACCGGCTCTCTCCGTCATTGAAGTCTTCGAGAACGATGGATTGGAGGTTGACCGTCGGTTGGTTTGCGACGGCCGCAGCGGCGAGCAACACGATCAGCAGTATCGAGACCACTATGCCTCGTTTCATGCTCCAGCTCCTTTTCCTGCAAAAAAACAGCATACTACCCAGACTCTCCCGAGTATATTTCCCGGCCTATGCCATGTCAAACACTTTTCCGTGAGCCCGACGTCGATCAGCGGCGGCGGACGACCGACGGCACGACAACAGCAGGGGCATCGGTTGCGAGCGCGGCGGACAGGCCGGCGGCGAGATCGTCCTGGACGACAAGAAGGACCTGTCCCGGGGGATCCGGCATCGCTGCGTGGCGAATGACGACCTTCACGTCCTCGTCCCTCGCAGCTTCAAGGGCCCAGCCGGTCGCGCTTCCGAGCATCAGCACGAGCGCGCGATCCCCGTCGCGAGCGACGGACCGGACTCGGGTGCGCACGTCCTCGCGGGCAGGAGTCGCGGAGAAGGCGATCCTCTCGAGCCCGACCTCCGCCTGCTCGTCGTACCCGGCCGCAAACGCGGCGGCCTCCTCGCGCGCCACCGGGTTCGTCTCGTCGACGAACATGACGGCACGACGACCGGCGCCGGCGAACACCCACTCGGCGACCAGTCTCCCGGCGTCCCGAAGCGCCGGCACCGGATCGAAACGAATCCAGGTCAGGTTCGGGATGACCTCGCGACCGTAGTAGCCGACGAACGAAAGATGGGGCAGTCTCGCGGCAATCTCGTCGGCCATCAAGGAGAGGTACGGGCTCAGCACGACAACCTCGGCGCCGTGAGCCTCGATCGCGCTGAACACGTTCATCGTCTCCAGAGACGGCTGCGGTGGCCAGAAGACCAGGGCCCGGTATCCTGCCGTGCTCGCCGCCCGGTTGACCCTGCGCTCAAACCCGTCCCGATCGAAGAGCGTCGTTTCGAGCACAGGATCTCCCACGAAGAGCAGCTGCGGCCCGCATCCGGTCAACGCCAGTCCCGCGAGCAGCAGAGCGCAGGTCCGCATCAGCCGCATCCGTGCCGAACAAGCCGGAACAGGCACCGGGTCATCACCCCAGGCGGTAGCGATTGGGTCCCCCGCTGGCCAGGTACGCAACCGCCAGTCCACCGAAGAAGAGGAGCCCCGTGAGAAGCGCCGCGAAGAGCCCCAGGTACATGGCTGAGAGCAGCGGGACGAATCCGGTCACCCAGGGAAGAGCGGCGATCAGTCCCAGATACAGATAGCGGACCCAGAAGGTCTCAGTGCTGAACTGATAGTAGAGCGACGGCAGGATCAGCATGACCCCGATCCGAAGCGCGGGAAGCATGAACAGCTCGTAGGGGCCGTGATAGTCGGCCCGGAGAAACAGGTCCAGAACGCCCGCGAGCGCAAACGCCCCGGCATAGAACGATACGAGCGAAAGGAAGCGTTCGTCGGCGGTGAGCCCCCCGACGTCCCGCGTGAATCGCAGGTAGAGCGCGAACAACAGCAACACCGGGAGGACGTAGTCGTAGACCGATGCATAGAGATAGAGACCGGCCCCATCGTACGGTCTCGCGACGAACCGGCGCATGAGGAGCAGCGGGACGAGAAGGATCAGGTACGCGAGAGCCCCTTTCAGAGCGGGGACGGCCGTCATGGCCGACGTGCGACCGGTCTGTTCGCGCAACACAAGGAGATAGACATACGCCAGCGGCACCGAGGCAATCAGGAATACGTGCACAGGCCGGGATGATAACACGTCCGTCGCCCTGGATCAATTCGTCGCGCGCCGAATCGCGGCGAACCGAATCGCGGCGAACCATTGACACCGTGCCGTTCGTACGTACCATTGCCCCATGGACAGTTCCGGCGTCGGCATCGTCGCGCCGCAAGACATCACCTTCGCCGGAGCAGGCGAGGATCCGCTGCTTCTCGAGAGCGGCCGACGTTTCGGTCCGATCACCGTCCGGTACGAGACGTACGGATCGCTGAATGCAGACCGGACGAACGCAGTGCTCATCCTGCACGCCTTCAGCGGCGATGCCCATGCCGCGGGCTTTCATCAGCAGACCGACCGGAGACCCGGGTGGTGGGACACGATGATCGGCCCCGCGAGGCCGTTCGACACCAACCGCTATTACGTGATCTGCTCGAACGTGCTCGGTGGGTGCCGGGGAACCACGGGTCCGGGTTCGCTCGACCCGGCGACCGGCAGACCGTACGGGCTCTCCTTCCCCGTGATCACGATTGAGGACATGGTCAACGTTCAGCACCGCCTCGTTCGTCATCTCGGCATCGACCGTCTCCTCGCCGTAGCCGGCGGATCGATGGGAGGCATGCAGGCGCTCCAGTGGACGATCAGCTACCCGGACGCCGTGGCCGGGGCCATCGTTCTCGCCTCAACGGCCCGCCTCAGCGCGCAGGGAATCGCCTTCAACGCCGTGGGCCGGAACGCGATCATGTCCGACGCGGGATGGAACAACGGAGACTACTACGGGAAGGAGCCCCCGGCACGCGGACTTGCCATCGCGCGGATGATCGGCCACATCACCTATCTCTCGGACGCGTCCATGCACACGAAATTCGGACGACGGCTCCAGGAGCGAGAGCAATTCGGGTTCGATTTCTCAGACCAGTTCGAGGTCGAGAGTTACCTCGAGTATCAGGGGGGAACCTTCGTCGACCGTTTCGACGCGAACACCTACATCTACCTCTCCAAGGCGATCGACTACTTCGACCTCGGGGGGAAGTACGGGTCGCTCGAACGGGCCTTCGAGAAGACAAAGAGCAAGTTCCTGGTCGTCAGTTACTCGTCGGACTGGCTCTACCCGAGCTATCAGGGGAAGGAGATCGTCGTGGCGCTGATGCGAAGACGGAAGGATGTGAGCTATACCGAGCTCGACTGCCCCTACGGACACGACTCCTTTCTCCTGGAGACCGAACGGCAGGGCGCGCTCATCGGCTCGTTTCTCCATACGGTTCTGGAAACGGTACGACGCGATGGATAGAGGCCCGCACCGATTCAGCTACGACCAGATCATCGGGCTCATTGAGCCGCGCAGTACGGTGCTCGATCTCGGCTGCGGCGACGGCGAGCTCCTGCACCAGCTCATGGTGACTCGCGACATCCGCGGCCGTGGAGTGGAGATCGAGGAGGCGAAGATCCGCGAGTGCCTCGCGAAGGGTATCAGCGTCTTCCAGGGCGATCTCGACGAAGGGCTGAAGGAGTACGCGACGGGAAGCTACGACTACGTCATCCTCAACGAGACGCTCCAGGCGTTGCACCAGCCGGTCATGCTGCTGCGCGAAATGGTCCGGGTGGGCCGCCGCGCAATCGTCAACTTCCCGAACTTCGGGTACCTCATCAACCGGGCACAGCTCCTCCTGCTCGGTCGCATGCCGGTCAACCGGGACCTTCCCTACGAGTGGTACGACACGCCGAACATCCACTTCTGCACGCGCCGTGACTTCGTGGATCTCTGCTCGCGGCTCGACATCCCGGTTCTCAGAACGATCGATCTGCGGCACGAACGGCACGTGCCACCGCGGTATGCAAATCTCTTCGCCACCGAGTGTTGCTTCCTTCTTCAGGGCGTAGACGGACGAAAGAGCGTTTGACTCTGCGATCGCGCGATGGTATTCTGTATCCTCCGGAAAGGAACGAAGGAAGGGGGTTGATTGGCTACAAAGGACTTACGGGTCAACGATATGATCCGGGTGCGTGAGGTGCGCCTGATCGACGAAGACAATAATCAGCTCGGGATCACCCCGACTCTTGAAGCCAGACAGATGGCACAGGAGCGAGGGGTAGATCTCGTCGAGATCGCGCCGAATGCAAATCCTCCCGTGTGTCGTCTCCTCGACTACGGGAAGTACAAGTTCGACCTGGAGAAGAAGAACCGGGAGAACAAGAAAAGGCAGAAGCAACAGGAACTGAAGGAGATCCGCATGCAACCGAAGATCGACACCCACGATCTCGAGTTCAAAGCGAAGCATGTCGCCGAGTTCCTGGATAAAGGTGCGAAGGTCAAGGTGACCATCAGGTTCCGGGGCCGTGAGCTTGCTCACACGGAGCGCGGAAAGGTCGTCCTCGGCAAGGTGCTCGACCTGCTCGATCGTGAAATCGTCGTCGACCGTCCACCGGCCATGGAGGGGCGGTTCATGTCGATGATCATCAGTCCGAAGTCCAAGAAAGCCTGACCCGAAGACGGGGATAGGAGAGTATATGCCGAAGATGAAGACACGTCGGGCCGCGGCGAAGCGGTACAAGACGACCGCAACGGGAAAGATCAAGTACAAGAAGCAGGGGCTGCGACACATCCTGACGAAGAAGGGCGCCAAGCGGAAAAGGCACCTGCGTAAGGCCGGGATTCTCAGCCACGCCGAGCAGAAGCGCGCGAAGGCGCTGCTTCCCTACGATTAACCGGAACCCCACGAAGGAGCAGGGAAATGCCACGCGCAGTTGACGGAACGCGACGAAAGGACCATCGCAAGAAGATTCTCAGACAGGCGAAGGGATACTGGGGTCGCAGGAGCAAACTCTACCGCACCGCGAAGGACGCGGTCGCCAAGAGCCTGACCTATGCATATCGCGACAGGAAGAACAAGAAGCGTGATTTCCGGTCGCTGTGGATCACGCGGATCTCGGCAGGATGCCGCGCTGAGGGCATGTCGTACAGCAGGTTTATGCACGGCCTGAGACTCGCCAATGTCCAGATGAACCGGAAAGCACTCTCCAATCTCGCGATTGAGGACCGGGACGCGTTTCGCGAGCTCGTAGGGCGAGCGAAGAGCGCCCTCGAATAGGGAAGCATGATCAGTCTCGAGCAGATTCGCAGTCTGGAAGAGCGAGTTCACACCGCGGTTTCCCGCATTCGGGCGCTCTCGGCGGAAAACAGCACGCTCAAGGAACGGCTGGAGAGCTACGAGAAGCGTGTTTTGGAGCTCGAGACGCTGATCGCGGCGTTCAAGAGCGACCAGGAAGAGATTGAGGCGGGCATCGTCGCGGCGCTCAGACATCTCGACGAGCTCGAGGACACCGTCAATGAGCCGGCGCCGCCGACCGGCGACGCTACCGCCGGCGTAGAGCAGTCGGCGCAGATCGCCGAGCCTTCGGCGCGCGGGCCGACGCCGACGCCGACGCCGACGCCGGACGAACCGGCTGCCCCTGCGGAGGTCGACACGGCGGAGACGCAGGACGGCGAGATCGAGGACGAGGACTCCGGCCCGGAGCCCGAACTCGACATCTTCTGACGATGCAGATCGAGCTGCTCGGCACATCGTTTCGCGTCCAGACCGATGAGGATCCCGAGTACTTCCGCGAAGTCATCGAACACTTCCGTGCAAAGGTGCAGGAGATTCAACGGTCGGTAACGACGTCGGACCCGCTGAAAATCGCCATTCTCGCGGGCATACTTGCTTCGGATGACTACCTCAAGCTCAACGGCTCGCTCCGCCGGGACGAATCTGAGGCCGGAAGGATCACGGCCTCCATGATTCGCGAACTCGAGACTGCGCTCTCGCCGGACAGCTGAGACCGCCGATCCCGACGGGACGGTGTCCGGGCGGTCACTTCCCCTCCTGCCCGCCCATCGCACGGAGTTTCCGGGAGACGAGCGAGCGGACCTCCGGGTCGATGTCTCCCGCCTCGCGCACGAAACGGTCGGCCAGCGCAGACGCATCGAACGTGCCGTCCTCGACCAACATGGGAGTCTGCTTGGAAGCCCCCTCCCGACCGGCCTCCCCGTCGTCGACGCGGGCGTGGTTGTAGCCACGGTCAGCGAGCCAGGTCAACGCGTGCTGCACGCTCTGTTTGCCATAACAGAGCTGGAAGCCTCGCACAGACCCACCCCGCTCACGGTACCAGACGATCAGGTCCATGTCTTCGTCGGCGAACCAGCGTCGGTACCCCTCATCCGGACGCTGTCGAACCCCTTTCCATTCGCGTAGCATGCGCCTCCCCCAGTTCGGTCAGTGCCGAGGAGCAGACAGGATCGGATCGATCTCTGCACGGACTCGCTCGGCAGACAGGGCGTCGTAGTTGCATCCGTCGACCGAAACGATTCCGGCAGCCAGTATGTTCGCCGCGGCGGCGCTCGCTGCGACGCTCAGGCCGCGCAGAACGCCGAAGAGGTAGCCGGCGGCAAAGGCGTCCCCGGCGCCGGTCGTATCGACGCGCTCGGCCGGATGAGCCGCGGCTCGGCACTCCGTCCCGTGGTGCATCACGATACACCCGCGGGCACCGATCTTCATCGCAACGGTCGGCGCGAGCTCAGCAGCGGCGCGCAGGAGCTCGCGCTCGTTGCTTCGGTGTCCCGTCAGCTCCTGCAACTCCTCCTGGTTTGCGAAGAGCACGTCCACGTTCCCGGGAATCCACTGCAACAGTGAGTCGCGGTACCGCCGGGCGACAAACGGATCCGCCACATCGAACGATACGAGTGTCCGCGATGCGCGCGCCGCTCGAGTGGCCGATCGAGCCGCCTGCTCCTGCGTCTTGGTATCCCACATGTACCCGGTCGTGTGGAACACTCTCGCATCGCGAACGCGCGAGAGATCCACATCGTCCTCGGCGAGCTCGCGGCACGCTCCAAGATAGGTGAACATGGTCCGTTGCGAATCCGGAGTCACGAGGATCACGGAACTGCCGGTAGGCGTGTGCTTGCGCACGAGCAGTGGGACGACTCCTTCGGTATCGAGTAGCGCCTCGAACCCGTCGCCCTCGCGGTCGTAACCGACCGCGCCGGTATACGCCACCGCCTTCGGCGCGCCCGAACCGTGTGCCTGCTCCAGCCACCGGATTCCGCGCACCGTGTTGGCGCAGCTTCCTCCCGGGAGTCGCCGCACGATCGTCCCCGAGCTCAGAGCTTCCTGCTGGCGCTCGTAGTCGACCAGGTTCATGCTGCCGGACACGACACCGAGCCGCGCGGGCATCTCGCCTGACACTCGAACGATGATATCCATCAGCGGATTCCCGACTCCGTACAGCAATGGCGTCCCCTTGGTTGACATTGGCCGGTAGTTCCTCTACCCTCTGTCTCGTCGCAATGCCTGTCACGACAAGTCAGCAGATCACGCGCTACTTCCAGCAGTTCTCGCAGGCAGAAATAACCTTCACAAAAGAAGTAGTACAAACGATCAACCTGAACGGCAAACAGGTCTACGTGAAATGCCTCGGCTCTCAGTGGCCCTGCATCGTGTACGCAGCCTCCATGACGACAGCCAGGATTATAGCAAACATGCGCAGCGGACTCAACGAATGCATCAAGAAGGCGAATAACGTGGTCCAGCTGCGCTTCAGCTTCGTTGAACCCGACAAGCCTGACCCGATCACCTTCTTCGTCCCGGCTCGCGTAGCCGGCGTGACACCCTACGGGGAGCAGAACAAGGATCTGTTCTTCGCAAACCTGGAGTTCTCCCAGCGTCCGCCGGATGACCTGATCCAGATTCTCGGGCAGCTTCTCGAAGCAAACGTCAATGCGAAACGGCGAACGGAGGAGCGGATCCCGCTCTCAGCGCACAGCATCAAACAGCTCGGGCTCATGGTCGGCCAGTGCTCTCTCACCGTCGACGCAGTTCCACGACGCTCGATCTTCCGCGATCTCTCCTTCTCCGGCTGCAAGGCGGTGCTGATGGGAGTGCCCAAGCTGCTCGTCAACAAGCCGACGATCGTTCGGCTCGTCTTCGACGATCCCGAGCAGATCTTCGAAATCCCCGGCGAGATCTGCCGATCGGATCCGGTGGAAGGACGTGACGACATCGCAGCCTTTGGCATCAAGTTCGACGAGGAGAAGGTCCCGATGGGGTACAAGATGCGGATCAACGCCGCCCTCAAGCAATTCCGGTCGAAGGCCGCAGCGAAAGAATCATGATCGAGAAACTCGCCAACATCATCTTCATCAGCGTTCCGGAACACCTCGACCGGCAGATCGGGTCGTTCCGCATAGATCCGCAACGGATGCTCCCGGTCGAGATGACCAGCGGGGGCGACCGCCACGACATCCACGACCTCGCCTGGGAGCAGATCGTCGCGGCGATGCTGAAGATCCTCGCCTACGCTCCCGAGCATGAGGATGCCCCCTACTACCGTGATTTCGTGCTTGCCGTCACGCCGGATCTGATCGCGGATCTCACGGAAACGGCGATCGTCAAGACGAACAACGGAGATTACGAGCTCGCCGAGGAGATCTTTCTCGCGCTGCGCGGGCTGCAACCAGGCGATCAGCGTGCTCTCGTGAACCTCGCGCTGCTCTACGAGCAACGGGCTGAGACGGCATCGCGGGCCGGAAATCAGCCTGACGAGCACGAGTACCTCGACCGTGCCGGAGAGGTCTACCAGGAGCTGCTCGAGGCCGACGAGCCCATCCCTGAAGCTCACCTGAATGCGGGCTTCTACTACTACCGAAGGCGCGACTACGAGCAGGCCAGGCGCAACCTCCGTGTCTACACGGAGCGCGGCGACGACGAGGAGCGTACGCGCGAGGCGAAGGATGTCCTGCAGGAGATCGAGTCGCAGGACCTCACGCATTCGCTTTTCCGCGACGCGTACGAGCGCATCCGCGACGGCAAGGAGACCGAGGGCATCGAGCTGATCGAGAGCTTTCTCGAGTCGCACCCTGACGTGTGGAATGCGTGGTTTCTGCTCGGATGGGGACACCGACGTCTGCGAAACTTCGCGGAGGCGAAATCGGCGTTCGAGAAGACGCTCGAGCTCGGACCCCGGAAACCTGACACGCTGAACGAGCTGGCGATCTGCCATCTGGAGCTCGGCGACACGATGGGGGCGCGAGCCCTGCTGACCGAAGCACTTGCCTCGGATCCGGATAACACGAAGGTCATCGCAAACCTCGGGATCGTCGCCCTCAAGGACGGGAATCCTGATGAGGCAGCCGGGTTCTTCCGAACGGTGCTCGAGTTGGAACCGGAAGACCGTATCGCACAGGCCTACCTGAACCAGATAGCCGACGAGTAACCGGAATTTCTCTTCAAGTTCATGAGTCAGCGCGCCGATGGTCGTGACAGGGTTGTCACGCCTTCGGCTCCGGCTCAGGGCGGATTCTCCCTGCTCTCTTACTTTATCGGCTTTTCTGAGCGCCGGTTGAGTAAAGACGAAAAAAAAGCGCGCGATCGATGCAGACGCCTGCACCGGAACGCTCGCTGAAGGGGGTGCGTCGGAAAGAGAAGCCCGAAAGGGCAGCCAGTTCAGGCATGAAGCGGGCACGGATGCCCCTTCATCGCGCCGCGGCATGGGGTCGCGGCGGAAGAGATCCACGGAGGATTAGATGATCATCAATCACAACTTGAGCGCGATGTTTGCGCAGCGCGAGCGTGGCGTCGTAGCCGAAAGGCTCGACAAGAACATCGAGAAGCTCTCGTCCGGTATGCGGATTAACCGCGCGGGCGACGATCCGGCAGGTCTCGCAGTGAGCGAGAAGATGCGATCACAGATTCGGGGCCTCAATCAGGCGTCCCGGAACGCGTCTGACGGCATCTCGTTCATTCAGACCACGGAAGGGTATCTCCAGGAAAGCCAGAATATCATCCAGCGTATTCGCGAGCTTTCCGTCCAGGCATCCAACGGCATCTACACCGCTGAAGACCGCATGCAGATCCAGGTCGAGATCTCGCAACTCGTGGACGAGGTCGACCGTATCGCCAGCCATGCCCAGTTCAACGGCATGAACATGCTGACAGGTCGCTTCGCCCGTGACACGGGAGAGAACATCGTCACGGCAAGCATGTGGTTCCACATCGGTGCAAACATGGACCAGCGCACACAGGTGTACGTGGGCACGATGACTGCACGGGGACTCGGAGTGCGCTTCGAGGACAACAGCATCATCTCGCTCTCAACGCCCGAAAACGCGAACCGGACCATCGGTGTCGTGGATGCAGCTCTGCGAAAGGTGAACAAGCAACGCGCCGACCTTGGCGCCTATCAGAACCGCCTGGAGCATACCATCCGGGGTCTCGATGTCGGCGCAGAGAACCTGCAGGCGTCGGAGTCTCGTATCCGGGATACCGACATGGCGCACGAAGTCGTCCGCTATACGACGAACCAGATCCTGCTGCAGAGCTCGACGGCGATGCTCGCCCAGGCCAACCTGGCGACCCAGTCCGTCTTGCAATTGCTGGGGTGAGGTAGTATCCTTGTTTTGGGGTTGCCCGTCCGGGCAACCCCTCTGGTCTTTGACAAAAACCCTTCGTGATGCCCGGTCCAGCTGCCCGGTGCCGCTCGAGGTGGTGTCCCTGCCGGAACGACCACTCCATTCACAGTGGGGGGATCCTTCCGTCCGCGCGGAGAACGGAGCAGAAGGAGCGCGATATACCTTCTGACGCGTGCAGGAAGTGAGGGCAAGGATTGCCCTCAGTGACACATCAAGGAGGGTCATATGATCATCAATCACAACACGAGTGCCGCATTCGCCTCGCGAACCCTGAACTTCCGCCAGGATTCCATTCAGCGGAACATCGAACAGCTTTCCAGTGGAATGCGGATCAATCGTGCCGGAGATGACGCATCTGGACTCGCGGTCAGCGAAAAGCTTCGGAGTCAGATCCGGGGCCTGAACCAGGCCGAGCGGAACATCCAGAACGCGGTCAGCTTTATCCAGACGAGCGAAGGATACCTGCAGAACACGCAGGACATCCTCCACCGGATTCGCGAGCTCTCCGTCCAGAGTGCCAACGGCATCTACACGGCGGAGGATCGCATGCAGATCCAGGTTGAGGTATCCCAACTCGTGGACGAGGTCAACCGTATCGCATCCCACGCACAGTTCAACAACATGAACATGCTGACAGGCGCCTTCGCACGCGATTCCGCCGTCGGCCAGATCATGCAGTTCCAGGTGGGGGCAAACATGGATCAGAGCGAGCAGGTGTTCATTGGAACGATGACGGCCCGTGCGCTTGGCCTGGAAGACTTCCAGGGCGAAGGCGGGATCGTCTCGATCTCCACTCCGGACCTCGCGAATCGTACGATTGGCATCGTGGACACGGCTCTGCGGCAGGTGAGCCGGCAGCGCGCTGATCTGGGCGCGTACCAGAACCGGTTCGAGATCGCCCAGCAGGGCGTCGCAATAGCGAGCGAAAACCTCGCGGCGGCGGAAAGCCGGATCCGTGACACCGACATGGCACGCCAGGTCGTGGACTTCGTCAGGAACCAGATCCTGGTTCAGTCGAATACGGCGATGCTCGCGCAGGCGAATACTCAGCCACAGTCGGTCCTGCAGCTATTGGGTTAGGTTTCATAGACTCCGTTCACGGCAGTTGACCTCGAGGCAACTGTACGAACCAGGAGACCACTGGACGTCGTCTCTTGGGACATCCGGGGCGGGAGGAGTTCGCGCTCTCCTCCCTGCTCTTTCAAGACGGCATCTTACACGGAGGTAGGATTATGTCTATGGAGATTGCCGGGATTACGGGACGCAGCATGACGCCGGGAGTGCTCCCGGGCGAACATCGCGCCCCGAGAATGCCCACACTGGCCGAGCAGGCCGCCCGGCTTCCTGACCGGGAACTCCCGTCCGGAAGCAGATCGGAGGCACCGCTTGAGTCCCTTGTTCGGGATCTGGAGGTTGTCGCATCCGCGCTCGATCGCCGGCTTCAGTTCAGCATCAACCGCGAGCTCGACGAGGTGATTGTCAAGGTCATCGACCGCCAGACCGATAAGGTGATCAAGGAGCTTCCGCCCAGAGAGATCCAGCGCCTGCACGTCCGCCTGCGAGAGGCAATCGGTCTGCTCATCGACGAGCAGATCTGAGGCCTGCGTATAGAAACGAAGCCCGCGTCGCGCTACCTTCTCTACTGGGCGGCGACGATACGGGAGGCATTTTGTCCGACATCATGATACCTGGAATCACGAGTTCCGGCGTCGACACGGAGTCCATGGTCGATTCCATCATGGAGGCAGAACGCTCGACCGTCACCCGCATGGAGCGCAGCATCGACGCCGCCGAAGAGGAACGCCAGGCGTGGCAGGAGATCGGCAGGCGCATTTCCAATCTCCAGCAGGCCGCACGCCTGCTCTTCGGATTCGAGAACCCGTTCAACGAGAGAATCGCCAACTCGTCCAACGACGCAGCGGTGATCGCAGATGCGGGCCGGAACGCCCCCGAGGGTACGACTCGCATAGCTGTCCGACAGCTCGCGGAGGCCGACCGGTTCATCTCACGCAACCTCCCGACCGACTACCAGGTTGACCGCGGCCGGTACGGCTTCCGTGTCGGCGAGAGTGAGGTCTTCTTCAGTTTCGCCGGTGGATCGCTCGAGGCGTTTGCGCAGGCGGTCAACCAGAGGGCGGGCGACCTGGTCCGGGCCAGAGTTGTCCGCAACACGGCGAACAGCAGGGTCATACTGATCGAAGCGATACAGACCGGCAGCGACCAGGCGCTCTCCTTTCTCGAGGACGCTCGCGCCTTCGCGCTGGAGACGAGCATACTCAAGGAGGTCCGCGACGGTGTCGTGCGCCCGCCAATCCAGGCGAGCACGGTCAGCGGCACCACCCCCGCGGCGACTCGCACCGTCTCCGAAGGGACACTGACGGTGGACCCCGGCGGCAACGCCGCGATCCGGCTGCCGACTCCGGTCCCGTCGACGGAGGCGATGGTGCTGGAGCTCGAGGTCAGCGTTCGTGATTTCTACGAACCGTGGAGCCCCCCCGAGCGTCCGCCGGGACCCCGCGTCCCGGATCCCGACGGGGTGACCCTCGGCGACGTGACGATCCGCAGTGCTCCGAGCAGCGTGCCGTTGCCTGAGTGGGAGGAGCCGGAACCACCGGAGGTGCGTGACGACCTTCAGGTGCTCTATCTTCGCGCCGGCGAGACGATCGTGCCACTGCCCGAGCTCAGGGACACGGACGGTTTCGAGACCATCCGTGTGCCGCTTGTCGAGCACGTCGGACGACTCGATGCAGTCGAGGTACGGAACCGCAACACGCACCGCGAGATTGCGGTGCGCAACATCACCGTCTACGACCCCAGGACAAGGGGCGACGTAGCACCTGTCAGCCCGATCAGCACTGCGCGTGACGCGATCGTCGAGATCGACGGTATTGAGGTCGTCCGTCCGACGAACGTGATTGACGACCTCATGGAGAGAGTTACTATCACGCTTCGCGCTCCAACGGTAGAGCCGGCGGAGATTCTCGTCGAGCCGGACCGCGAACAGGTGACCGACGCGCTCATCCAGTTCATCTTCTACTACAACGAGCTGATGCGCGAGATCAACATCCTCACCAGATCGGACACGGCGATCGTCGACGAGCTCACGAACTACACGAGAGAGGAACGCGAGGAGGCGCTCGCCAAGCTCGGGCTGTTGCAGGGAAATCTCGCGCTGAACACCCTGAAATCGCGGATGCAGACCGTTATGATGAACCCCTACCCCACCGACGCCGGAAACGAGCTCACCCTGCTCGCGCAGCTCGGTATCTCGACGAACCAATCGGGACCGGGAAGCGGATTCGAGGCAGGCAGGATGCGCGGATACATGGAGATGAGCCCGCGTGAGGTCGACGCAGCGCTTCGGATGCAGTTCGCCTCGGTCCGACAGCTGTTCGGAAACGACACCGACGGTGACCGGGCCATCGATTCCGGGGTCGCGTACGAGCTCGATCGAAACCTTCGCCCCTACACGCAGACGGGCGGGTTGATCGCCACGCGTACCGGGGGAATCAGCAGGACGATCTCCGACACGAGGAGCCGGATTGAACGAGAGGAAGCTCGGCTCGCACAGGTCGAGGCGAGATACCGCGCCGACTTCGCGAGGATGGAGGCGGCCCTTCGTCAAATGCGCGATAGCGAGCAGTCGCTCGAGAGCCTCCAGAACCAGACCGGGAATCGTTAGTCGAATGGCGCGGCCGGACCCGACGTCGGCCTGCACGGCTCAGGCAACGAACGAAGCGTGCCGACACTGTAAGGGAGGCCTATGGAGATTCTCGTCAACCGTGAACCGCTCGATTTCAGCCTCGAAAACGAATCATCGCTCGGTGAAGTGATCGATGAGCTGGCCGACTGGCTGCGGTCCGGGCGTTTCGCGATCACCTCGCTCGACGTCAACGATCGGACGTACGCCATCCACGATCGCGACGCATGGGCGGACATCGCACTGCACACCGTGCGGGAGATCAGCGTGGAGGCTCTTCCGCTCTCAGAGGCCGATCACGCGACGCTGATCGCGCTCGACGAGTACTGTGCGCTGCTCGCTCACGCGCTCGAGACGCGGAACGACGGCCCGATCGGGGAGCTGGCAGAGGAACTCCCGTACGTGCGTGGCCGGCTCGCCGGGTACTTCCCGTCTCTGGCGGACGAGAACGGGCGGGTCGCCGTCTGTTCGAACAGGGAACTCGAGTCCGGCATCCTCCCCGACCCGGAGGCGGCCGAAGCGATCCTGGCGGAGATCACCGACATACGAACAATACTCCAGACCAGAGAGCGCGAGTACCGGGAGCCCGAGCGCGAGCTCGCGCTGTCGCTCGGACAGCTTGCGGCGGCCGCCGTGCAGCTGATAGAGGTGCCGGTGCAGCTTCAGACCGGAGACGAAACAACGGCGATGCAGACGATCGTCCGGCTCACTGAGCTGCTGACGCGAGTCATGCGACTCGTGCCCCTGGTCGAGGCGAGCGCGCGTGAGCCCGCGATCGACATAGCAGGTGTACGCCGTTTCGCCGAGGAAATCACGCCGCAGCTCTCCGAACTGAAGGACGCCTTTGAGATGCAGGACAGCGTTCTCATCGGCGACCTCCTCGAGTACGAGGTCGCGCCTCGCCTCGAGAAGCTCGAACGGCTGCTGCCTGACCAGGGCGGAGACGCATGATACCGGTACTGCTGCAGCAAGAGATCCAGTTCTTCGCTCAGCCGGACCCTGCACAGACCCGTCTCACCCTCATCGTGTTCGGCGCGATTGTGCTCGTCGGCACGATCGCGGCGCTCCTGAACAGCCGGCGCGGAGGCAGCGGCGGGAAACGGGCCGTTGGACTCGGACGCCAGGCGAAGAGGGCCGGCCTCACTCCGGACCAGCGACGCGCCCTGAAGGACCTCGTCCGTACCCTCGGGCTGCAGAACCCCCAGCGATTGCTGACCAACTCACCCTACCTCAACCACGCGCTGAGACGACGCATGGACCAGATCGACCTCGCGGATCTGCCCGAGGCCGAGCGTGAGCGCCAGAAGGCTCTGCTCTTCTCCGTGAAGCGCACGATCGAGAACGCGCAGTCGAGCGTGAGGGTGCTTCCCTCCTCGAGGCACATACGGATCGGGCAGGCAGTTCAGGTTCGGTCTGCCGAAGGGGATCGTCACGACTCCATGGTGGCGTCGAACGTACACAACGGCCTCGGAATCGAGTTACCGTACGCACGCCGCGGGCCGAGCATGTCCTACAGGAAGGGGACGGTCCTGCAGATCAGCTTCGTCGACGAGCACGACCGAATGTACGCGTTCAAGGCAAGGGTGATCGGGTTCAACAACGTGCGGGGCGCTTCGATCATGTTCGTCGAGCACGCAACGAGTATCCGACAGACCCAGAAACGACGCTCCCCCCGCCGTGCATACGATCGTCCGTGCTACTTCTATCCTGTCACGGTACTGACCACCGGCAGGGGGCGGAAGCAGAAGACCCAGGCCTTCGTCAACAAGAATCGAAGGATTTTCGGCCGGTTCGAGGATCTGTCGGCCGGCGGATGCGCGATCCGCACTCAGGTAGCCTTGCCCAAGGGGAACATACTCAAGATCGACTTCGAGGGCGCCGACGGGACGCCTCTTTCGGTATATGGGATGGTGAGGGCGGTTGAGCACCAACGCGCGCGGGGACGTCTGATGCATATCAAGTTCACTCGGGTATCCCGCAAGCACCTCAACCAGATCCAGAGCTACGTCTACGGCCTCACAGAGTAGCTCGCCCCCCCCGGGGTCCTTGACCGGGCCACCACGCTCAATTACGATTCCCGTGATGAAAGTAGTGGACTTGACGAACATCTCGCGCCGCGAAACGCCTCTCATGTACCGACGGACCTATACCGCAACCGCGGTGCTCGCCCACGGCGGAGCGCAACGAACATCCGGGCGGGTCGAGTTCGTCCTCGAACACTCTCCACTCGGCGCCGTTGACATCCGCGTGCGCTTCCTCGACAGCATCGACTGTCCGGTAGTCCCGGCGACATCCGCGCTGAGATCCCACATCAGCAAGCTCGAACAGAGCGGGGAACTGCCCTGAACGCGACAACCCGCACCTCAGAGGAAACGCGAGCACTCGGTGAACGCATTGGGTCGCGTCTGAGCGGGGGGACGGTCATCCTGCTCGAAGGGTCGCTCGCCGCCGGCAAGACGACCCTTACGCAGGGTATCGCACGCGGCCTTGGAGTGAAGGAGCCGGTCACGAGCCCGACGTACACGATCGCGAGCGAGTATCCCGGAAGATTGACGCTCCACCACATAGATCTGTACAGGATCACCGACGAGGAGGAGTTCCTTCAACTCGGCCTCGAGGAGGCCCTCGACGGCGACGGTGTGTCTGTGATCGAGTGGCCGGATCGTGCCGGATCACAGCTCCCTGAAACCGCATTCACGATCCGGCTTCGCGTCAACGACGACGGCAGCAGGTCGATCGACATACCGCGGCGCCTGGTCGCAGGGGGCGCGCGACGATGAACCACCTCGCGATAGACACGGCAACGGAGATCCTTTCGGTTGCGCTGCGCGTCGAGGGTACGCAGGCGCGATCGTACCACGAAGTGCGCGATGAGGGGCTGCACCATGCGCGTCTTCTCATGCCCATTGTCGATGCATTGCTCGGCCGAGCGGGGCTTCAACCGCATGAGCTCGATTTCGTCTCGTGCATGCGAGGCCCGGGCTCGTTCACGGGCCTGCGTATAGGCATGGCGACGGCCAAGGGTATCGCGTCGGCGATCGCCGGTGTGCGGGGTCATCCGCGTCTCCCGCTTGTCTCAGTGCCAACACTCGACGTCATTGCGTCCGCTACGGACGCGGGAGACGGCCTGGTCATGCCGCTTCTCGACGCCCGAAAGGGTCGGTACTATGCCGCGGTCTACTCGCGAGGAACCCGCCTCACCGACGATCTCGACCTCGAACCGCGTCGTCTGCTGAGGAGCGCCCGGGATCTCTTTACCCGGGTCGGCACCCGGAGAGTGCTCCTGTGCGGCCCGCATGTCCGCGGGTTCATGCGTGCTCTCGGCACCGGCGAGCAGCCGGAAGACCTGGAGCTCTGCGAGGGTCCAGACTATCGCGGAGGGTATGCGATCTCGCTCCTCGACCAGGCCGATCGCCGCATGAAGGCGACCGGCTACGACCTGATCGACGCGGGGCCGCTCTACGTGCGACGCAGCGACGCCGAGCTCTTACGCAAGGCGTCTCTCACGCAAGGCGTGAAGCGCTGAGCCAGCCTCTGCGGCGGTCGCCCCGGGTCAGCCCTGGTCGTCCGGTTTTCGCTCGAGGGACGGCAGTGAAGCGTCGGAGGTTCTCGCGCGTGCGCTTCGAGCCGCTTCGCGGTTCTCCTCCTGGATCGCGTCGTACACTTCCTGCCGGTATACCTTGACCTGACGGGGGGCGTCGATACCGAGCTTCACCTGATCGCCCTTGATGTCCACGACCGAGACGTGGATCGAATCGCCAATGACGATGCTTTCGTTTACTCTGCGCGCGAGTATGAGCATCTCAACGACTCCCGGTCTCTGCGAGCTCATCGAGGATAAGGTGCTTGGTCCTCCATCGTGAATCGAGCGAGATCGACTGCCGCCCGAGCTGCGCCACACGGTTGATGATGATCGGTCCCTGGAGATTGGCGCTGATCTTCGTCTCGTCGTCGGGGATCGTCACGATCGCGAAGACCAGAATATCCTCGTCCTCCTCGTAACCGATCGACTCGAGGTCTTCGTCCGGGACCTCGAGGACATAGTCAGGTCGAAGATCGTACGGATTGAGCATAATGAACGCGAGCTCCGGGTCCTCGAGACTCTGCAGCCAGTAGAAGCCGGTCTGAACCGCATCGAGCAGAGCGTATGTCCGCAGCTGCTCGAACCCGAAGATCCCGACCGGGAAGGTGATCACCTGTCGCTCGTCGATCGCAAGCGGCCCGTAGGGTTTGGAGTCGATCTGCATGACTACCTCAGGAAGTCGAGCAGCGTCGGCTGGATGATGCGCGCCGCCGCCCCCAGGGCGGCTCGGTGCGTGTGTTCGAGCATGCGCAGATCGGTGATCGCCTCAGCCATGTCAACGTCGACTTCATTCGAGTACCTCGCGGTGATCTGGGGGATGGTGGTCCGGGTCCGTTCGAGAGCCAGGCGCAGCCGCTCGTCGTATGACCCGAGGGTTCCGAGCCGGCCGAGCAGGTTGTCGAGCGCACTGTCTATACCGCCGAGCGCCCGACCACCGATGTTGATGGTGTCTCCGGCTGCCAGTCGGTCCCGCAGGTTGATCAGGGCATCAAACATCGATCCGCCGAAGACCCGCGCTGCCGGGGCGATATTCATGGGAGGGGGATTTCCCCGCTCGCTGAGGATGCCCAGGTCCCTCAGAACGCGCCCGTCCTCACCATCGTCGAGCCAGAGCTGTTGCGGCGCTGTGGATTCGATGACGAGCGAATTCTGGATCGGATCGAGACGCGCTCGAACCGGCGCGCCGGAGTCGTTGATCTTTGCGATGATCGCCGAGATACTGTCGCCGGTGCGAAGCTGGATCTCCTGGCCGTCCACGAGGATGGTGGCGTCTTCCTGGACCACGTAGCCGGTCGCGTCCACGCTGCTGAAGATCTGCTGGTTCTCAGCCCAGAAGACCCGGTTGCCGGCGAAGTTCAACGGTACGTAGCTCCCCTCAGCGACCTCGGTCTGGTTCTCGCTGATCGTTCCAAGGTACTGCACCTGGGCAATGACCGGCTCGCCGAACCCTTCGATCCGTCCGGTGATCGCACGAAACGGCGCGGCCTGGGTACGATCACCGGCGAACAACATCGCGCCGTCTCCGCCCTTCGCGTTCGCCGACTCCACGAGCTGGTTCAGCAGCTGATTGACCTCCGTCGCCATTGCGCGTGTATCCTCTCTGGTATAGGTTCCCTGCGCGCCCTGCAGTCCGAGCTCCCGCACCCGCTGCAGAATGGAGACCGCCTCCTGCATGTAGACCTCACTCTCGCGGTGGCGAAGCTGCGCGGTCTCGATATTCTTCGAGTAGCGGTTCAATCGGAACAGGTAACTCGAGTGGCGAGTTGCATGCGCTGCCGCTGCCGGATCGTCGCGAAGCGACTGGATCCGGTTCTGGCTGGCGATCTGGTTCTGGGTGTTCAGCAGCCTGCTCTCACGCTGACGGGCGTAGTACTGCATGTCGTCATTCGACATATTCGTGCTGACTCGCTGCATACCTTACACTCCCATTCGGTTGATGATCGTGTCGAGCATCCGGTCGACTTCGGAGATGAACCGTGCTGCAGCGGCGTACCCGTGCTGGAACTTGATCATCTGCGCGATTTCCTCGTCTATGTTCACGCCGCTGATACTCTCCCGGGTGTCCCGGAGGTCCTTCATGATGGCGTTCTGTGTCGCGAGCGCGAGCGCCGCCTCCTCACCCCGGAGCGCCACGCCGGCCACCGAGTCGGCGAAGTAGTCGTCGAAGCTTCGGATTTGTCCCACCTGAACCGGCTGGTTCCGAATCGAGGCGATCTGCAGTGCGGCGCTTCCGTCTCCGGGGTTCCCCGGTCTTCCGGCGGTCCCGAGACTCGCGGCAACGGAGGCGGGCTGCCGGATGAGATCCTCGTTGACTCCTATCCATCCGGAAGGATGGGCGAGCGGTGCGACCGCGAAGTCGACTTCCGCGCGCAACGTGAGCACCGCGTCGGGCTGTTCCCAGGTGTACGCATTGTCGGGACCGGGACCCTGCAGGATCCCGGCGTACCCGGCGAGGAACTGCCCTGAGTCCTCGAGGTAGCGAACCACGAAATCGGGATCGGTGAGAGCTTCCGCCGGCGTGCCCTTCAGGGTGAGCCGACCCTCGTTGTCGAGTCTGGCGACGACTTCGCTCGGGGAGTGGTTGATCCGGTTGATCAGCTCGGCCACCGTGTCGGTCGCCGAATAGTCTATCGCCACGAGCCCCGTGGGCCCGGAAAGGGTCAGCGTGCCGGACAGACCAATCTGCTCCTGAGGATCGAGCCGGTTCGCACCGGAGATCCTGAAGAGGTAGGTGGAGTCGAACTGCCCGTCGCCGCTGCGGTCGTAGTTCCCCAGGGCATTGTTCACGAAAGGGTACTCGACGAAGAAGTCGTTGCCGGTCGTTCCATCGAGGCCGTAGGCCCGTCGATGGACTTCGTTGACCAGATCGACGAAGTTGACCGCCATGTTGTCCAGTCCCTGAATCTCGCCGCGGACGTCGACGTCTCTGAGCTCGAGGAGCGCCGCAAGCCGTCCGGTGCGAAACACGGCTTCCTCACGGCCTTCCGCCCAGACGACACGAGAGTAGCCTTCGTTGGTGAGATCGCGCTCGGTCGCGAATTCCAGCGCGACCGAGCCCTGGACGAGCTGATGTCCGTTCGTGTGGACGTTGAACTCATCCGGATCGCTGGTGTCGATCGTGATGTTGATGAGCTTCGCCAACTGTTCTACGCGCAGATCACGCTGATCGAGCCAGTCGTTCGGATTGTCGCCGGCGGCCTCGACCTTGACGATCTCCTCGTTGAGCGCCGCGATCTGCCGTGTCAGCGTGTTCACCTGCGATGTAGTGATCCGTATCTCGTCCTCGAGCATCGCTCGTATCTGCTCGAGACTGTGATAGCGCAGCTGTATACTCTCCACGAGCGCCTGGCCGCGAGTGAGCACCTGCTGCCGCGCGGCCATCTGCTCGGGAAAGGCACTGAGCTCCTGCCACGCATCCCAGAACTTGTCCATCTGTGTACGGATGGATACGTCGACCGGCTCGTTGTAGACCTGCTCGAGCATCCTGACATACTTGTCACGACTCTCCCAATAGCCCTCGCCCCCGGCCTGGCCGACAATCCGGCGCTCGAGCAGCATATCCCTGATCCTCTCGATCCGGGCGATATCGACACCCTGACCGGTCTGTCCCGGTCGTTCGGCACGGTTCAGCTGGGGCCGGTAGAGGGGATCGGTAGGGGCAAACTCGACGCGCTGGCGACTGTACCCCTCAACGGAGGCGTTGGACAGGTTGTGCCCAACGGTCTGCAGCCCGCGGTTCTGTGCGAAGAGACTCCGTTTGCCCAACTCGATTCCGGAAAACGTCGACTGCATCAGATCCTCCTACAGGTGCTGGTCGACGACCATTGCGCGCCCGTCGGCATGCATCCGTCGCCCTTTCCACGAGTAGAGTGTGCCTTTCTGATCGGGGAACACCTCGCCGAGTACGTCGTGCGCGGCACGCAGGCTGCCGTGGACGTACGAGTCGATGCCCCGGGTCACGCTCTTCACCTTGAGCACGAGGACCTGCAGCGACCTGAAGAGCCTGTGGAGCTCCCGCCGGTCGGACTCCGGAAGGCGATCGACGAGCTCCCCGAATGAAGCGTCGGGTCGAAGCCCAAGGTTGGCCTTCGCACCGGCAACGAGCTCGTGTCGCTGCTCGTCGAGCCGGACGAACCGCCTGCTCTGCTCTTCCATCGTCGCCACAAGGGCGTCCACCGCAGGCCAGTCGCGGCGCAGCACCGCCTGCTGCAGGTCCTGTTCGCGGTTGCCGAACTCCACGAGCAGCTCGGCTTCCTCAGTGAGCGTTGTCCTGATCTCTTCGGCCCTCAATCCTTCCTCCAGCGCATACGTACTCCTTCTGATTGTCGGCCGGATCAATTGCGCAGATGAGTCGGGCCTTGATATAGTCGAAACCGAGTGAAGAACATGAGAAAGCCGACCGGCCGGATTCCCCGACTCCTCATCGCGGTGCTGACCGTTGTTGTCTCAGGCCGCGCCACGGGCAGTGAACCCGTCTCGTTCTGGGACGATCTGCCCGACGATGTCGTTCGAGAAAGGCTGCTCGACGCGATGACTCCAGAGGAGCTCCTGGGCCAGACGCTCATGATCGGATGGGCCGGAGAGGATCCGAGCAACGAGGTGCTCGAGTGGATACGTACCACGAACCTGGGCGGGGTGAAGGTATTCGGGTGGAACGGCGTGGACCTCCTGCGACTCGCGCGCGCGCTCGGTACGATGCAGGAGCTGGCCGCCACGCACCGACTCGACATCCCGCTTCTCACCGCCACCGATCAGGAAGGAGGGTGGGTTCGACACGTCAAGGGAAACGGAGACCTGTCAACGATTATCACGCCGGGCAACATGGCAATTGGGGCATCAGACCTCCCCTATGACGCCTATCGCAGCGCCTACTACATTGGCATGGAGCTGAGAGCGCTGGGAATCAACATGAACTTTGCGCCCACGGTGGATGTGTACATCAATCCTGAGGCGCACGTCATCGGCCCGCGCGCCTTCTCCAGCGATCCGGTCCAGAGCGGCCTGCTCGGCTCCGCCTTCTTCCACGGACTGGAGGAGACACGGGTCATTGCCACCGCCAAGCATTTTCCGGGCCATGGCAATGCATCCGAGGACTCGCACGGTGTTCTGCCGGTCATCTACGACAGCATGGAGGAGCTCACGAGCCGCGATCTCGTCCCGTTTCGCTTTCTGATCAATGAAGGAGTGCCCGCGATACTCTCGGCGCACCTGAGATTCCCGAGCATCTGGGACGATGGGCGTCCTGCGTCGCTGTCAGCCTACTTCAAGCGCCAGTTGCTGCGCAGGGACCTCGGCTTCGAGGGCCTGATCATCACCGACGATCTGTATATGGGCGGAGCCTGGGAGTACGGCGCCGACCGGAACTGGGGGATAGAAGAGATCGTCGTAGAAGCGCTGCGTGCAGGAAACGACCTGGTCATGCTGTCCCGGACACCCGTTCCGAACGGATCGCTGTTCCGGCACCTCATGTCGACCTACGAGTCCGATCCGGACTTCCGGCAGATCGTCAGGGAGGCGGCCGGACGCGTCATCGACCTGAAACTCGAGTACCTCAAGCCGGCGGACCGGGTGCCGCTCGTGCCGGACGTCGAGCGCATCGCCGACGCGATGCGCGAGCAGCGCAGCCTGGACTTCCTGCGCGATCAGGCGGCCCGCAGCGTGACGATCGTGCGCGACGCACTCCTGCCCTTCGATTCAACTGGCCACGGACGGGTCCTGCTCGCCGGAAAGGATCAGGACTTCCTCGCGACAGGAGCCGAGTTCCTGCCTCACGCCGATCGCCACCGCATATCCCCCGGACGATTCTTCTCAGCGGATGCAGCCGAGATCCGCCGTTTCCGCAGCCTTGTCCTCGGCTACGACACGGTCATCTTCTGCCTCTCCGACCCCCACACCCTGCAAATCCTCGCGGCAATCGAGGATCTCGACGTGCAGGTGATTGTCCTCTCGATTCTCACGCCCATCTACCTTGCCGAGGTGCCGTGGGTCAGCACCGCGCTTGCCCTCTACGGTTGGGGTGAAGAGTCGTTTCGCGCCGGGTTCTCTGCGCTGTTCGGGCGCATATCGGCGCCCGGACGATTGCCGGTCTCGATCGACCGGCCTCCACAGTAATCCATGCCCTGGGTGCGACTCACCGAGGAGCGGCTTGGCCCGCTGCTGAGATTCCTTGGACCCATGGAATCAGGATGCGTCTCGTTTACCGAGCGGCTCCATGAGGATCGGCGCCTGCGTCTGCCGTCGAGTCGCGCCTACCATGTGATCGTACGCGAGGAGAGACCGGAGACCGTAACCGGTGCGATACTCCAGGGGCTCAACGGAGTCTTCTACCCCGTCCTCGACCCGGCAAAACAGCTCGTCGAACAGGAGGCAGCCGCACGGCTGCAGGGCGCGAGTCGTCGGCTCTTCTCTATCCTCGGTCGTTCGGCGGATGTCGCGGCGCTCGAAGCGGTGCTCCCTCGCAGACCGTCCCGACAGCTCGACTACCACCTGATGAGCCAGTCCGACCCGCCGCCGGAACCCGCGCTGCCGCGCCTGCCGCGCGGTATGATCATACGTCAGGTCGGCGAGGACGCCGCGAGACACCTGTTTGACATCCAGAGGAAGTATGAGATAGAAGAAGTGTTGCTGCCGGGCAACACGTTCAGCCCGGGCTCGACGATGAATCACCTGCGACACACTCTGCGCGAGCAGATCGTGCTCGTCGCCGAGCTCGACGGAGTACCGGTTGGGAAGGTGAACACGAATGCCAGGGGCATATTCCACGACCAGGTGGGCGGTATGTTCACCGAACCGACCCTGCGGTCACGCGGAATAGGGACTGCGCTCATGCTGCGGCTGCTCCAGCGGATCGCTGCTGACCGGAAGACCGCGACGCTGTTCGTGAAGAAGGACAATGTCGCGGCACTGCGGCTGTACGGGGGAATCGGCTTTGCCGTTGAGGACGAGTTCCGTATCACGTATTACAGGTAGCCTATGCTGAAAAAGAGACGAAAATCGAATCTGTCGGTACTGATGGTCACGAGTGAGGCGGTGCCGTTTGCGAAGTCGGGCGGGCTTGCCGACGCGGTGTCCGCGCTTGCGCAGGAGCTCGACCGCAGCGGACACGACGTACGAGTCCTCATGCCGCGCTACCAGGGAATCCGCCGGGAGAGCCTCTACCGCTACCCTACCCCGTTCTCCGTTCGGGTTGGACAGGAGATCTACACCACGGCCGTGTACGAAGGCCGTCTTGGGGACTCATCCGTCGTCGTCTATTTCATCGACTATGAGGATCTCTACGCGCGCGAGGGGATCTACGGGACCGGTGCGGGCGGCTACTCGGACAATCTGCGTCGTTTCAGCCTGCTGAGCCATGCCGCCTTCGCGATCGGGGCCTTCACCGGGTGGGAACCCGAGGTCCTGCACGTCCATGACTGGCCTACGGCCATCGTACCGGTCATCGCCCAGCGACGATCCGCCATGGGTGCGACCAGGCCCGCCACCGTGCTCACGATCCACAACGTGGGCTACCAGGGAACGTTCCCCGTCGGGGAGCTCCCGCACAGCGGCCTCAACTGGATAGACCTGTCGGAGAGCCAGTTGCTCCACTACGACTCGCTCAATCTGCTGAAGGCCGGAATCGTCAACGCCGACATGGTCACCACGGTTTCGCCGCAGTACGCAAAGGAGATCCGCACACCGCGCAGGGGCTTCTCCCTCGACAAGGTTCTTGCGGCACGGAAGGACAGCCTCGTCGGCATCCTCAACGGCGTTGACTACGAGGTCTGGAATCCGGAGAAGGATCCGTACCTGGACGCGAGGTACACGCCGGAGACGGTCGCGCTGAAGGATCGCGCCAAGCATACGGTACAGTCGGAGCTGGGGCTCCCGATTGCCAACGACATGCCGCTCGTTGGAACGGTATCGCGACTCGTCGACCAGAAGGGGTTTGAGGAGCTCGCAAGCCCGGGATTCGGGGCACTCCCGGACATTCTCGAGAGCGGCAGGACACAGGTGGCGATTCTCGGAAGCGGTGAGGAGCGGTACGAGTACCATCTGCGTACCCTCGCGCACCGGTACCGGAATCTTTCGGTCGTGATAGGTTTCGACGAACGACTGGCCCACCTGATTGAGGCTGCGTCCGACTTCTTTTTGATGCCCTCCCGCTACGAGCCATGCGGGCTGAACCAGCTCTACTCGCTGCGCTACGGTACGCTGCCCATCGTCACGAAGTGCGGCGGGTTCGTCGACACCGTCGAGCCGGCGTCCGCGCAGGGCGGTACCGGGTTCTTCATCGAGGAGGCGTGCCCGTCGGCCGTCAGCGAGACGGTGCTCGCGGCGGTCGGTATGTGGCACAATGAGCACGGCAGAATCGACACGATGCGTCGCGCCGCGATGAGGCTGCGGTTCGGCTGGGAAAAGGCGGCTCCGGCATACGTCTCAGTCTACGAGCGGGCTCTCGCTGCCGCTCGCAGCTGACCGATCGGCGGACGCTGAGACTCCCGCCTTCCGGGAAAGCCGTGCGAGACGGTACGCGAGGGGGTCACTCGGCTCTCGAGAGCCGTCACGGTGGAGAAATTCCGTGAGAACGCGGAGGGCCTCTGCCGGATCGCGCAGATCGTGCTCGTGGATCTTCGCAAGCTCGACGGCGATCGTCTCTGCATGACCGGAGGAACAGGCGGTGAGGACCCGGATCGCCTCAGCGGGGCGCCCGGCCCGACGATGGGCTCGTGAGAGCAGAATCGCCGCCCGGTGCGCTGCTTCCTCACCGGTTCTCACCTCGCGTTCCAGGAGCTCGAGCCCGGACGCATCTCCGCGGGAGAGCAGAAGCCGCCCGAGTCGGTAGGGGTCGACCGACTCGTCCTCGAGCGGGGAGGCAAGGACCGCTTCGATGCGGAAGAACAGATGAACCAGCGACACCATGTCGCGGTAGTGATGCTCGAACACCGGTTCCAGCTCCACGAACTCCCCCGCGCGCAGCGAGCGGAAGTATCGCTCCGGAATCTCGATACCCGGCACATCGGCGATCCGGGGCCGATCGAGAACCTTCCGCTCGACATCAGAGAGCGCACAGGGGCCGATCCGTCTGCGCCACAGCCTTCGCGACCACGGCAGCAGGTCTACATGCTCGGTCGACAGGGGCGGGCGCCCGTGCATGAGGAACCGGGACTCGAGCAGACGCGCGTCAAAAGCCTTCCCGTTGTAGCTCACCCACACCCCTGCCCCGAGATCCGCCGCGATTTGGCGCAGGAAATCCGGCTCGGCGGGAAAGTCGCCGAGCAGCGTCTGTCGCACCCGCAGACCGTCCTCGGTCAGTCTGGCGCTCCCGGCGAGGAAGACCACCGTCCCCGCACCGCCCGAGAGACCGGTCGTCTCGGTATCCATGAACCGCAGCGTTCGCACATCGACGCGTCGGCCGAGCGTCCTGCACTCGAACATCGCGTCGCCGTCCACCGGCGGCGCAGCGAACCGCTGACCCGCAAGCGGCTCGATCATCTCGCGCTCGAAGACGTGCGGGGCTGCAACCCGCCAGCCCTCCGGTGGCGTTTCACCTGTCCCGGGGGTCTGCGCGGCGGACGCTCGAGGCGGCTCTGGAGGCCGGCCGGCTGCGGCCCTTTTCAGCTGCTTCAGTCTGCCGTATAGATCGCGGCTCACCCACCCTCCAGCCATCCTGAGAGGAAGTGGTCTACAGCCGACTTCGGGTTGCCGTCGACCTCTTCCTCCGGATCCCGCGGCCCGACACACGACGGGCAGCCCTCGGCGCAGGGGCATCCATGGAGCAGCTCGAGCCCGGCGCCGAGCACGTCGCCGACGCGTGACCGGAATGCCTCGCTCAGGCCGCTGCCGCCGGGATACGAGTCATAGACATAGAGCGCCGGCACCCCGAAGTGAGGATCGCGTACCCGCTCGGCTACGCCGATGTCGCGTGGATCGCAGAGCAGGAACACCGGCGCGACGTTGCGAACGAGGGTCCCGATTCGTGAGAGCGCCGGACCGATCTCGGACGGATCGAGTGCCGCGAGCGCGGAACCGGAGCGACTGTCCGGATCGAACAGCAGCACGATGCTCCTCGTATGCATCTCCTCTTCAGGAAGCGAGATCTCACCGTACCCGATGTTCTCGTGCGTCGTGAATCGAAGCTTCTTGAACTTGGCAACCTGACTCCGGACGAGTATGTCGCCTACGACAATCCGACACCCGGCGACGACATGGTGCTCATCCTCCTCGAGCACTTTGATGTCGCGCTTCACGAGCGCGTCGGTGAAGTAGTTGACGTCGCTTGCCTCCACGTAACAGCGTCGATTTTCGAGATCGAGCTGCGTGACGACGTACTGACTGCCCCGGTGGATGTAGATCGCGTTGTCGAAGATCAGCTCCTTCGCCGACGGGCGGTCCATCTCGCCGATCACCTCGTGGCGCCCCCTGGTCGTATCCACGATGACGACGTTGTCACTCGTCGCGCTTCGAAGCGACACATGCTCCGCCGGGTAGGAGCGGTCGGCCCAGTAGCACGCATCACCGGTTCGCCGTACGACACCGCTTTCCTCGAGATAGTCGAGAACCGCCTCACTCCCCTCCGGAAAGCCGCCGCGATCCCTGAACGGCAGCTCGAAGACGGCGCACTTCAGATGGTCGGTGAGCACGTACATGTTGTCCGGATCGACAAATCCGTTTTCCGGCGATCGGCCAAGAAAGTACTCCGGATGCTTGACGATGTACTGATCGATCGGAGCCGCGGAGGCCACGATCACGGCCAGACTCACGGTACTCCGGCGCCCCGCTCGACCTGCCTGCTGCCATGCCGATGCGACCGATCCTGGATACCCGCCAAGGACCGCCGCGTCGAGGCCTCCTATATCGATGCCGAGCTCGAGCGCGTTGGTCGAGACGACGCCATGGATCGATCCGTCACGCAGGCCGCGCTCGATTGCGCGGCGCTCGTTCGGGAGGTACCCACCGCGGTACGCCTCCACCCGGATTCGCGAGTTCTCGTTGTACATGTTCGCGAGGCTTTTGTTGATGTAACTCGCGATGAGCTCGGTCCGGGTGCGCGAGCGGCTGAACACGATCGTCTTGACGCCCGCCCGGAGGAAACGCAGCGCAATCCGCTGACTCTCGTTGACGACGCCACGGCGAATCCCCTGCACCCGATCGACGAGCGGGGGATTGTAGAGAATCAGGTGCTTCTCCCCCGAGGGGGCGCCGTTGCGGTCGATCAGCACCATCTCCTTCTCGACGATCCGGGCGGCGAGATCACCGGGGTTCCCGATTGTCGCCGAACAGCAGATGAACACGGGATCGGACCCGTAGAACGACGCGATACGCTTCAGCCGCCTGATCAGATTCGTCATGTGCGATCCGAAGATGCCCCGGTAGGTGTGCAGCTCGTCTATCACCACATACCTGAGATTCCGCAGGAACTTGATCCACTTCGGATGGTTGGGGAGCACTCCGGCGTGCAGCATATCCGGATTCGAGATGACGATCTGCCCCTTGTCACGCGCGGAGACACGGAGCGAGACCGGGGTGTCCCCGTCATACGTCACAATCTTCACGCCGAGCTCGCCGGCAATGACCGACTCGTTGAGCTCAGACTGCTGGTCCTGGCTGAGAGCCTTCGTGGGGAAGAGGTAGAGCGCGCGACTCTCCGGTGTCTCGAGTACCGCCTGCAGGACGGCGAGATTGTAACAGAGCGTCTTGCCGGAGGCGGTAGGCGTGACCACCACAAAGTCCTTCCCCGCGCGCGCAGCTCTGTACGACTCCGCCTGGTGCGTGTAGAGTGAGTCGATGCCCCGTCCGCGGAGCGCTGCATGGAGCCGGGGATCAAGATCCTCGGGAAGCTGCTCGTACGATCCCTCGCGAGCCGGTATACGCTCCCATCTGGTCACGCTCGACATGAAGGCCGCATCGTCTTCAAGACTTCTTAGAACTTCGAACACTCGATCCATTGACTGCATCATAGTACGATTCGCTTTTTACGCAATCCTGATGATTCGATTCTTGACCGCCGGGAAGGGCCGACGTAGACTACAGCGATGCCGAAGACCAACGTCCTGACAATCGTACTCGGCGGCGGAAAGGGGACCCGCCTCTACCCGCTCACGAAGGACCGGGCGAAACCGGCCGTGCCGTTCGGAGGGAAGTATCGGCTCGTCGACATACCCCTGTCGAACAGCATCAACGCAGGATTCAAGAAGATCTACGTGCTCACGCAGTTCAACACCGCGTCGCTGCACCTGCACATCGGCAGCACCTACCTCTTCGACGCCTTCACCAGAGGGTTCGTCGAGATTCTCGCGGCCGAACAGACCTTCGACCATCAAGGGTGGTACGAAGGCACGGGAGACGCGGTTCGCAAGAACTTCGTACACTTTCGTACACAGAACCCGGAGCACTATCTCATCCTCTCCGGCGATCAGCTCTACCGCATGGATCTCGAGGACTTCTTCCGCCAGCACCTCGAGCACGACAACGATGTGACCATCGCGGCAACGACCGTGAACCGACAGCAGGCCGAGAGCCTCGGGATCCTGAACGTCGACCGGAGCACCCGGATTGCCGAGTTCATCGAGAAACCGCCGGCCGGTGTCGACATCTCTCACCTGAAGATCCCTCCTGATCTGCACCCGGACCGGGCGCACCTTGCCGAAGGGCGCGAGTATCTCGCCTCCATGGGCATCTATTTCTTCAAGGCGTCCGCGCTCGAGCGTGCCCTCAGCAACGAGCTCGCCGACTTCGGCAAGGAGATCATCCCCATGATGATCAAGAGCGAGAAGGCCGGCGCCTACTCCTACTCCGGGTTCTGGGAGGACATAGGAACGATCCGAAACTTCTACGATACCAACCTCAATCTCGCGGGCATCAACCCGGCGTTCAACTTCTACGTCGAGCGCTCTCCCATCTACACCCGCCGTCGCGACCTGCCGGCGAGCAAGTTCAACGCGTGCGTCCTGTCCAACTCGATCGCCGCCGACGGGAGCATCATCACGAATGCCACCATCCGGCATTCGGTCGTCGGCATCCGGACGATCATTGAGTCCGGGGCCGAGCTGGACGGCGTGATCTGCATGGGAGCCGACTACTACGAGACGCACGAGCAGCGTGCGCTCAACCGCGAGCGCGGTATACCTGATCTCGGGATCGGGTCAGACACCAGAATCGCCCGGGCGATCATCGACAAGGACACCCGAATCGGAGCCGGTTGCCGCATAGGCGTGGACGGCAGGAACCCGGAGGACGGCGACTACGGCGACTACCACGTACGCGACGGGATCATCGTCGTGCCCAAGAACGCCGTAATCCCGGCTGGAACGGTCATCTAGCCGCCGGCCGCCGGGTCCCCATTGGGGTCCTCTCCCTTGAGCGATCGCAGGAGCGCCCCGTCCGATGGCGCAAGGCGCAGATTGAGCGCCTCCGAAACCGTGTAGTACCCGTACGCCTCATGCTCCCGCAGCTCGACCTCTCGGTGGGCGACAACGACCTCGTACCCGATCAGATGGTAGAGTTCGCCACGATGGACGAACCGGGCTTCGCCCACGGACTCCCCGACGGCGGCATCGACCCCAAGCTCTTCCTCCAGTTCGCGCTTCAGCGCCTGCGCGGGATGCTCGCCGGGATCGACCTTTCCGCCGGGCAGCTCCCAGCACTCGCCAAGGTCGCCGCCGGCGGCACGACGCACGAGCAGCAGACGGTCGCCGCGGCGGATGAGCGCAGCCGTGGATACGCGCGTCGGCTCAGAGGAAAAGGACACGATGGAAGAAGAAATGCAGCACGGCCACCAGCAGTCCGAGATAGGCCAGATTCTCTGCGTTCTTCAGGAAGATCGCTTCGAGTCGGTCCACGAAACTCGATTCCACGGTACGTTTCTCGCAGTAGTACGAGAGCATCAGCGTGCCGCCGAGGATCATCCCGGCGATCGCCGGCACGATATCACCGATGATAATGACATCGTCGGGATGGACGCTGAGGAACTGGAAGAAGCCCACGAGCATCGTCACCGCTCCCAGCCCGAACCGGAACCCCGCACTCTTGAAGACGTCGGCGCTGAAGAACGCGCCGACCCGCAGCTTCTCGTGCAGCTGGTCGAATGCGAGGCTGACACTCGCGAGCACCAGAGTGACGATCGACAGCAGATAGACTTGGTACATCCGGGGCATCTCCTTCCATGAGGATATCGCGAGGGGCTCGGGCGGTCAATGGAGCGGCAGCCGGTACGTTTTGGTCCGTCCGCGCACCGTCACACTCACGGGCACCTCGTCCCGTTGGAGGAACCGTTCGGCGTCCTCGGCCGAGAGCACGTGGCGGACGATCGTGGGGTACTCGGGATCGGTCGGCAGCGTATCGGTGACGTCGGCCCCGTCTGGAAAGGCGATCCGCACGAGTGTCTCGGCGCCGTCGAGCAGCGGAGCGTCGCCGGACCGGCCGATCGTCACGGTAAGGTAGATCTCGGTATCAAACACGAATGCACTGCCGCCAAGGGTGAACCCGTCGATCTGCGTCACCACCGTGTCCGGACGGAGGAACAGCAGGTAGAGTACGAACATTACCAGTACCAGGACGATGTCGAGCAGGATGATCAGAAGCGAGCGGTTGCGGGCGAACAGCCCCCCCCGCTCGGGCTCGCGATCGTGCTTGAGCGCAAGTCGCTCCTCACGATCATAGTGTCGAACGAATCGGTCAGGCTCGCGGGTCTCGTCACCGCTGCGACGCGCCGCCGACATCGACGATCCTCCCGATTTCGGCCGGCAACTGCTCCGCAAGGAAGAGCCCGACGCGGCCACGCAGAGAACGTCCGGCCTGCTGGTGAACGAGCGCCGCCGCACGCGCCGCCGTCCATCCGTCCATCCCCCCGGCCAGAAGCCCGCCTATCGCCCCGGCGAGGACATCTCCACTTCCGCCGGTACCCATCGCGGCGTTCATGCCGTCGATCACGGCGAACCGCCCGTCGGGGTGCGCGACGACGGTGACGCTCGCTTTGCCGACGACAACGGCTCCCGTCCGAGCCGCAAGCCTGCCGCTCGCCTCGAAGAGCTCTTCGGTGACCGACGTCGCATCAGCTTTGAGCAGGCGCGCGAGTTCTCCCGGGTGGGGCGTCAGCACCCACTGCTCGTGGAGTGCGTTTCTGGCCCGGGCGGCGCCATCGCCCGCGAGCAGGTTCAGCCCGTCCGCGTCTATGACGCCTCGACGAGCGCCCTGCACGATCATCTCGAGCTGTGACCCGCGTGAGTCGTCGGTGCCCCATCCGGGCCCCACGACGACGGCATCGGTACGCTCGAGGGCGGCCTGGAGCTCATCGAGCGGCCGCACCATGACCGACCGCACCAGCGACGCAACGATGTGGTGCGCCGGCCCGTCCGCGAAGATGGTCACGAGTCCCGCGCGACAGCGGGCGGCAGCATCCGCAGCGAGGACCGGCGCTCCGGTGGTCCCGATCGCGCCGCCCACGACGGCGACAACGCCGCGTCTGGTCTTGTAGTCACCGGCATTCAGCGGCTGAACAAGGCGCTCGAGATCGCAGAGCCCCAACAGCTCGCCCGGCAGAGCCGGGTCGTCGATGAGCGCGGTAGGGAACGAGAGTGGAACGGCCACGATCTCCCCGCAGTGCGCACGGCCGGAGGGGGTGTAGAGGCACGTCTTCGGGAGTCCCATCGTCAGGGTCCACCGCGCCTGCACGACCGGCATGCCGGAGCGCCACTGCTCACTCAGACCGCTCGGAGCGTCCACCGCGGCGACGCATGCGCCCGACGCGTTTATCGCCGCGCACATCGCGTCGAGCGGCGCCCGCAGCTCGCCCCGAATCCCCGTTCCCGCGAGACCGTCAACGATCA
>SKZO01000147.1 GCA_007127335.1 Spirochaetales bacterium | reverse complement strand
GGTGACTCGGCATGTGAGGAGGCAAGCTACCTCAGCAAGTACGGGTCGTCCGTCACCATGCTCGTGCGACGCGACGTCCTTCGCGCTTCAAAGGCGATGCAGCACCGTGTGTTCAACGACCCGAAGATCACGATCCTCTGGAACACGGAGGCGCAGGAGGCTGTGGGAGACGCGGTGCTCACCGGCGTGCGGGTGCGGAACAACAGGACCGGTGAGGAGCAGGTGGTCGAGGCGAGCGGGCTCTTTTACGCCGTCGGCCATCAGCCCAATACGGAGTTTCTCGAATCGCAGCTCTCGACCGACGAGACCGGCTATGTGATGACGGAGCCCGACTCCACGCGGACGAACATACCGGGGGTCTTCGCCTGTGGGGATGTCAAGGACAAGGTCTTTCGTCAGGCTGTCACCGCCGCCGGTTCAGGATGCATGGCGGCACTTGAAGCGGAGCACTACCTCGTTGACGTGAAATCGGTCCAGCGGGATACGGTTTCGCAGATCGAGGGCAAGACGTAGCGCATGGCGTCGCTGTCGCTCCTCGTGCCTGAAGGCGGCGAGAGGGCCGAGCGCAACCGCCTTGGCGCGGAAGCCGTTCACGATCTCGAGCTCTCCGCGCTCGCTCGAGGAATGGCCCATCGCGGTATCAGCGAGTCCGCGATGCTGCGCCTGCTCTGCGAGCTTCCCCAGAGCCCCGAAGAGATCCGCTATCGTCAGGAGACGGTCCGCTGCCTCTGGGAGGACGCGCGTCTGTGTGACGAGATGGACGAGCTCGTGCGGACGATGCAGGAACTGACGGTCTTTTCGCACAGCGGCCGTGAGACCGAGCGCCCGCTGCTCGAGGCGGTGTGGCGGCTCGGAGAGCTCGAGCTCTACGTCGGGCTTGTGTGTCGCATGATCGACGTGCTCGAGCGCATTGCACGCCGTTCGGCCGGATTCGAGCGTCTGCTCAAGGAGCTCCGATTGCGTCGCGAGGAGCCGGCCTTCGAGGAGCTCCAGAGAGAACTGCCGCGACTGCGATCCGGCATCAAGCTCCACCAGAGCGTTACCATTGGGGTCAACCTGGACGACAGGCTCCGTCCCGTGCAGGCCGCTCTGCTTGCGGTGAACGACAAGCGCTTCCGGCAGAGCCACTTCCTGGGCGGTTTCTTCGGCAAGGCGATGGGAGATCCCTACGTGACTCGCACGTCGCTCGCGAAGACGCCCGGCCCCGACGCGCCGCTCGGCGAGGCGGTCGAGCGCCTACCGCTTGCACCGCTGTTCGAAGAGCTGGACTCGGTCCTGAAGTCGATGCTGCGACCGCTCGTGCGGAAGCTCCGCGACTATGTCGGCGTGAACACCGACATCTTCCGCCGGCTCTTTCCCGAGATCTCCGGCTTCCTTGGTGCAGTCCGGTATCTGCGTACACTCGCTCATGCCGGCTACGCCGTCACCTTTCCGAAGGTCCTTGACCCGCAGGCTCGCATTACCCGCTACACTGGTCTCTACAACGTGCGACTCGCCTCACATTGGCTCACCCGCTCGGGCGCGGGCCGCATGGTCGGGAACGATGTTGCTCTTGATGATGCCGCGCGACTGTTCGTCCTGACAGGGCCCAACGGAGGGGGCAAGACAACCTTCACGCAGGCGATAGGGATTGCCACGGTGTTCGCGCAGGCCGGCCTGCCGGTTCCGGCAGAGTACGGTGAAGTCGCGCCGGTTGATGCGATGTACACCCATTTCCCCGCTGAGGAAGAGTTCGATGACGAGCTCGGGCGGTTCGAGGATGAAGCGCGCAGAATTTCCGATCTCTTCGACCGGGTGACGCCTCGCAGCCTCGTGCTGATGAATGAACCCCTCGCGAGCACTGCGCCGCGGGAGGCCGAGCGGATCGCGGTATCAGTCCTGTCCGGACTGAGCATGGCCGGGGTTCGCGGCGTACTCACCACGCATCTTCACGAGCTGGCCCGCGGCGCCGACCGGATCAACGCAGACTCGACCTCGCGAAGCAGGGTGGGTACTCTGAACGCCGGGGTGCAGGTCGTCGACGGGCTGGCGAAGCGGACCTATGAGATTACGCCCGGCCCCCCAACGGGTTCGAGCTTTGCCGATGACGTGGCGCGCCGGTATCGTATAGACGCGGACTCGATCAGCAGGCGCATCAAGGACGCTCCCTGAGCGCATCCCGTTCGGTCACCAAGTCTCACTTCGTGCGGGCGCTCACGAGGGAGAAGTCCGCGGTACGCTCCCGGGTATCCACCGACTTCACCTTCACACGCACTCGATCGCCGAGCCGAAAGACCGTCCCGCTCTTCGACCCGACTAGCCGGTAGGCGGTTCGGTCGAACTCGAACCGTTCCCTGCCGAGCGTCGAGATATGCACGAGCCCCTCGATCAGGTAGCGTTCGATCTCCACGAAGAGCCCGAACGACACAACCCCGGAGACGACTCCGTCGTACTCTCTGCCAACCTTTTTCGTGAGGAACTCCAGCGCCTTGAGCCGACTGTACTCACGCTCAGCGTCGGTCGCGAGCCGCTCCCGCTCACTCGCGTGCGCGCACGTCTTCTCGAGGAACCGGCTGAGCCCCTCGCCGCCTCCCCGCGACCTGCGCCGCCGGGCTCTGCCGCCAGGGGCGAGCGTCCGTTTCAACAGCCTGTGTACCACCAGGTCGGGATACCGTCTGATGGGTGAGGTGAAGTGGGTGTACGCGGGCATCGCGAGACCGAAGTGCCCGCGGTTCTCGGTCGAGTAGACGGCCTTCTTCAGCCCTTTCATGGCGACGCTCTCAATGAGATCACGGAACTCGAAGTTCTGGATGAACGAGAGTATCTGCCGATAGTCCCTGGCCTCGATCTTTCCTTCAGCCTTGTAGGGTACGCCGAGCTCGCGGAGCGTCGTGACCAGCGACTCGATGTCGCTCTCCCGAGGCTGATCGTGCACGCGGTACACGCCCGGAACGGCGTTCTGGGCCTCCAGGCGCTCCGCGACCAGCCGGTTCGCTAGCAGCATGCACTCCTCGACCATCCGGTTCGCGTCGAGTCGCTCGCTCGGGCGCACGGAAACCGGCACCCCGTCCTCGTCGAGCCTGATCTGCGGGGTAGACAGATCGAGATCGACACTCCCGGCCTCTTCCCGCCTGCGTCGCAGGGTCTGAGTGACCAGGTGCAGCAGATGGATCTCCCGCGCGAGGGCGTCGTCTCCACCCCGGATGACGGCCTCGGCTTCTGCGTACGTGAGCCGACGTCGACTCCGGATGACCGACTCGCCCATTTCTACCCCATGCACCGTCCCGCGGCCGTCGAGTGTTGCGATCACGCTCATCGCCAGACGCGGCTTTCCCGGCATCAGACTGCACAGTTCATTCGACAGCGTCTCCGGCAGCATGGGAAGCACCGTGTTGACGAGGTAGACCGACGTGCCGCGTTGCCACGCCTCCTTGTCGATCGGGTCGTCCGGCTCGACGAACGCGCTCACATCCGCGATGTGCACTCCCAGCTCGAAGAGACCGTTCTCCAGCTGCCGAATGGACACCGCGTCGTCGAAGTCGCGCGCAGTGTCCGGGTCGATCGTGAAACAGACCGTATCTCGCAGATCGCGCCGGCCTTCGATCGTGTCGCCGAGCTCCGGCATGCGCAACTCTTGCGCGTGCCGTGTGACTGTCTGCGGGAAGTCGAGCGGTATGTTCCGGGAGAGCGCAATGAGCCGGAGCTCGAGGTCACTGTCCCCGCGGCGCGAAATCAACTCGATCGGGCGGCCGATCGGGTGCTCTGCGTCGGCCGGCCAGTCGACGAACGCGGCACTCACGACGTCTCCGTCCGCGAAGCTGGAATCGGGAAGAACAAGCGCCTTTGGCGACCGGTTTGCCTGAGGGTAGAGCCGTACCTCTGCGCCGTGTCTGCGCACCCGTCCGACGACCGGCTCGTCGCTCCGCCGGATGACCTTCACGATTCGTCCGGCCGGCTTGTCCGGTGCCGAGTCGGCGAAGATCTCGACTTCCACTTCATCGCCCGACAGCGCATGGTCGAGGTGGTCGAACGGCACGAGCACGCTGGCTCCGGCGGTGCCGTCCACGAACCCGAACCCACGCGCCGTCAGTGTCAATCGGCCTTTCATCTTCTTACAGTAGACCTTTGACCCCGGTGTGTCCATGGAAGGCGCAAGACCTCGCCGGCTTCAGGAAATGGCTCAAGACGAACCGCCCGGATTTCGACATACTAAGAGTACGAGTAGAAGGGAGGCTCTATGAAGCGGGCTGTAGTGATGATTGCGTGTCTGCTCCTGACCACGGTCGCGTTCACGCAGGAGGTAGACCTGCCGGGAGTCTGGCACCTCTATAGGGTGGACACCATCGGCTCGTATTCGCTCAGCGAGTTCCGAACCGGAGCCCCCACGCGCAGTTTTGTCGATGCGACGCTCGAGCTCGATGCTGACGGCCTGGTTGTGTCCGACTCTCCCGCTCTCAGGTTCATCTCATGGCGCATGGAGGAGAACGGGTTCCTTGCCTTCGAGACGCCCTCCGGGAATGCCTTCTACCGAATCCGCGACCTCACGCCCGACGTGCTCTTCCTCGTCAGCGTGGTGGTCACCGAGCGGAACGCGATCGTGACGCAGATCGAGGTCAACCAGAACGCGAACCTT
>SKZO01000127.1 GCA_007127335.1 Spirochaetales bacterium | reverse complement strand
TGGGAGGCGGTGCGGTTCGCCGCTCGGGGTTGTTGAAGAAGAAGATCTCGCCCCGACGGTCACTCTGATCGTGAATGTGCCCGGTGATCGGGTTCGACAGGTCGTTACTGACGACGATCTCCGTTCCCTGCGGCTCAGGTACCGAGGTCAGCCCAAGGTGGAGAAGCTCGTTGATATGGATCTGCCCCACCTCCCGGTAGAGCTCGACGCGGCGTTCGCGGTCGGGCTCGCTCGCGGCATCCATGAGAAGGTCATAGACACGGGCGTACGGGTCGTCCGCAGCGGGCTCCATGCCCCGGCGGCCGTCGGTCTCGAACCAGAGGGTCATCTGCGGCGTTGCGTGGTTGGATCGCGCGCCGCGCACCGGTCCCCAGGCGGAGCCTTCGGTCTCGGGAAAGAACGTTCCCGGCCCGGGCCAGTCGACGACGAAGTCGTGCTGTCCGGCGTTGATCCTCTCGACGAAGGCCGCTCCGGTGAGAGTGTTCACGGTTGCATTCAACCCCACGTCCTTCCAGTCCTCTACCACCATCTCAGCATGGGCCCGGCGCGCGACTTCCTCGGTCGCGTCGATCACGAGGACGAGCGTCGAGCCGTCCGGGTACTGCCGCCAGCCGTCTCCGTTCTGGTCGGTAATGCCAAGCTCGTCGAGCAGCGCCTTCGCTCGCTCGGGATCGTACTCGGTGTGGCGCTCCTCCCAGCCCTCTTCCCAGTATGGGGAGAGATTGGCGAAGTAGTGGTTCCGGGCGATCGCGCGGCCGTTGTACATGATCTGGTTGATGTCGTCGCGGTTCGTCGCGTGCGAAAGCGCGAACCGGAAATCGCGGTTGCGGATCAGTTCGCGCAGCTTCTCATCCTGCGTGTCCCAGTTGAGGAAGATCATGCGCATCATGCGCGTATTGGGCATTTCGTAGCTGAAGTAGTAGTTCCCTGCCTCACGATTCTGCACGAGCAGGAGATCCTTCCCCTCTTCAGCGCGGATCTGGTCGCGCTGATAGTCGTACGCCCCGGAGAGCGCCTTGAGGAAGATCACCTCCGTGTCCGCCTCCATGTCAACGCGGATGTAGTCGATGTAGGGAAGCTGGTTCCCTTCAGGGTCAACCATGTAAAAGTAGGGGTTACGCTCGAAAACCGCGTACTCCGGCAGATTCGCCTCAACGATAACCCACGCATCGAGGCGCGGAAGCTCTATATTGACCTGCCCGCCGGACTCGAGGTCGCCGTACGCGTTCTTCTCAATGAACAGACCGTAGGGGTCGTCTCCGGACGCAAGATCAGTATTGTGCTCCGGATGGAACTCCGCGAGGTAGTGCCTGGGGCTCGCGAGCGTATTCGTCTGCTGCATCAGAATCGTCTCGAACGCCGGATACGGCTGCGCGAAGTCGAACCGGATGGTGTAGTCGTCGATTTTGGTGATCTGCACGGTCTCGCCACCGGTCCGCCAGACGCCTCCCACATCGCCGACCTCAGGGTTGGTGATGACGTCGCGGAACCCGAAGACGTAGTCGTCCGCGGTGAGCGGGGCGCCGTCGGACCACTTCACGCCGCGGCGGATCTCCGCGGTGAACGAGGTCAGGTCGTCCGAGAACCACCAGTCCGTCCAGAGCTGGCCGGCCGGCTCGCCGACGTTGCTCTTCGGACTCGGCCAGTTGATATCGCTCTTCGCGGAGATGATGCCGATCGTGTAGCCGAGCGGCGAAGCTGCGGTCGAAAGCGCCGCGCGGCGCCACGTACCGCCGAACTGCCCGATCTCACTCGGCCCCCAGTTTTCGTCGGTGAGCGGGATCACGAACGGTTCCGGCGGCAGCCGGTCCTCGAGAGCGGGCAACTCGCCGTCGAGCACGCGTCGCTGCAAGAGCGGTGACTCGTTCGGATTTCCGCCCGGAATCATCGCGTCGTCGGGCTGCACGGCCTCTTCCTGCGCCGCGCCGGCAAAGGCCAGCATCGCCACAAGGACGAGCAACAATGTCATGGTGAACCTTTTCATAGGTACCTCCTGCGAGTTTTCGCACCGCCATCAGGCGGTATATACATCCGGCATGGTATACCGGATATATTTAGCTGTCAAGCCGTGCGGCGTGCCGTGCAGAACCCGCCTGTGCCCCGGTCCCGACGCGGGCCTCGCTCGCCGCGAAACCCGATTCCATCCCGCGCACCTGCTCGAGCCCCTCAACCGCCGCGGATCGCAGGAACACCGTATCCATCCCCACCGCGATGAAGGTGAACCCGGCATCCAGCGCGGCATTGACCGCCCCGCGGCTCGGACTGACCACGTGGAGCCCGGCCGACTTTCCGGCGCGCTCGCACGCCTCGACGACGCGACACTGCGCCGCGACGACATCGTCGTGGCGAACCTGACCGGGCACGCCGTACGACCCGCTCAGGTCGTAGGGCCCAATAAAGACGCCGTCTATGCCGTCCACGGCGAGGATCTCGTCGATCGCGGAGACCGATGCGCGGCTCTCGACCATCGCGACGACGCATATCTCGTCGTTCGCGCGCGCCGCGTAGTCGTCAAAGCTCGCGCCGTACTCGTTACTGCGGGTGTACGCGAAGCCGCGCACGCCGGCCGGCGGGAATTTCGCGGCCGCGACCGCCCGTTCGGCCTCGCGGGCCGAATTCACGAGGGGGACGATCACGCCCTGCGCGCCAAGGTCGAGCGCCTGCCGGATCGCGAGCGTATCGTTCTCACCGACGCGGACGAGCGGAACCGGTCCGCGCCCGTGCAGCCCCCGGACGATCGACCCGAACTCGCGGATCGTGATGTCCGTGTGCTCGCAGTCGGCGGCGATCCAGTCGAAGTCGAGCTCACCCAGAATTTCCGCGACGGTCGGATGGCCTATCTGGATCCAGGTCCCGATCGAGACCTCCCGGTTCTGCAGTTTGCGGCGCAACGAGCCCATGCACGATCCTCCGTTGACATACACTGTATACCACATATATCAAGGTGTCAAAGGCTCGACTGGAAGCCGGGTCGAACCGCTTCTGACGATCGCAGTCGGTCGGTGGCGACAGAAGCCGGAGCGCCGAACCCGATGGATTGACATACTAGGTATACCGTGCGAGACTCGCTCGTACGGAGGCAGTATGTCAAGCTCACAACCAAACATCGATATCTCGAATCTGTCCGCGTGGACGGGCGCGCGACGGGAGGCGATCAGCGACTGGCGGCATATCGCAGGCGGACGCGAGATCCCCACCGAATCGTACTCGGATCAGCCGAAGATCGTGCAGACGGACGACGGGGCGTGGCTCTGCTGCATCACGACCGGCGCCGGACACGAGGGGCAGGGCGGCCAGCATGTGATCACAACCCGCAGCACCAACCTTGGCGAGACCTGGAGCGATCCGGTGGACGTGGAGCCGGCCGACGGCCCTGAGGCCTCCTACGCATGCCTGCTCAAGGTGCCGTCGGGCAGGGTGTACTGCTTCTACAACCACAATACCGACGATATCAGGGAGGTCGACGCCGACCCGCGCGGGCTGCCGGGGTACGAGGGGCCCGAACCCTACCCCGACGGCAAGGTGCGGCGCATGGATTCGCTCGGCCACTACGTCTTCAGATACTCGGACGACAACGGCCGGTCGTGGAGTGACGAGCGCTACGAGATTCCCATCCGCGAGACCGAGATCGACCGGACGAACGTCACCGGCGGGAAGATTCGCTTCTTCTGGAACGTCAGCTCGCCCTTCATCCACGACGGGGCCGGGTACGTCTCGCTCCACAAGGTGGGCGGCTTCGGACCCGGCTTCTTCGTCCGCAACGAAGGGGTGCTCCTGCGAAGCCCGAATATCCTCACCGAGACGGATCCGGCGAAGCTCCAATGGGAGACGCTGCCGGACGGCGAGGTTGGCCTGCGTGCGCCGGAAGGCGGCAGGCCTGTCTCCTCGGAGCACGCCTACGTCAGTTTGAGCGACGGATCGATCTACTCGGTCTATCGCACGATCGACGGCTACCCGGCGTGCAGCTACTCGCGTGACGGCGGGCACACCTGGAGCGCTCCCGGGTATGCGACCTACCGCGAGGGCCGCCGCATCAAAAACCCGCGCGCGGCGAACTTCGCCTGGCGCCTTGCCGACGGCACCTACCTCTACTGGTTCCACAACCACGGCGGCCCGCTCGTACCCGAGCTCATGAAACGCAACGCCGCCTACGCGTACGAGCACCGCAACCCGGTCTGGCTCGCCTGGGGCCGGGAGGCCGACGGACCCGACGGCAGGATCATCGAGTGGAGCGAGCCGGAGATCGTGCTCTACGACGACGACCCGAAGATCCGCATGAGCTATCCGGACCTCGTGGAGCACGACGGGCGGGTCTACCTCGCGGAGACGCAGAAGGACATCGCCCGTGTTCACGAGATCGACGCAGACTTCCTCGCCACGCTCAAGAGCCAGTTCGAGATCGAGAAAGTCGCCGAACGCGGCTACGTGCTTTCGTTCAGTGAGGCCGACGCCAAACTCCCGGCGACGCTCCCGGCGCCTGACGTGGGCCGCTTCCTCGAGCGGGATGCGCAGCGCGCGGACCACGGGTCGCGCGACCTTCGCGCCGGCTTCACGATCGACCTCACCTTCACGCTCCGTGACACCGCTGCCGGCCAGATCCTCTACGACACCCGCACCTCTGACGGTCGCGG